>JALHQU010000175.1 GCA_022841795.1 Fimbriiglobus sp.
TTTCAGCCCTCCGGTCGCTCACGCTCCCGGCTCGCCAAGGAAGGTGGTCGGATGACTGAAGCCGACGACAACTGGCTTGAGGCCGAGGTAATCTCCTGCCCCGGCTGCGGTGTGCAACTGTACGCCGTCTTGCACTCTCCATTCTGTGACGACTATCGCCTGTACTGCGATCACTGCCCTCATGCGGTTGAGATCAGCTTCTACGACCCGGTGTGTATGGCGGTGGTTGATCGGCTCCCGGACGATCGAAGCTGGGAAATGACGATGGCCGCCATCGAACCGTTGCTGCGACCGTGCGAATGCGGAGGACGGTTCCGCGGCGGCGCTCCACGGCGTTGCTTCGCCTGCGTGAGCGAGGTGCCAGCCGCAGCCCGGAAGGACTTGTTGCCGCACTACGAAGGTGTGGATCTAGCTCGCGAGCCGACTGCCGAGCAGCAAGCTGAGTTTGACCGCTTCGAAGCTGAGTTCATCGGGCGCGAACACCTGTGGGCGAGCAGTCCAAGCGACCATGACGAGTCATAGTCTTCGTGGGACGGGCATCGCCCATCGAAATGCGGTGGGCGGTGCCCACCCTACGATAGCCGGCTTCGGGGGTGTCTTCGCTGGTGTCCGGGCTCTCAGCCCGTCTTCCGCCGGGCGAAGAACGGCCTGAAGGCCGGACACCAGCGCAGAGGGCCTCTCCGCTAGGTGCCGCCCGCCTGAAGGGGACTGGCTCCGTTTCGTCGCCGAGCGGACTCGGGCGAAGAGGTTGCCGAAACGGTGCCTCTCCCCGTGTTCCTGAAAGTAGCAGGCACACTCCGTGTGCCGTCCGCCGGCGGCACACGGAGTGTGCCTGCTACTATCTCCGCGGACTGGGGACAGGCACATTTTCGGCACTCGCACCTCACAGCGATAGGCCGGGGCGAAAATGAGCCTGTCCCCGTCCGCCGTCCATCACCGCTTCAAGTCGTACGCCTTGATCTTGCGGTCGAGGGTACTCCGCTCGACGCCGAGGATGTCCGCCGCCCGCGACTTGTTCCAGGCGGTGTGTTCGAGCGTCGCCAAGACGTGCCGCTTCTCCACCTCGGCCAGCGACTCGGCCCGGTACTCGCCCCGGCTGTCGGCGGTCAGGTCGAGCGGGGACAGCCACACGTCCGCCTCGTCCAGCACCGGCCCGGCGCCGAGCGCCACCGCCCGCTCGATCACGTTCCGCAGCTCCCGCACGTTCCCCGGCCAGGTGTGCCCGGCCAGTTTCCGCACCGCCGCCGGTGAAAACCCGGTGACGCGGCGGCCGGTCTCGCGGGCGAACCGCCGCAGGAAGTGGTCGGCCAGCAGCGGCACGTCGTCCGCCCGGTCCCGCAGCGGCGGCACGTCCAGTTGCACCACCTGGAGGCGGTAGTACAGGTCCTGGCGGAACCGCCCCTCCCGCACCGCGTCCTCCAGCGGGCGGTTGGTGGCGGCGATCACCCGCACGTCCACCTTGATGGGCACGTTCCCGCCCACCCGCTCGAACGCCTGCCCCTCCAGCACCCGCAGCAGCTTGGCCTGCGCGCCGAGGGTGAGTTCGCCGATCTCGTCCAGGAAAATGCTGCCGGTGTCGGCCGCCTCGAACTTGCCGATCATCCGCTCGGTGGCTCCGGTGAACGCCCCCTTCTCGTGCCCGAACAGCTCACTCTCCATGAGTGTTTCGGTGATGGCGGCGCAGTTCAGGCAGATGAGCGGCCGCTCCTTCCGCGGGCTGCTGAAGTGGATGGCGCGGGCGACCAACTCCTTCCCCACCCCGCTCTCCCCGCGGACGAGGGCCGTCGCCTTCGTGCCCGCCACCCGGCCGATCTGCTGTTCCACCAGCTTGAGCGCCGGGCTGCGGCCCACCAGTTCGCTCTCCAGCTTCAACTGCGCCTTGAGCGACTGGTTCTCGGCCGTCAGCCCCACCCGGCCGAGCAGCCCGTCCCACGCCACCCCGAGCTGCTTGGCGGCGGCCAGGGCGAACTCCAGGTCGTCCGGGGTGAGGGTGCGGTCGGCGGTGGAGTACAGGTGCAGGAGGCCGAGGACCCGGTCGCCAGCCGTCACCGGGGCACAGATGAGGCTGGCGGCGCGAAGCTCGTTCAGGCTGTCGCGGTCCTTCAGCGCCTTGTCCGCGGCCACGTTCTCGGCGATCACCGCCTGGCGGGTGGACAGTACCTCGCGGCTGACGAAGCTGGACACCTTGTGGTACGTCAACTGCCCGCCGCGGCGGAAGCGGTGCGCGATCACGTCCGGGTCGCCCCCGTCCTTGATCGCCAACACCGCCGCCACCTCGGCCGGCGTGCCGTGGAACATGGCCTCGATCACCTGCTCGGCCAACTCCACCGGGGTGGCGGCGGACGCCATCTCGACGGCCAGCTTGTACAGCACGGCCACGCACTCGGTGGCGACCGGCCGCAGCGGGGCGGGCACGGCGGGCAGCGTCTGGTCGGCGGCGGCCCCGGCCGGCAGGAAGCGGGTGCGGCTGGTGCGGCGGGTGATCTGCACCGGGTCGGTGTCGGCGTCCACGTCCGAGTCGCCCGACTTGCGGGTGTGCAGGGGCAGGCGGTCGAGGGACGGGACGAACACGAACTCGGCGCGGCCGAAGCGGACGGCGTCGCCCGGTGTGAGCGGCCGCGGGTGCCGCACCTTCTCGTCGTTCAGAAAGCTGCCGTTCAGGCTGTCCAGGTCCTGCACCGCCCACCCGGTTCCGGCCGGCACCACCTCGGCGTGGTGGCGGCTGCACAGGTCGTCCTTCAGCACGACGTGGTTGTCCGCCGCCCGGCCGATGCGGACCCGCTCGCCGGGCTTCAGGGGGTGAACGTCCCCGTACCCGTCGGTCCGCCGCAGCACCAGGAACCCGCTCACGTCGGAGGGCATAATCATCCCGATGACGGCACACGGAGTGTGCCTACTACTTATTCGGCGGCACCTCGTAACTCATCCATCCGGCCCGCTCGCACAACTGCTGGATCCACGGCGACCGCCACGGGTTCCACGCCGGGTAGAACACGCTCAGCACCGACATCCCCAGAAGGAATGCCGCCAGCACCCGGCCCGCTCGCCACCGGCCGATGCGGTCCGCGGCCGGGGCCGCACACAGCACCCACAGCGGGATCAGCCAGAACAGCCACCGCGGGCCGCTCGTGTTCCCGCCGTAGTTGTAACTCTGCGTCCGGGTGAGATAGAAGACGAACACCACCGCGGACACCGCCAGCGTCAGCGGCCCGACGAGGGCCGGGGTGAACACCCGCTCGGCCGAACCCACCGCCCGGCCCAGCACATTCAAGACGTGCCGGCCGGCCGATTTCATCAACCCGACCGCCCCGACCAGCGACAGCAGGAACGCCGGCGTCAGGCTGAACCACCCGTGGTGCCCGAGCAGCAGGTGGAAGGCGTACACCCCCGTCCGCTCCTGGTTGAAGTCGATACCCGGCACGAACTGACCGGCTTTCACCAACTCCCACTTCTTCCAGTGGCTGCCGGGGTAGTCGTACCAGGGCCCGCCGAAGTCGGAGTACGCCGGCAGCAGCTTGCCGAGCGCGGCGTAGTTGCACGCGAACTGCCCGGCGATCGGGATGAGCAGCGGCGGCAGGAAGAACAGCAGCGTCCGCCCCGGCCGCACCCATGCCAGCGGGGCGAACAGCGCCGCCGTGAGCGCCGCTGCGGGGAGGTCGAGGCAAGCGGTCAGCCCGGCGAAGAACCCGCTGACGGCCAACTCGCCGGGCGATTCGGTGTTGGATGATCCGTTCCGCAGCAGCGGGTACACGGCGAACAGGGCGCAGTACGCCGCCGGGTTGTGGTTGTTCAGCGTCGCCCCGAACGTGAGCAGGAACGTGCCCACCGCCCCGAGGGTGAACGCGAACAGCCGGCCGAAGTCGGTCGTTCCGCATCGCTCAATCAGGTTCGCCAGCAGGTACAGGTAGAGGGCGAACGGCAGCACGTTCACCGTGAGCAGGATGGCCCCGACCACCAGCCACTTGTCGCGGACGATGCCCCAGCCGAACGCCCGCTTCAGCACCCAGTATTCGCCGGCCAACACCGTCGAGAGCAGCGGCGGCTTGCTCGAATAGAACTCGCCGGTGTCCGGGTTCATCACCTTGTCGAGCGACTGGTAGTCGTTCTCGAAGATGATGCCGGTGTCGCGGAACGGCGGGGTCGGGCTGTTGTGGTCGTCCCGCCGGCCGACGACGTAGGTGCCGTCGTCCACCAGCGCTCGAATCGTCGCCCACCGCGACTTGTCGTTCGAACTGAAGAACGGCGACGGCTCGGGCCGCACGTCCAGCCACTTACGAGTCGGTTTGTCTGGGCGGTCGGCACCGAAGCTGGACTCGGTCGGCGGGGCGTACCGGCTCGGCTCGAACACGTTCTCCGCGCCGACGATCTTCGCCGCCATGACGAACACCGCCACCGCCCCGACCAGCAGGTACACGCTGCGGCGGAGGTTGGTCGTGGTGTCGGCGAGAGGGAGCATGGGTGGTCGCGCGGGGAAGCAAAGAACTAACCACAGAGACACAGGGGCACAGAGAAGAGGAGAATTTGGCTTGTAAACTGCATCTCTGTCTTCTCTGTGCCCCTGTGTCTCTGTGGTTCAAACTCGGTCAACAGGGCAGGGTCCGGTCCTGGATACTGTACGGCGGTTCCAGCGACGGGTCGCGGTCCACCACCAGTTCGGCCAGCAGCCCGGCGATCACCAGTTGCGAGCCGAACAGCAGCAGGCCGACGGCGAGGATCAGACCGACAAGTTGCGTGTGCGGATCAATCCCGAACTCCGGGGCGAACAACCGGACGAACCCGTTCACAGCTAACACTACCAGCCCGAGCAGGCCGAGGGCGAGCGGCACCAGCCCGAGCCGGCCGAGGAAGTGCTGCGGGCGGTCGCCGTACCCGGTGAGGAACTGCACCGAGATGAGGTCGAGGAACCCGCGGGTGAACCGCCGCCAGCCGTACTTCGACTTGCCGTACTTCCGCGGGCGGTGGCGGATCACCAGTTCGCCCACCCGGTACCCCTTCTCCGCCGCCAGCACCGGCACGAAGCGGTGCAGCTCGCCGTACAGCCGCACCCGCCGCACCACCTCCGCCCGGTACGCCTTGAACCCGCAGTTGTGGTCCCGCAGCCGCACCCCGGTCAGCCCGCTCACCATGCGGTTGAACACCCGGCTGGGGAACACCTTGTGCCACGGGTCGTGCCGCACCTCCTTGAACCCGCTCACCACGTCCAGCCCGCCGCGGATGGCCTCGACGAACCGCGGGATCTCGGCCGGGTCGTCTTGCAGGTCGGCGTCCAGGGTGAGGACGATCTCCCCGGTGGCTTCGGTGAACCCGGCCGACAGCGCCGCCGCCTTGCCGAAGTTCCGCCGGAACCGCACCCCCCGCACCCGCCCGTCCGCCTCGGCCAACTGCCGCACCTCCTGCCATGATCCGTCCGTGCTGCCGTCGTCCACGAACACCACCTCGAACCGCCAGTCGGCCATCTGATTCGCCACCGCGGCGATCTCGGCGAACAGCGGGGCCAGGCTCTCCCGCTCGTTGAACACCGGCACGACGAGCGACAACACCCCGGCCACCGGGGCCGGGCGGGTCGGCTGGTCGGGGTGGTCTGTGCTCACGCGGGCACCTCTTGCCTTTCCACGCTCTCTCCTTGTGGGAGAACGGCTGGGGGTGAGGGCTTCCAGAACCACACCCCTACCACCAGAGCCACCTCGAACGCCGTCCACACTACTCTTAGGGCCAACGCCACCGCCGCCGCCACCGGCCCGGCCGCCGGTTCGCTGACCGCCAGTTGTCGCTCCAGCACCGTCTGCAACGCCCACTCGCGGGCGCCCATCCCGGCCGGCGACACCAGCACCACGAACCCGATCACATACGCGAGGCACACCCCGGACAGGTCTTGCAGGAACGTCGATGCGGTCAGCGGCGGCGGGTCGGTACACAGCCCGCAGGTGGTCAGCCACAGGCTCAGCCCGAGCAGGCACCAGCCGACCGTCGCCTGGGCCATCCCCTGGGCCAGTAGCCGCAGCGACGGCACGGGCACGGGTGGGGCGTCCGGACCACGGTACTTCGTCGCCACCCGCCGGACCAGTCGGTTCAGCCCGAGCAGGGCGAGCGGCAGGAGCGCCAGCCCGAACAACCCGTACCGCTGGAGTTCGTTCAGCCCGTCGGCAAGCCCGGACCACGGCAGCAGGCACACGCCCAGCACCGCCCCCGCCGCCATGTTCGTCAGCGTCTCGTACACCCCGGTGACGAGGACGACGGCCGGCTTCGCCCCGCTGGAGCGGAGCAGGAACACCCGCAGCACCAGCACCCACGCCTTGCCCGGAAAGTATTTGCCGACCTGGCTGACGAAATACGCCCGCACCCCGGCGTACCACGACACCGCCACCCCCTGCCCGCGGAGCAGTTGCCACCAGAACGTGCCCCACAGGGTGTGACAGGCGAGGTACAGCAGCCCGGCCGGGATCAGGTAGCCGACACGCAGGGAGGTCCGCTGCGCCAGCCGTGGGTCGGCCAGCCAGCCGGTGTACATCCACCCGACCGCCACCAGGATGGCGACCGCCAGCAGGGACTTCACCGCGACAAGCAACCGACGACGGCCGGGCGACATGACCTGGATTCTAGGAAGTGATGCCGGCCACGGGCGACCGCCCGCGGGCTTTCGACCGTTGCCCTCACCCATCGGCCCGATAGCATCAACAGTTCAGGATCCGACGCCCCCAGGACGCGACCGATGAGCGACACTGCCCCCCCGAACCCTGGAACCCCAGCAACTGGAACCCCGAGCGCGAGCGAGGGGATGCCCCAACAACCGCAACCGGCCCAACCCCCTGCCCCGCAGTACGGCCCGCCGAAGCCGGGCGGTCCGCGGCCGGGCGGTGGTGGTGGGCGGAGCGGGTTCCCGCAGTCGCGGTCCGGCGGCAGTGGTCCGCGGGGGGATCGCCCGCGGAACGACGGCTCCATCCCCATGCCACTGGATAAGAAGGACTTCGGTGCGTCCAAGCCGAACAAGCGGCAACTGGACGCGGACATCGAGGCGGAACTGGCCGCGGCGATGGGCAGCATGGACGTGACCAAGGAACTCGGGAACACCGAGACGCAGCAGAAGCCGGTCGGGGCGGCGGCCGCGGTCAGCCTGCCGGGCGGGCGGAAGCGGGGCACCATCGTCAGCATCCACGGCAAGGACGTGTTCGTGGATGTGCCCGGCGGTCGCAGCCAGGGGATGCTGCCCCTCCTCCAGTTCGAGGGCAAGACGCCGAAGGTCGGCGACGTGGTCGAGTTCAGCATCGAGCGGTACGACGCGGCCAACGGGCTGCTCCTACTGACGATGACCGGCGCCGCCCAGCAGGTGTCCGACTGGTCGAGCGTGGCCCTGCACATGATCGTCGAGTGCAAGGTGACGGGGGTGAACAAGAACCGCAGCGGGCTGCTGGTGGAGGTGAGCGGGATTAAGGGGTTCATGCCCATCAGCCAGATCGACCTGGGGCGGGTGGAAGACCCGGACCAGTTCATCAACCAGACGCTGAAGGCCGAGGTGATCGAACTCGACCGGGCCGAGCGGAACCTGATCCTCAGCCGGAAGGCACTCCAGGAGCGGGAGCGGGAGGCCCAGAAGGAGAAGTTCTGGGCGGAGATCGAGGTCGGCCAGACCCGCACCGGCACGGTGCGGAACCTGCAGCCGTTCGGCGCGTTCGTGGACCTGGGGGCGGCGGACGGGCTCATCCCGGTGTCCGAGATGGCGTGGAAGCGGATCAACCACCCGAACGAGGTGCTGACCATCGGCCAGCGGGTGGAGGTGGTGGTGAAGCGGCTGGACCCGGACGCCCGGCGGATCTCGCTGTCGCTGAAGCAGCTGCTGGCCAACCCGTGGGACGCCTTCGCCGTCAACCACCGCCCCGGCACCCGCATCAAGGGCACCGTCACGCGGATCACCGAGTTCGGCGCGTTCGTCGAGCTGACCCCCGGCATCGAGGGGCTGATCCACATCTCCGAGCTGAGCACCGACCGGGTGCGGCGGGTGCGAGACGTGGTGAACGAAGGCCAGGAAGTCGAGGTGCAAATCCTCAACCTGGACCCCGAGGCGAAGCGGATCGCGCTGTCGCTGAAGACGCTCCAGGCCGGCGCGGAGGCGGTACAGGACGCGGCCGAGGAAGCGGAGCAGCAGTCGGAACTGGCCGCCGCGGCCGAGCGGATGGCGAACCGGCCGATCAACCCGAACCTGCGGGGCGGCATCGGCGGCGCACGGATCGTGCTGCCCGGGGGGAACTCGTAGTCAGCACTGCGAGTCGGACGCCTGCGCCCGGAACCGGCCGACGCTCACCGTGCCCGACCCGGCCGGGTCTTTGGTCGAGCGGAGGACGCGGAAGTAGGTGGCGTACCCGGCCACGTCGCCCACCTCCGGGAACTGGACGAACGCCCGTTCGGCCGCCACCGGCTCGACGGTGACGAATCGCACCCCGCCGGCGGACACGTCCTTCGTCCGCCCGTCAATCGACCGTCCGACCAGCCCGTCCGGGAACAGCGGGTACACGCGGACAGCCAGGTCGGCCGGGAACCGCGGGTGTGCCCGCCGCTCTTCCAGGTTCTGGAGTTGGCCGCGAATTTGCCCCAGAATCGTCGGCATGTCGGTCAGCGCGGTGCGGACGAAGGCGTCGTCCGGCCGGCCGAACAGGGTCGCGGTCGCCGTCACCTCCACCGACCGGGTGTCCGGCAGAGCGATGACCAACTCCATTCCGCCGATCACCGGCTGGTCCTTAGCCAGCTTCGGGTCTGGCTGCCGCACCTCCCTCCGCATGACCACGCGGGCCGGGTCCGTCTGCCGGGCGGACAGCCCCCACCGCTCGGCCACGATCACCAGCTTGTACGGCATCATGGTCGGCGGGATGGTGGACAGGAACCGCGCCGTCTGCGCGGAGGTGGCCACCGCCGGGGTGGTCGGGGTGGGGTGCCGTTCGCCCGCCGCCCGCAGGACGGCGTCGGCGAACTGCCGCGGGGTGACGGCCGACTCGCCGGTGGACCGCGGCCGCGGGCGGTGCAAGTCGTCCACCCGCATCACCGGGAACAGGTCGGCGAACGGGTCCACCACCGCCGGCGGCGGGGCGGGCACGCGGCGGACGCTCGCCCGTAGCGGGCGGGTGCCCCGCGTCTGCACCGTCGCTGCCTCCGCCTGCGAGTCGATCCGGCCGGACTGCGGGTGTGCCGGTTCGACGGTGTACACGGCCGACTGGTACAGCGACAGCCGGTCGGAGGCGGTCAGCCGGCGGACGAACTCGGTGCAGGACGGGAAGCGGTCGGCCGGGTCTTTGGACAGCGCCCGCTCGACCGCCGGGCGGTCGGCCTTCGACAGGCGGCTCAGGTCGGGCACCCCGTTGACGTGCTGCATCATCAGCTGGCGGACGGACTGCCCGGGGTACGGGTACACGCCGGTGAGCAGCTCGACGTACACCAGTGCCAGGCTGTACTGGTCGGAGCGGATGTCCACCCCGCCGTGCAGCACCTCCGGGGCGGTGTACTTGGGGGTGAACCCGCCCTGCCCTTGTTCCCCGGTCTGGGCCATCCGGCGGACCAGCCCGTAGTCGCCCACTTTCGCGTGCCCGGCCACCAGGAACAGGTTCTCCGGCTTCACGTCCAGGTGCTGCAGCCCGTACTTCGCCCCCATCGTGTCCAGCGCCTCGGCCGCCTCCCGCATGTATCCGACCAGTTCCGCTCGCGGGATGCCGCCGGTGCCGTCCTCGCAGCACTCTCGGAACCGATCAAGCAGTTGCCCGTCGGCCAGCTCCATCACCATCACCAGGTCCCGCCCGACCACCTCCACCCGTTCGAGGGTGAGCAGGAACGGGTGGCGGATGGCCTTGATCTGCTCGAACGCCCCCATTTCTTGGCGAAGGGCGTCCCCGTCGGCGGTGGCGACGAACTTGACCGCCTTCGCGAGCCCGCCTGGGGCCTCGCACTTCCACACCTCGCCGAACCCGCCGCGGCCGAGCCGACAAACGAGCCGGTACCCGGGGATCGGCTCGTCCCCCGGCTGCTTGTCCGCCACGGCTGCGGTCAGCACGTCTTCCACCAAGTCACCCGGTCGATGGGCGAGGCGCGGCGGTCCCGCCGCCGCGGACCGAACATTCGCCCGGCTGAGAATTCGGTCGTCGGAAGATTAGTACAGAAAACGGGCGGATGCACGGGTCAGCCGAACTTGTCCGGCAGCAGCAGCCCGGCCGGGTTCTGCAGATGGCGGATGACGGCGTTGCCGAACGTCGCCCCGATGGCCCCGTCCAGCACCCGGTGGTCGAACGAGAACGACAGGTACACCAGGTCGGCCGGCCGCACGTTCCCGGCGGCGTCGAACACCGGCCGCTTCACCACCTTGCCCACGCCGATGATGCCCACCTCCGGCGAGTTGATGATGGGGGTGGAGATCAGCCCGCCGATGTTGCCGATGGAGGTGACGGTGAACGTGCCCCCCTTCAGGTCGTCCAGCTTCGACTTGCCGGTGCGGGCGTCGCCGCTCAGCCGCTCGATCTCGGTGGCGATGGCGGCCACGTCCTTCTTGTCCGCGTCCTTCACCACCGGCACGATCAGCCCGTTCGGGGCGGCCACCGCCACCCCCACGTTGTACTTGTCGTGCAGCGTCACCTCCTGGGCCGCCTCGTCGAACGTGGCGTTCACCACCGGCACCTCCTTGAGCGCCCGCGCCACCGCCTTCACCACGAACGGCAGGTACGTCAGCTTCACCCCGGCCTTGGCGAACGTGTCCTTCAGTTGCACCCGCAGCCGCACCAAATCGGTCAGGTCGCACTCGTCGATGTAGGCGTAGTGCGGGATGTGCCGCTTGCTCTCGACCATGTGCTCGGCGATCTTCCGCCGCAGGCCGACCAGCTTGGTGCGGGTGCCGGGCTTGCCCAGGTCGAGCGGCGGGGTGTCCGGCTTCTTCGGGGCGTCGCCGGGCGTGCCGGTCGGCCGCAGGAACTGGGCGAGGTCGTCGAGCAGCACCCGCCCGCCGGGGCCGGTGCCCCGCACCCGGCCGAGATCAACGCCGAGCTTGCGGGCGAGGTGCCGCACCGACGGGGCGGCGGCTACGGCGGCGCCGGCCACCGCCGCCGGGATCACGTTCGGCCGCCCGTTCGCCGCCCCCGCCCCGGTGGTCACGCCGGACAACTCGCCACGAGCAAACGGGATTTTGGCTCCCACCAGCTCCGGCTCCGGCACGGCCGCGCCGTCCGACGTGTACCGCATCACTAGCTGGCCGACCTTCACCTTGGTGCCCGGCTCGGCCAGCGTCTCGGTGACGGTACCAGTGAACGCCGCCGGCACCTCCATCGTCGCCTTATCGGACATCACCTCGATGAGCGACTGCCCGCGCTTAACGGCATCGCCGGGCTTCACCATCCAGCGGACCAGTTCGACCTCGATCAACCCTTCACCGACCGGCGGCAGAGCGAAATCCATGAGCAAACTCCGGCGCGGGGGAGAGACCGTGCTTGATGTGATTGTAGGGTGGGCACCGCCCACCGTCTGAGGCATGGTGGGCAATGCCCCCCTACGAATTGAGTTCATCCAGCGCCGCTTGCAGCTTCGCTCCGGCGGCGGGGTTTACCATGCTGACGAACGCGATCTTCCCCTGGAGCCACGCGCGGAAGTGCGGGCGGTCCTCGCGGTTCTGCTTGTCGAGTCCTTCGGCCTTGGCACGGTGGAGGATGGCACGCAGCTTCCGAATCTCGTCGCGGTGAACGCTCGGCTTGTCGTTCACCACCACGCCGGTCACTTCCATCGCCCGGCTCGGCCGCATCACGCGGGTCTTCTTCTCGTTGACCGTGAACCCCTCCTCCGCCGCGACGTGCCGCACCTTCGCCAGGATGTACCCGATGCGGGCGGCCAGTTCCGCCGGCCCACTGAACGTCAGGTCGTCGGCGTACCGGGTGTAGTTCAGCCCGAGCTTTTTGGCGAACCCGGCCAGTCGCTTGTCGAGCTTACGTGCGACGAGGTTCGACAACGCCGGACTGGTCGGGGCACCTTGAGGCAGTCCGAGCGGGCCGGTGGCGACCTCGTACCGCTCGCCGTTGAACGTGACCGGCTGCCGCGGGCACTCGGTGCAGAGCAGCGCGAACACGGTGCTGACGGCCCCGCTGTACCCCGCCCGGCGGAAGGCGTGTCGCACCCGCTTGAACCCGACGCTCGGGAAGAAGTCCTTCAGGTCCAGGTTGACGACGAACTGCGAGCCGACGTGCGGGGTGGCGTTCGTCACGATGCTGCGGGTGGGCACGAACCCGTGGGCCGGGTTCTCTAGTGGGATCTTGCCCAGTACTTCCGCGATAATCCACCGCTGGATCGCCTTCAGCTTCCGGTGCGGGGCGGACAGCACCCGCTCCCCGCCGCTCCGCTTCTTCACCGCGAAGCGGACGTAGTGCGTCTTCTTCACCACCTCCGAATGGAACGCCAGCCACTTCAGGTGCGGGATGCTCAACTTGAGAGCCGTCGCCACGTCCGCCGGCGAGTGCAACACCGGCAGCGCGAGCGCTTCCAGCTTCGCCGCGTCCGACTGCCGGTCGCCCATCAGCCCGGACACGCCGCGGCCGAGGAAGATGATGTCGGTCGCCTTGCGATGGGCTACACCCTCCCGCCGCTTCTTCTCCCGCTCGACCGCCGCCGCCTTCTTCTCCCCCTTGATGCGGGCACGTTCCGCCTTGTCCGCCTCCACCGCCGCCTGACCCGCCTTCGTCGCCTGCTGTGTGATCTGCTCGTACAGCGGCTTCTTGCGGTCGTACTCCGCCCCGACCGTGTGCATCTCCGCCAACTGCTCCGGCGTGATGAACCCCTGGCTCACCATCTGCCGGTCGATCATCTTCGTCGCGGGGTCGGCCCCGTCCGGGATGCGATCCCGCCGACCGACCCAGGCGTTGCGGAACGTCCACGAGCTGCGGGCGGCATCGAGTACCTCCTTCCGTGACACCGGGAGGAAGTCGGACGAGTCGTAAGCAGGCGGCGTGGTATCGCTCATGGGTATCCAATTCAGACTAACCACAGAGGCACAGGGACACAGAGAAGACCGGAGAAGATGTGTTCAGACCAATTTCTCCGGTCTTCTCTGTGTCCCTGTGCCTCTGTGGTTAGTTCATTCCCTCAGTTCCAGCCACGGAAGTACCGCTCGTACCACGCGGTCAGGTCTCGCGGCATGCCGTCCGGGTTAGTCACTTTCGCACGCAGTGCTTGTAGGTGGCGACACGGTCCCTTCCGCAGCCCGCCGGTGAAGAAGAAACTGCACCCACACTTCGCCTTCACCATCTTGCCGTCGGCGTCGAGCGTCAGCTCCACGTCGTGCTTCTCCACCTTCGCCTTCAGCTCCCGCTGCCCCTTTGCGTTCTTCGCGTCGGATGCCACCTTCACGCTGCCCACAGTGATCCGCCTGGCCGCTTCCGTCTCCGGATTACTCGGCCCGAGTTGCTCGGCGCTCACCGCCACCGGCAGGATGGACCGCCAGCGGAACACCCCGTCGCCCAGGTCGTGGATCAGTTGCCCGAACCCGGCGAGTTTGTTCAGCCCGGCCTGCACGAACCCCGGCGCCGCCCCGGTCTTCGTTTGCAGTTGCTGGAAAGACAGCCGGGGGGAACTCTTGAACGAGTCGGCGATGTCACCCATCAGGCTGAAGCTCGGTTCCACCGGCGGGAGCAGTTGATCGAGTGCCGACCCGCCGCTCGTCCAGTCGTTTGCCGTCCACCCGCTCAGGCCGAGTGTCAGCCGCAGGTCGCCCATCCGCACCACCCAGAAGCACGGTAGGCCGGTGCCGAGCAGGTACACGTCCGCGCCGTCGCACAACGGCAACAGCCGGTACAGCAGCATGAGCCGGTCGCGGCCCCACACGCGGATCGTCTCCGGCTCCGACCCCTTGTACACCGCCGTCGGCATGTCGATCCGCTTCTCGAACGGCTCCAGCACCACGCTCACGCCCTTGCCGGGGGTCAGCTCGAACCGCACCGCCCGCGGGGACTTCTTCGCCCGGTTGCGTTTCAAAAAGGCCAGGATCCCGTACAGCCCCTCGCGGCAGATCGGCACCCGCCGCATCGGCATCGCCATCGCGCTCTGGATCATCATGAACCCGCGGAGCCACGACGGCGGCAGGTCGATCTTCTCCTCGCGGTAGCCGGGGTCGTCCGG
>JALHQU010000176.1 GCA_022841795.1 Fimbriiglobus sp.
TCGGCGGGGCCGGGGCCGCCTGCACCGCGACGGCCGTGCAGGTCGGCTCGTGGCTCCGCCGCTCGGTCAGCCTGTTCCGCTTCGGCGGCTGAATTGAAGCCGTCGGGAACGAGGCGTCGAATACGTTTAACCCGCTGGCCGGTTTCGCTTCCCCGGAAGCGTCAGCCCGTGCAGCGGTCCACTCGTTCGGCCGCCTTGCTCCCGACACATCAAGTTCACACCCACACCGCACCCGGAGCCCACCGTGCCGATCCTCGTGATGCTCCTCTGCTTCGTGCTCGCGTTCGGCCTGATCGCCCCGTGACGCGACGACTCCCCGCACCCACTCTCATGTTGAGAATGGGTGCGGGGAGCGGAGTGATTCCGGGCGGCGGCTCCCCGGAGACGGGTCGCCTTTTCTTACTTATCAGGCGTGAGTGCACCTGGCCGATCTCGTCCCCGACGGTTGCCAGGCAACGGTCACCGAAACACGGTCACACCGGGCATCGCCTTTTTCAGGTCCGTCACCCCATCCGGGGTGACACGGGCGTGAGTCAGATCGACTTGCCGGAGCTGCTTGAACCCCTTCAGCTCCTTCAACCCGTCGTCGGTGACACGCGTCCCTCGTAGACTCAGCGAACGAAGACGGGTAAGGCCGGTGAGGTGCTTGAGCCCGTCGTCGGTGACCTTCAGGTCGGCGAGTGCCAACTCCTCCAGACTGATCAGCTTGCCAACCTGTTCGAGCCCACCGTCTGTAACCGCCGTGCCGCTGAGGGTCAGGGCACGGAGCTCTCCCAGTCGGGTCAACGCCCTCAGCCCGTTGTCGGTCACCCGCGTGCCGCTCAGTTTCAAACCCGTTAACCCTTTCAGGACGGCGAGCTCCTTCAGCCCAGCGTCGGTGAGCCCGGAGCCGGCGGCGTCCAGCTCGGCCAACCCGGCCAAGTGCGTGAGGTGCTTCATCCCGTCGTCCGTCACCCCCGCCGGGAGACTCAGCTTCTTGAGCCGTTCGAGCTTGCCGACCGCCGCCAGCCCCCGATCGGTGATCGGGGTCCCGAGGAGGTCGAGCGTGGTGAGTTCGGTGAGGGGAGCGAGGCCGGCGAGGTCGCCGTCAGTCAACTCGCGGCACGCGAACAGGTCGAGCCGTTCCAAACGGCCGGCCGCGGCCAGGGGCCGGAGACCGGCCCCGGTGATCCGGGTATCTCCGAGGGAGAGCCATCGCAAGCTCTTGCACTTCGCCAGTGCCTTGAGCCCCTCGTCCGAGACTCGCGTCTGGCTCAGGTCGAGTGCGGCCAGCCGCTTGCAGCCGGCGAGTTCGCCGACCGCGTCGGGGTTGATCTTGGCGTCCCGCAACGACAGTGTGGTCAACCCTTCCACCTTCGCCAGCACGTCGATCGTTTTACCAGCGAAGTCCGTATACCCGAGGTTCAGCGAGTGGATCCCCTTCAGCCGCGGGAGGTGCATGAGGCCGTCGTCCGTCACGTCGGAGAGGGCCAGATCCACCGCACGAAGTTCTGGAAACGCCGTCAACTCCTTCAACATCCCGTCGGCCACTTTCGACCCACCCCCCGCCGACCCCCACGGCATGCGGATGCCGAACGGGACCGACGGTTTGGGCAAACGTGCGAGTGCCGCCGGCGGGATCGGCTTCTGGAGTGCGAGTACAGGCAGGTCGCCCGCCTTCGGGATTTTTACTTCCTCGAACGCGGCCCTCTCCGGGTCGATCCGCACCCATGTCACGTTCGCACCCACCTTCGCCCAGGCGGCGACCGCGTCGGGGGCGATGGGCTCGGCGTGCGTCGCCGGGGGTACCGTCCCGGTCCGACCGGGAGGGTCGTTCGTGAGCTTCTTCGGCAGCGGGCGGACGGTCAGGAGTACCATCCCCGTCACCACGGTCGATTCCTTGGCGGTGATCTCGAAGCGGCCGGCGTGCTGCCGTCCGCCCCGCGACTTCACTAGGCCGAGAGCCGCTTTCCCCTCGGACTCCTGGAACAGCTTGCTCGTGAAAAACTTCGTCGTGAGCCCGGAGTTGGCACTTTCGGCCAGCGTCTGGACTTCCAGATGGCCCAACGGTGACACCCGCAAGTTCAGTGTGCCCTCGTAGTCGACGAACCCCTCGCCGCTTTCGGTAGGTCGGCCGAGTTCCTTCTGGATGTCCCCGAGCGTGAACGGGAATCCCTCCCCGTCTTGAGCGATTTGCTCCGGGGCGAGAGTCTCGCCCGTAACTGCCGGCGACTTGCTCACGGCCGGTGCGGGGCGGCCGTCCGGTCGATTCGGAGCGTCTACGTCGGATGCCGCGGTGGCCGGAGCGGGCGGCGTCGGGGGCTCACGCTCCGGCGTGGGCGAACCGCCGCCGCAGCCGAGTGTGACGAGGGCGAGCAGGCAGCAAGCGATGCATGTGCGACCGACGGACTTCATGAGGCCCTCCTCGCGTCGGCGACACGTGCGGGTGCCGGCTCCGACATGGGTGATAAAGTCCGTGTGTTTATAATCCGTGGATGAATGGACCGCAAGCGGCCATCGTGGCGAGATGGCGACCGAGGACATCAAGGCCCTGTTCGGCCGTCGGGTCCGACAGCTCCGCACCGCCATGGGCGTGTCGCAGGAGGCGTTCGCCCACCGCGTGAGCATCGACCGCAGTTACTTCGGCAGCATCGAGCGGGGCGAGCGGAACGTGAGCCTGGACAACGTGCAGTTGATCGCCGACGGGTTGGGCGTGCCGCCCCTCGACCTGTTCAAGTTCGACGCCCTGCCCGCGGCCGACGCCCCGCCGAAGCCGACCCCGCCCGCGGCCAAACCGGCCCGCCCGCGTGGGCGTCGCAAGCCGGGCGGCTGACCGGCACGCCCCCCAACGAACCCCGCCCGTATCCTGAAACCGTTCACCACTCGGTTACGACGCGAGGGTCGGCGATGGGCAAGGTGCTGGTGCTGTTCCATTCGGCGAGCGGGAACACCGCCAAGATGGCCGAACTGGTCGCCGAAGGGGCCGGGCTGATCTCCGACACCGAGGTGCGGATACGATCCGTGGACGCGGCCTCGCCCGACGACGTGTACTGGTGCGACGGGCTGGCGGTCGGCAGCCCGACCAACATGGGCGTGTTGTCGTGGCAGATGAAGCAGTTCTGGGACGAGACGATGTTCGCCCACTGGGGCAAGGTGGACGGCAAGGTGGCGTGTGCGTTCTCGTCGGCGGGCGGGTGGGGCGGCGGGGCCGAGATCGCCTGCCAGTCACTCCAGATGGTGCTGACGAACTTCGGCTTCCTCGTATTCGGCGTCACCGACTACGCCGGCAAGCTGACCACCTGCCACTACGGGGCGGTGGCCGCCCGCGAGCCGCGGGACGACGAGGTGAAGGCGTCGTGCCGGCTGCTGGGCCGCCGACTGGCCGAGTGGGTGGCGGTGGTGGCCGACGGGCGGAAGGACCAGCACCCGCTCAACAAGCCGGAATCCCGAACGCTGCCGGGGTGAGAGGCGACTTGGCCAAACCGTGCGGCGAGTACGTCGTCCACAGGAGTTTATTTTCGCAGCTTGTCGTTCGTGAGTTCCGACCACGGTCCAGACAGCACGACGTGCGGCTCAGAAGTGGTGTGGCTCATGTCTGCGAAGGATCGGTAGTCACCGAGTGCAGGACCGTGAGTCGGCAGTTGCTCCAGTGAGAGGGCCATCTGCGTAATGTCTGACTCACCGTAGCGGCTGAAGTGGGTGATTTCCGTTAGCCGGTGCTTTTCCTCGGGTTCTGAACCGAGCGTAACCATGTACCCAAAAGGCGGGAACGAGAACTCGGATCCGACGGTGAACTTGCCAGTGACGACGTTGATAGTCGCACAGACGGGGGCATCCCGGAGTGGACCAGGAGCGACGTAATACACCCAAAACCGAATCGCTGGAGGGAGACCCGACATGCGGCGGTTGAGAACAAACCGCCTGAGCGATTCTTTATTCGGCCCGGCCAACTCGTTCCCGTGAAGGGCCAAAAACATCGTGGTGATCTGCTTGATGACCGGAAGCGGAGAGAGAGTCGTGAAGTGGTAGACGGCCGACTTGCCCCCGCTGTTCTCACGAAACTGTATCGCCTGCCGACACCACCTGGCAAACGCCGGCACGTACCACCGGCCTGCGTCGTTGTTGCACTTCTCGCAGATGGAGGCTTTCCCGTATCCCCGCTTGTTTTCTCGCCCGGTAGCCTTTCGACCCTGACCAGGCCCGCTATTCCAGTAGCGGTCAGCGGAAGCGATGAGAACTTTCTCCGTGTTCATCGCCGATTGTGGAGGCACGTGCTCGAAGGACAACTTTTTCAGCTGCCCGCAGATGTTGCAGACGCCAAGTTTCTCGTTCTTCGACATCACGCCGCCTCCGATGACTTTGGAGAGACGACACCGTCCACGCCTTCGCGGTTCACGCCCGCCCAAGGCGGAATACTGATCATCATTCCACTCGTAGAAGGACTTGGCAACCCGATTGCTTTCGCCCGCAGCACCAAGTCGATGTTAGAGGTTTGAAGGGTGGACCAGGGGGACGCTACCACACGTGAGCGGAGATCCGTGGCCACACGGCCGCTGCCGGGGACACCCCGAGCCCGGCAGCGACCGCCCACGTCACTCCGGCCACCCGTGACCGCACCAACTCTTCACCGCGATCTCATGCACAAGGGCGTGCCCCGCCAGCCGCGTCGCCACCCGCCGCCGGAACGTGACCACCGAAGGCATGTCGTCGAACCGGACCAAGTGGGCGTCGGCCGACGGGTTGTCATTGCCGCCGAACCGGGCCACGGGGCACGACGCCCCCGGCAGTTCGGCCAGTAGGTCCGCCCAGTCGAACTCGACGTGCCGCCGCTCGTGCGTCCACCACACGGCGGCCGGCGTGCACCGCGGCTTCAGCCAATCGATGTTCCACTTCTTCGGCGTGCCGGTGGTGAGGTGCCGATTGGTGCGTGCCCGCACCCCGCCGCCCCCGAACGCACTCCCGAGGTAGGCGTAACATCCGGCCGGGAAGTCGAACGTGCCGAGGGCACCGATGCGGAGCCGAGTCGCGGACTTCGGCAGGTTGAAGAACGTGACGTAGGTGCCGAACACCCCCGACGGTCCGGTTTGCACGTCGTGCTCACCGGCCCGAATGATGCCGAGGAAACGACTCGCGGATTCGGCGAGAACACGGTTGCGATCGAGCACCGCCCGCCCTTCGTCCGCAGTGGGCGGGGTCTCGCGGAGCACTCGTGGCAACTCACGGGCGTTCTTCTCGGCCACGCCGCGAACCGCCGACACCTGCCAGACGGTCTTCCTGGTGTCGAACGAGGCCGGCGTGTCCCGTTTTTCCCACGGGGTCCGCGGCAGCCGTTCGCTCGCCCGGCCGCCTGCCGCCCGAAGAGCCGTCGCGTCCGACCGGCAGGCGGCCACGATCCGCTTCAGGTCTACTTCGAGCCGGGCCAACACTGCCTCGTCCGGCCAACTCGTCCGTGGCGTACAGAGTAAGCGGTCGGCCACGGCGTCCAGCATGCCGGCGGTGCGGGCCTTGCGGACGAACACCTCGGCGTAGCCGTGGGTGTCGAATGGCGGGTCGATCACGGCCGGCGGCTTGGCGAACGGGTCGCGGTCGATCCACACCTGGGCGAGGGCGTACCGCTGCCGCTCGGCGTGCGTGTTGGCGATCTGGATCACCACTTTCGCCGGGAGCCGCGGGTGTTCTTCCAGCAACACCGATTTGGCGTCGGGACCGCAGTTCGCGGCGATCAAATCCACCGCGGCAGCGAACCGGGCGGCGTGTCGGACGTGCTCGGGGTCGGTGCCGAACTCCGCGGCTACGGCCTTCCAGGTGGGGGTCTTCTTCTGGGCGGTCGTCAACTCGGCCCGGCGGGCCGCGTACCGGCGGCCGACGTGGTACAAATCGGCCTTCAACTCGGGTAAGGGGTTCATCAAGTTGCTCTCTCCGTCAACGCGGTCGCCCGGAGGCGACCGTTCCTCGCGGAGGTTCGCCGCGAGAGCTTCTCGTCCGCTCCCACCGATGCGGGGAATGGAACGACGGGACGCGGGGCTTCAGACCACGGTCCGACTTCGGAACGAACTGTGAGGGTTCGGTAAGAGGTGCCCGGCCCTTCGCACGGTGCCAGGTGCTTCGGAAGGACGGGGCCGGGTTCGTGGCTCACGGTGAGCCGCCCTGCGGGCCGCCGTCTCTTCACTTCCCCGGCCGCACGGGACCGGGCATGTCGGGCGGGACGGTACGTCCCGCCGTCGAACACCAAAAGAGAAACGCGGTTCTCCTTCCATCGCTCCGCTGTCGCGGTATCGAACAGGAACCACGGATTCACTGGTTCGGGAGGTCGGGTGCCTCATGCACCCGACCTCCCTGTTGCGGCCTACTTCGTGGCGTCGTCCCCGCCGTCGAGGCGGACGAACCGATACACGTTCATCGGGCGGCCGTCGTCAGCCTCGGCTCGCTTCCGCTCCAGCCGGAACCGGCCCGACTCGTCCTCGACCTCCAGCGTCTCGTCCGCGTGGGCGTTCAGCCGCTTGACCAGTGCCCGCTGTCGGCTGGCCGGACTCTCCCTGTCGTCCTTGGGGATGAGCCGGCCGGTCAGGCCGAACTCTGTCACCGCCCCGAGTAGGTAGACCGGCGTCATCCACTGCTCCGCCGCGGGCAGCTCGGTGGCGAGCAGGGCGAGGGCGGAACGGACCGGGTCGTCCGTGGTCCGCCGCGTGGCCAAGTTGCCGAGGAAGTCCGCGTACCCGTTCACCGCCAGGATGCCCCCGACCGTCTTGGCCCACTCCGTCCTGCTGTGACCGTGGGTGCCGCCGAGCGGACGGCCCGCCTCGTCCCAGCGGGCCACCATGCCCCGCAACTCGGCCGCGATCCTACCCCGGTTGGCCGGCAGGTACTCGTACCGCGGGTTGCCGATCGGGCTGACCCGTGCCCCCACGTCGCCGTTCGGCGTCAGGTGGATCGGCACCGCCCGGTTCATCAGGTCGGTGGACACGGCCCCGGTGTTGGTGGTCATGGCCACGACCCAGTGGTTCGGGCGGCGAACGTCCTGGCCGGTGCCGATGGCGTGCAGGACCGGGTGCGGGTCGGTCAGGAACCGCTCCAGGAAGGCCGAACTGATCTGCCCCCGTTCGACCCGCACGTTCCCTACGTCGATCACGCCGAGTCGCCGGTCGCCCTTGACGGCCGCGACGACCGCCTTCTGGAACGCCCAGTCGGCCGCCTCGTAGCTGACCGCCGCCGCCGCCGTCTCCCCCTTCACGAAGTCGAGGGTGGTGTCCTTGCCGCCGTGCGACTTGGTGCTGGTGATCAGCACGAACGGCTTGTCCCCCGCCCAGTAGTGCCGCATCTGGACCGTCAGGGCGGCGGCCACGGCGTTCGTCCGGTCGGCGTCCGACGCGAACGCCATCACGTCCAGGAAGCGGTCGATCGCGTCCCGCGAGCGGAGCACCTCCGGCTCCGGGCCGGGGTAGTACACCCGGTGCCCCTCGCCGCCGTCGTTGTACCCCGGCCCGGTGAGCCGGAAGTCGCCGAAGAACTCCGGCCGGTGGGCCACCCGGTCGAGCACCAAGAAACAGCCGAGGAACAGTTCCGACCGCACCATGTCGTTCAGGGTCGCGGGCGGCAACCGATCCCCGACCGGCTTGCCGTTCTTGAATAGGACGATCGGGAGTCGGTCCTTGATGACCACCCCGAGGTCGACCCCCTTCGTCACCTCCTGCGGAAGGTCACCGGCACACGCGGGGGTGACGATCAGCCCCGCCCCCCGATCCGGGTTGCGGTACACGTCGCCGACCGCCGCCAGCCGGTAGCCGACCATGGGGTACATGATCCGGTCGGTCAGCACCCCGCCCCCCTTGTTGGGCTTGATGATCAGGACGGGGGCGGTGCCTTCTTCGTCGTTGAGCGTCAGGTCGTTGGCTTTCTTCGCTTTGGCCATTCGGTCCTCACGAGTCGTGTTCGCACGAGCCTCCCGAGGGGAGTGCTCGTGTATTCGACCGGCGAGCGATGAACACCAACTGGAATGGTGCCATCGCCGGAGTCCGCTGTTGGCGGAGCCGGTCAGGTCTTCAAATCGTCGGTGGTTGACACCCGCGGGCAAATGGCCCGCAGGTGGGTCGGCCGATACCAGGCCGCGGTCGGGGCAGAGGCCCGACGGATGAGATGGGTCTACTCGGGACAACAATCAGGCCGTCGTGGCCTGTTAGAGTGCCCCCATCTTTCTTCTCGACCAGAGCGTCAGTCAGTCGTGGTCAGCTCGGACCACACCGGCGAGGGAATAACCCCTAGCCAGCAGAAAAACTATAACCGGGTGCCGCGACGGATCAAGAACCAAAATGGGAAAATTCTGGCGGGGGGCGTCAACACCGATGACAGCCCATGCGGATCGAGCTTCTGTTCCGTGACGCTGGCACCCGCCCGAGTCGACGGCACGAAACAACGGTGCCCGTTCGAGGTCGGCGAACCGGGATCGCGTCTCCCTCCAGTTGCGGGTCACAGTCGAAAGGAACAACCGCCACGTCGGAGACGCGACGCTCGGGAGTGCGGCCCTGAAGCACCACGATCAGCCCGCACCACCGTCCGTGTCCCAGCCGTCGAACAGTGACGGCGTCGGAGGTGGGGCGGGCTTCTTCGCTCTCTTCGGGCGAACCGTCTGCTCCTTCTTCCGCGAGCCGTGTTTCAGATAGACCGCCGCCGTCGCCGTCTTCGCCGCGGCCGATTTGCGAATGGCATAGAGCACGTCGGTCATCCGCTTCGCACGCTCGGCGAACGGCACCACCGGCGGCGGGTAGCCCGGCAGGTCGTCGCCGCTCACGATCCGCTCGGCGGGCTGCGGCTTCAACTCCGGCACCCAGCGTTTGACGAACCGGCACCCCGAATCCCAGTCGGCCAGTTGCTTGGCCGGGTTGTAGACGCGGATGGCGTTCCACCCGACCACCCCGGCCTGCATCTGGAGCTGGTTCAGGTGGATGCCGGGGTCGTAGTCGCGGAACACGCGGGCCAGGTGCGGGTGGATCAGCCGCCAGTCCAGGTGCAGCACGTGACAGGCGAAGCTGACCGCCATCGCCCGCATGCGGAAGTTGACGAACCCGGTGGCGGCGAGGCACCGCATAACCGCGTCCACGAGTGGGTAGCCGGTGCGACCCTCCCGCCACGCCGCGTGCAGGCGTTCGTCGTTCTCGTACGGCACGTCCCGGTAGCACGGGTGCACGCTACGGAACTCCAGTTCCGGCTCGGATTCGAGCCGCTGGGTGAAGTGGTCCCGCCAGTGCAACCGACTGACGAATGCTTCGAGGCTGAGCCTCCACCGCTGCGAGTGCGGGTCGTTCGGGTCGAGGTCGGCAATCCGACGGGCGACGGCGTGCCACACATGCCGGGCGGTGATCGTCCCCCACGCCAGATGGACGCTCAGCCGCGAGCCGGCGGTGAACGCCGTGTTCGGCGAACTGATGCCGCCGCGATACCACCGCCCGCGGCGGGTCAGGAAGTCGGCCAGGGTGGCGTGGGCGTCGGCCTCGCTCACCGGCTGCCACTGGCGGCATGGAGCGAACGCGGGCAGCTTCGGGAACGCGGTGGCCCCGGCGAGTCGTCGCAACTCGTCAGACTGGCGGACGGACGGAACTGGAAGCGGAGGCACGCCTGCGATGCGGTCTTGCCACCAGCGTTGCAGGCGGTCGCGGTTCACCCCGCCCCGCTTCACGCTCGACTGCGGAAACTCGCGGTACTCGACGCCCCGTTCGCGGCACCATTCGGCCACCGCCCGATCGCGGCGGTAGGTGATGTCGTTGCCGACTTCTTCGTGACTGAACAGGTGGGTGAACGGCACGCGGGTGTGCAACTTGGCCAGTTTGTCGACCACTTCGCCGTGGGCGATGACGATGTCCGCGTTCAGCTTCCGCAATGCTGCCCGTAATCCGGTCACCGCCTGCCACTGGGCGTGGGCGTGCATGTCCGAGGTGTCGTCGGCGGTCAACAGCGACGGCTCGAAGCAGAACAGCGGCAGCACGTCCATTCCGAGCCGGTCCGCTTCGGCGAGGCAGGCGTTGTCGGCCAGCCGGGCGTCCCGCTTCACCCACCACACGGCGACGGGTCGGCTCACTGGTGCGGCCTCTTGGACGACTTTGGCCGGTAGCCGAGCACCTGCGGGGCCACCCGCTCCCAGTACCGCGAGAACCGCTTCGGCTCCTGCGGGTACTCGGCGAACGCCGGCCGCGGGTGAACCACCACCCGGAAGTTCGACCGCAACCGTTCCACCGTTTCCACCACCCACGGGTTCGGGTGCTGGGAGACGTGAATCGTGGTCGCTCCCAGACGAGCGGCCAAGGCGGCAAGCCGTTCGGCCGGGTCACCGACCAGCGTCAACTTCGTCAGGTTCGGCAGGTGTGAATACAGGTCGTCGAGGCCGTCGAGCACGAACGCGAGGCGGTGGTACGCCCACGGCTCGGCCCGCAACGCCGGCTCGTCGAACACGAACGCCACCGCCGCGGCCGGGTTCGCCTTCAGGGCAGCGTCGCCCCACGACATCGCCGCGTCGTGAACCCACACCAGTTCGGTTGCGTGCGGGAGCGGGCCGATGTCATCGGTAACAACGGGTGAAAGTGATGCATCGTTCCGCGTTCCGACATCCACACCCCGCGTGGCGAGCGGGGCAGTCGAGCCGGCGAACAGGCGGTGTTGCAGGGCCGGATAGTCGGCGTCAAACGGGCACTTCGCGGTGCACGTGCCGCACCACTTGCCGCCGCTGAAGGTGGCGATGTTCTCCTTGTTCATGAAGTACGGCTTGCTGGCGAAGGTGCCCTCCACCCACTGCCAGCTGCACGAGTTGCTGGCCGCGTCACCGTCGTACAGGTGCTGGCGGAACAGCTCGGCCCCCTCCTGCCACCGCACCCCGCGGAAGTGGCACAGGTACGCGGCGAGCCACAGCCGGGCGTGGTTGTGCAAGTAGCCTTGCTCGAACAGCTCGTGCAGCACCCCGTCGACGCACGGCAGCCCGGTATCGCCCTTCACCACGTCGAGAGGGATGCGGGCCGAACGGGCGACAGCGTGCTTCGGCTCTTCGAGGTCTTCGTCCAGCCCGCGGCCGTGCCACTTCAGCACCTTCTCGAAGAAGTCCCGCCACGCGAGCTGCCGCAGGAACTCTTCGAGCCGAACCGGGTCGTTCGGGAACCGGGCCTTCAGGTGCTCCTTCACCTCGACGGCCGAGAGCATCCCGTGCCGCAGGTACGGCGACAGGTGCGAGAGGGTGCCGGTGAGGTGGTTGCGGGTGCGGCCGTAGGCGGCCGGGTCGTAGGCGTGCAGCCGGCGGAGGGCTTCGGTGCGACCGCCGGGGAGCGTGTCCGTCTTCGGTTCGCCCAGAAAGCAGCCCCGCAGGCGGTCAAGCAGAGCGGTACGGGAGCCGTGCGGGTCGGGGGTCGTCATGTCGAAATTGATAGCCGGGTGACGGGCTCGAAATCCGGGCCGCCGCTGACGCAATCCGTGGTCAAAACCGCACGCCGGAGATGGCGGCAACTCAAAAAGTGGTTTTTGAAGTTCGACCGTGCGTACGGAAGCAGGGCGTGTGCCGCTCGCAGCGTCCGCTTACAGTCCTTTCGGAAATGAACCCCCTCGAAGAGGGGTTCTTCTACCTACATGGTTATTAGGATAAAAAGTTATCCTATAGCACACCGACCTAACCCCACCCTCCGCGGTCAGGGCCTTTTGCCGCGTCCCGAATCACGCCCGCGACATCCGCCGGGTAGAATCGGCGGTACACGACGGGTCGGAGTGAACCTTCGGAACCGACCTCGGGCGGGGAACGACGATGACGTGGGCGGAGTGGTACGCCGGGTTGGCGAAGCCGAGCTGGACGCCCGACGGGGGCACCATCGGGCTGATCTGGTCGCTCCTGTACCCGGTCATCGCGGTCACCTTCGGGTACGTGTTCGTGCAGGCATTCCGGCGGAAGATCCCGCGGTCAGTGGCTGTGCCGTTCGCCGTCAACCTGGCCGCCAACCTGATCTTCACCCCGATCCAGTTCGGGCTGCGGAACCTGCCCTTGGCCGCGGTGGACATCCTCATCGTGTTCGGCACCATCGTGTGGTGCATGGTTGCCGTGTGGCCACACGCCCGTTGGGTCGCGGTGGCCCAGGTGCCGTACCTCGCGTGGGTGGGCACCGCCACCGTGCTGCAACTGTCGATCACCCTCTGGAACTGGTGAGGCGACATGATCCTCAGGCTCCCGCAGACGCTGAACGCCCGCCTCGGGGGAGGCCCACTGGCGGCTTCGGCGTCGCACGCGAAACCGCTCCTCGACTGGTCGGTCCGGGCGTTCGTGGTTGGGAAAACGGAGTTGGTGCTGCTGAGCAACACGCGGTCGCTCTACTCGGCGGTGTTCGACGGAGTGGCCGGTGAGACGAGAACCCAGTTGGCCGAACGGGTCGCGGGTGCCGTTGGGACAATCCTCGACGGAACCGGCCGGTTCGTAGGCGTCGGTAACGACCTCGCCCCGGAGTCGGTGCGGTTCGCCAAGGCCCTCGACCGCTCCGTGACGGGGTCGATGAACGAGCTGGTGGCGTACTCCGAGGTGCTGCTGGCCGGCGGCGACCTGGCGGTGCCGGAAGTCGGCGTGCGGCTCAACGACTTCCTCCTGTCGGCACTCGCTCGTGCGGGCGAGAAGTACGGCACCCCGCGGGCGGCGTTCGCGGCACTGGTCGCCGGCCCGAGTTCGTGACCGCATCGGATACCGAGCCGGCCGCTCGTGAGACCCGACATGATTCCGCTGCACCGCGACCGGCACTTCACGTTCCGCTTCGGCGACGACCGGATCATCCCCCGCTTCCACCTCGACGGCGTCGCGGCCGGGGTACGGGTGTCGGTGTTCCGGTTCGACGCCCGCACCGAAACGCGACTGGGACTGTTCACCACCTCAACGGTCGGCGAGGGCGGTTGGGTGGATCTGCCCGAGCCGATCATCGTGCGGGCGGGTGACGGCTTCGTCGCCGTGCCCGAGGAGGACAACCCGTGAACCGAGTGAACTGCGTCGGCCTGCTGCTGGCCGTGCTCGTCGCCCCGCCCGTTCGGGCGGACGAGCCCGTCACGATCTCGGAGGCGAAGAAGGACGACAGCGGCGTCCTCGTCCACGAAGTCCGTTCCCCGTTTCAGGCGAAGGCGACGCAGATCCGGGTGCTCCCGCCCGGCAAGGTGGAGAAGGGGAAAACGTATCCCGTTGTGTACGTGCTGCCGGTCGAGGCCGGCACCGAGAGCCGTTACGGGGACGGGCTGAAGGAGGTCCAAAAACTCGACCTGCACAACACGCTCAAGGCGGTCTTCGTGGCCCCGACGTTCACGCACCTGCCGTGGTACGCCGACCACACGACCAAGCCCGAGATCCGGCAGGAGAGCTACCTGCTCAAAGTGGTCGTCCCGTTCATCGACAAGACCTACCCGGTGAAGGCCGAGGCGGGCGGGCGTCTGCTGCTCGGGTTCAGCAAGTCGGGCTGGGGGGCGTGGTCGTTGCTGCTGCGAAATTCCGACGTGTTCGGCCGGGCCGCCGCGTGGGACGCCCCGCTCATGATGGACAAGCCGGGGAAGTACGGCAGCGGCGACATCTTCGGCACGGCCGACAACTTCGACGGCTACCGGGTGAGCAAGCTGCTGGAAGCCAAGGCCGACACGCTCCAGAAGGAGAAACGGCTGGTGCTGTTGGGTTACGGCAACTTCCGGGCGGAACACGAACAGGCCCACGCCCTGCTGGACAAGCTGAAGGTCGCCCACGAGTACCGGGACGGCCCCAAACGCAAGCACGACTGGCACAGCGGGTGGGTGAAAGAAGCGGCCGAACTGCTCATTGCGAAGTGACGCCTGCCGTCGCAGCCTTCTTCGACCCGTACGGCAAACGGTGAGATCTGATCCCACCGCGGGCTTCCCGCCCACACGCACACAGTGTGGTACGGGCGACTACTCTTTCGGTCGGGGTGGTGGCAGGGGCCACTGGTCTTCGAGCATCAGCCCGGCGATCTCGCTCGCCGCCCGCCACGCCTCTCCGAGCGACCGCAGGTACTCCAGCCGGGCCTCGGCCACCGCCCGCTGGGCCTGGAGCACCCGCAGGTACTCGAACTGCCCGCCCTGGTACGCCTTGAGGGACAG
>JALHQU010000177.1 GCA_022841795.1 Fimbriiglobus sp.
TCCCGTCCGCTCGGAATGCGGACGGGACGTCCGCGCTCCCAGGGCAGACAGGTGTGCCGTTCGGCTCGCGGCACCGACCCGGACCGCCTCAAATTCCCCACATTTTCCTGCCCCTTTCGCCGCCTGCGGACCTCAACTTTCGCCCCCGGTTTCCGTAAAATTCACTGATCGGAACCGTGCCCGAAACGCCGCTCGCGGAAGGACTTTCCCCCCGATGCCGACCGACACCGCCGAACCGACGCTGGGTTACACCGAAGACAACATCGAGACGCTCAAGGACGCCGCGCACATCCGCCACCGGCCGGGCATGTACATCGGCAACACCGACTCCGAGGGCATGCACCACCTGGTGTGGGAGGTGGTGTACAACTCGGTGGACGAGGCCCTGGCCGGGTACTGCAAGAACATCGGGGTGGTGGTGCACGTGGACGGGTCGATCACGGTGAGTGACGACGGCCGCGGCATCCCCGTCGGGGTGAAGGCGGACACCGGCAAGTCCACCCTGGAAGAGGCGCTCACCGTCGCCGGCTCGTCCGGCAAGTTCAACAACGACGCCTACCAGACGTCGGCCGGGTTGCACGGCATGGGCGCGAAGGCGATGAACGCCTTGAGCGAGTGGTGCGAGGCGGAGGTGCGGCGGGACGGGCGGGTGTACCAGATGGAGTTCGAGCGGGGGATCGCCACCAGCCCGCTCAAGGACATCGGCCCGGCCCCGGCCGGGCAGACGGGCACCGCCATCACCTTCAAGCCGGACCCGGAGAAGTTCGGCGACCTGCAGTTCGACTACGACAAGCTGGCCAACCGCTTCCAGCAGATCGCCTTCCTGAACCGCGGGCTGGCCCTCGCCCTGACCGACGAGCGGGACGGCCGCAAGGACCTGTTCCGGTCCGAGCTGGGCATCGCCGAGTACGTCACCCACCTGAACACCGGCGAGCAGCCGATCCACCCGCCCATCTACATCAGCAAGAAGGTGGACGGGGTGACGGTCGAGCTGTGCCTGCAGTACACCGCCGGGGACAACGAGGTGGAGATGTGCTTCACCAACAACGCGTACAACAAGGACGGCGGCACGCACCTGTCCGGGTTCCGCGGCGGGCTGACGCGGTCGATCACCGCCTACGGGAAGAAGAGCGGGCACTTCAAGGAGACGCTCGAACTGGTCGGCCGGGACTTCCGCGAGGGGCTGACGGCGGTCATCAACATCTCCCACCCGAAGCCCAGCTTCGAGTCGCAGACGAAGGTGAAGCTGACCAGCCCGGACGTGGAGGGGCAGGTGTCCAGCGTGCTGTACGAGGCCCTCAGCGAGTACCTGGAGAAGACCCCGAAGGACGGCCAGCAGATCTGCAAGAAGATCAACCTGAGCGCCGAGGCTCGCATCGCGGCGAAGAAGGCCCGCGAGGACATCATCAAGCGGAAGAACCTGCTCGGCGGCGGCGGGCTGCCGGGCAAGCTGATGGACTGCTCCACCCGCGAGCGGGACAAGAGCGAGCTGTTCCTGGTGGAAGGGGACTCGGCCGGCGGGTCGGCCGAAAGCGGGCGGGACCGCCACTACCAGGCGGTGCTGCCGCTGCGGGGGAAGGTGCTGAACGTGGAGAAGGCGGAGGTGGAGAAGCTGCTGAAGAACGAGGAGATCGGCTACCTCATTGCGGCCCTCGGGGTGGACATCGGCAACACCGACGACATCAGCAAGCTGCGGTACGGGCGGATCGTCATCCTGACCGACGCGGACGTGGACGGCCAGCACATCCGCACCCTGCTGCTCACCTTCTTCTTCCGCCAGATGCGGAAGCTGGTGGAGGAGGGCCGCATCTTCGTCGCCCGCCCGCCGCTGTTCAAGGTGACGCAGAAGAAGGAGGTGCGGTTCGTCCAGACCCGCGAGACGATGAGCACCGAGCTGATGACCCGCGGGCTGAAGGAGACGAGCCTGGTGGTGGCCGGGCGGGACGCCCCGCTGTCGTCGGAATCACTCGTCAGGCTGCTGAAGACCCTGGCCGACATCGAGTTAGCGGTCGGCATCCTGGAGCGGCGTGGGCAGCCGTTCGCCACGTTCGTCAAGCGGCACACCGCCGCCGGGTTCCCCAAGTTCCACGTGCGGCTGGGGGTGAAGGACCACTTCTTCCACACGTCCGACGAGGTGGAGGCGTTCCGTCAGAGTGAGTCGAAGCGGCTCGGCCGCGAGCTGGCCGTTGGCGAGGCGGTGCCGACCACCACCGCGGTGACGCAGCAGGCGGACGCCAAGGTGGTGCCGGAGATGGACGAGAAGTATCGGTTCAGCGTGGACGAGTGGCACGAGGTGCACGGGCTGAACAAGGCGTTCGACAAGCTGAAGGCGGCGGAGTTCGGGTTCGCCCCGGCCGACCTGGTGCCGCTGCCGCGGGTGGCCGGCCGCGAGCCGGCGGTGCGGTTCACCCTGGCCCACGGCGACTCGCGGAAAGACCTGAACGACCTGCGGGAACTGGTGTCCGAGATCCGCCGGCTGGGGGAGAAGGGGATGGTCATCACCCGGTTCAAGGGGCTGGGCGAGATGGACCCGGAGGAGCTGTGGGACACCACCCTGGACCCGGTGCGGCGGACGCTGCTGAAGGTGACGATGGCGGACGCGGTGCAGGCGGAGAAGATGTTCCGCATGCTCATGGGCAAGGAGGTGGAGGGCCGCCGCGAGTTCATCCTCAAGCACCGGGCGAACGTCGAGGACATCGACTACGGGGCGTGAGCCGGCTTTCGCCCCGAACGGCCGATGGTGTATGCTGGGGCTGTGATCCCACGGAGCGACCCATGAACCTCGCGGCCACCCTCGACGACATCAAGAAGCTGGACGTGAACGACCGGCTGGATCTCGTGCAGGCGATCTGGGACTCGATCGAAGAAGAGTCGGTGCCCGCCGACCTGACCGACGGGCAGAAGGAAGACCTGTCGCGGCGGATGGCGGAACTCGACGCGAACCCGTCCCTCGGGTTGACGTGGGAGCAGTTGATGGCCCGCGTGCGGGGCGGGAAATGAGCCTGCCGCTCATCTTCCACCCGGACGTTGACGAGGACATCCGCGACGCCCGCGATTATTACGAAGTGCGGCGACCCGGCCTCGGGGATGCGTTCGTCGCCGCCGTGGAGTATGTGCAAGCGCGGATCGAGGCCAACCCGCGCATGCACCAGGTCATCTGGCGAACGGTCCGCCGCGGTCTCGTCCGCCGCTTCCCCTACGGCGTCTTTTACCGGGTGTTAACCGACCGGGTCGAGGTGCTTGCCGTGTACCACCTGAAGCGCGACCCGAGCGGGTGGCAGCAGCGGGCGTGAACCGAAATGTCTTCGCCGCGACCGGCGGGAGCGGGTTTGAAAACCCGCTCCCGCCGGTCGCGGCGAAGACGACCTCACTTCTTCTCCTCCTGCGGCTTGCTGGTGTGCCGGCGGTACGCCTGGTGCTTCGCCTTCTTGCGGAACTTGGCGTTGTCGGCATCGTCCGCGTCGAAGTCGGCGGCCAGTTCCTCCTGGTCGGCCAGCTCCTGGGCGATCATCGGCGACGCCGGGGCCGCTCGCAGCAGGTCGAAGTTGGCGTGCAACAGCCGCTCGGCGGCGGCCAGCTCGCCCCGCTCCACCGCCCGCGCCGCCTCCTTCTTCTGCCGGGCGGACGTCAGCAGCACCGCCTGCTCCCGCACCTCGGCGTTCTCGGCCAGCCCGTCCCACACCCCCGCCGGCACCGCCGGCAGCACCAGCCCGGCCGTCGCACTCTGGCGGATGTCGTCCTGCGGGGCGTGCCAGTCCAGGCGGAACCGCAGCAGGTCCCGCTCGCCGGTGAACGCGTCCACGTTCAGCCGCACCAGCACCCGCACCGGACACCCGCCGATCAGGTTGGGCAGTTTCAGCCGCCCGTCCGCCGTCTTGTCGCACTCGGTCAGCACGTCGGCCACCGTCACCCCGGCCCGCGGTTCGAGCAGCAGGGTGACGTCCACCCCGGCGGTGGCGGTCAGCCCGTGCAGTTCGGCGCGGAAGATGTGCGGCAGTTGGGCCGGGCTTTCGACGTAGTAGTAGTTGCCGTCGCCGCTCCGCGCCATCGCTTCGAGCAGGTCCTCGTTGTAGTCGTCGCCCACGCCCAGGGTGGTGGTGCTGACGCCGCCGCGGGCCAGCTTGTGGACGTCGTTGCCGATCACGTCCGGCCGGGCCTCGCCCACGTTCGCCAGCCCGTCGGACAGCAGCAGCACGCGGTTCAGCCCCTCGATTTGCCGGTGGGCCTTCACCTGCCGCCCGCCCTCCTGCCACCCGCCGTGCAGGGCGGTGCTGCCCCGCGGCTGGATCTGCTCGATGACCCGGACGACGGCGTCCGGGTCGGACGCCGGGGCGTTGGCGAACACCGTCTCGATCTCGCTGTCGAAGATGGTAACGCTGACCCGGTCGGTGGGGCGGAGTTCGCGGACGGCGAACGCGGCGGCCTGGCGGGCGAAGGTGATCTTGTTCCGCTCGCCCATCGACCCGGAGCGGTCGATGACGAACCCGAGGTTGAGCGGCGGGCGGGACACCTGGGTTTCGGGCAGCGGCGGGGTGATGGTGAGCAGCACGTCGAGGGTGGTGGGCAGGTCGGAGCGGACGGCCGGGCGGACGGGGGTGACGGTGAGTTTGGGCTGGATCATGAGCGACCTCCAGTTGGTGAGCGGGCAGACATGAGCCGACGGCGACACGCGAACCGGACAGCGGCAGCCGGAGGTGGGTTCGCGGGCCGGCGGATTATACCGGACGGGCGGCGGCGGGAATGTCGTCGGCGGATTGTTGGCGAACCCGGCCCGCCAGGGCCGTGGGTGCGTGTGAGCTGGCTCGCACCCCCTCCCTCGCGGTCGGGGTTCGCCGGAAGGGTCACTCCCCCAGCCACCACCGCCGCTTCACCCCCTTGGTGTAGCTCAGCCCGAACTTGCCCATCGCCTGGTCGGTCACGTGCTTCACCACCTCGTTCGGGTCGTCGCCGATGAACAGCTTGTCCAGGTCCACCGGGTCGATCGTCTTCTCGCTGACGAACTTCCGCAACTGCTCGATGCCCGGCGCCCAGTACTCGCGGCCGACCAGCGCCACCGGGAAGTCTTGCAGCTTGCCCGTCTGGATGAGCGTCAGCACCTCGAACAGCTCGTCCAGCGTGCCGAACCCGCCGGGGCACACGATGAACGCGTAGCTGTACTTGATGAGCATCAGCTTCCGCACGAAGAAGTGCTCGAACTCGACGAACTTGTCCACATACGGGTTCGGCTTCTGCTCCATCGGCAGGATGATGTTGCACCCGATGGACTTGGCCCCGGGCACGTCCTTCGCCCCGCGGTTGGCCGCCTCCATGACGCCCGGCCCGCCGCCGGTCATGACGGTGAACCCGGCCTCGGCCAGCCGCTTGCCGATCAGCCGCGCCTGCTTGTAGTACAGGTGCGACTCGTCGAACCGGGCGGACCCGAACACGGTCACGCACGGGCCGACGAAGTGCAGCTTGCGGAACCCGTAGATGAGCTCGCGGAAGATGCTCACCGCCCGCCGCAGCTCGAACGCCCGGCTCTGCGGGCCTTGCAGGAACTTGGCCTCGGGGGTGGGGGCGACGTCCGGGCTGGGGAACGGGGTGGACCCCCAGCGGATGAGCTGCGAGTCGGTGACCGGGCGGTGCGGGGCGACGGTATCGGGCATGGGAGAGGGTTCCTTCGAAAACCGAAGAGCTAACCACAGAGGCACAGGGACACAGAGAAGGCCGGAGGTTGTTCTCAGAACGGTCTTTCTCGTCTTCTCTGTGTCCCTGTGCCTCTGTGGTTAACGGCCGTTCATTCCACTGCATTATTCGCGGGACAGGCCCGCCTGGTGCATCAATCGGTCGGTGGCGGTGTACGCCTCCCGCACCCAGTCGGCGATCTTGTCCGGCTCGGGCGAGTACTCCAGCTCGATGCTCATCGCCCCGGAGAGACCCAGCCCGGCGATCTCCCGCAAGTATGGGACGAAATCCACCACCCCGCGGCCGGGCGGCAGGTCGCCGTGCACTTTCCCGTCGCAGTCGGAGATGTGGACGTGGATGGCCTTCCCCTTCAGCGCCCGCAGCTCCTCCGGCCGGCTCTTCGCCAAACACAGGTGGCTGATGTCGATGTTCGCCCGCACCGCCGGGTGCCCCACGGCGTCGATGAACCGCACCATGCTCGGCACGTCGTTCAGCAGCGACAGCTTGAACGGCTCCAGTTCTAATGCGATTTCCAGCCCCAGCCCGGCCGCGTATTCGCCGAGCGTTTTCAGGTGCGCCACCCCGGTGTTCCACTGCTCGGCCGGCGGGATCACCTGCCGCTCCCAGATGTACTCGCCGAGTACCAGCAGCACGTTCCGCGCCCCCAACTCGTACGCGAAATCCAGGTACGCCTTGCACCGGCTCAGGTGGAACCGCTGCACGCTCGGGTTGAAGTCGATCAGCCCGACGGCCACGCACGCCACACTCACGATGGGCAGCCCGGCCCGCTCGCACTCGGTGCGGATCAGCTTCCGCTCCTTCGCGTCGGTGTCGAGCGGGTCGGCGAAGATGTCGATGGTGTCGAACCCGATCTCCTTGGTCATGCGGATGCCGTAGGCGGTGCCCTTCCCCGCCTGCGCCCACGCCGAGTTGATGAGGCCGAGTTTCACGGGGAGGGTCTCCGGGGGTTCTGGTGCTTTTGCCCTCTCCTCCGCTGCGGAGCAGCGCGTGGGAGAGGGTGGCGAGACGAAGTCGAGCCGGGTGAGGGTTCTTTCCAGCCGCCCTCACCCCCGGCCCCTCTCCCACGGACGGTTCCCGCTGTCGCGGAACCTGGGGAGAGGGGAGTATCGAGGAACGATGGCACCCGGTGTGCCTTCACCCCGCCGCCCGGACACTGTACGCTGTCCCGGTGCGTCCGTCCGCGGAGTTCGAGGCATGTTCGACGGGGTGGCCCTGTCCAAGTACCTGGGGGTGTGCGCCGCGCTGATCGGCGCCGGCATGGGGTTCCCCATCCCGGAGGAAATCCCGGTGGTGACGGCCGGGGCGTTCGTCGGGCACGACTCGCAGGCGATGATCGACGCCCGGCGGGACGGCCTGCCGATCCCGCCCGGGCTGACGCACTGGTGGGTCATGCTGCCGCTGGTGATCGTGGCGGTGGTGCTGAGCGACAGCATCCTGTACTTCGCCGGCCGCTGGTTCGGCCCGTGGCTGCTGGCCAAAAAGTGGGTACAGAAGCGGTTCCTGAGTCCGGAGAAGCGGGCGAAGATCGAGGCCAACTTCGAGAAGCGGGGGGTGATGATCCTGCTGGCGGCGCGGTTCACCCCCGGCATCCGCACCCCGGTGTTCCTGATGGCCGGGGTGCTGCGGATGCCCGCCCACCGCTTCCTGCTGGCCGACGGGCTGTACGCCATCCCCGGCGTCAACCTGCTGTTCTGGCTGGCGTACTGGTTCACCGACCAGTTCGTGGAGGCGATCACCGCGGCCGAGCGGCACAAGCCGCTGGTGATCGTGGCGGTGCTGGCGGCCGTCGGCGGGGTGCTGCTGTACAAGCTGCTGGTGAACCGCAAGGTGTCCACCGGCGACCCGGAGGAGGTGTCGCCGCTGGTCAAGCCGGTCGGGGCGGTGACGCACGCCGTCGAGCGGACGATCGAGAAGACGGTGGAGAAGACGGGCGAGGCGGCGGCGTTCGTGTTCGACAAAGTCACCCACCCGTTCGGGCACCCCTCATCACCTCCCCCCGTCGGGGGGAGGTCGGCGAGCGAAGCGAGCCGGGAGGGGGGTGCGTCCGCCCACCCCGTCGCTGGCGCTCCGGGTTCCAACCCCCCACCCGCCACGACTTCCGGTCGTGACGGCCTCCCCCTCAAGGGGGGAGTCGAAGACCGGGGCTGACCCGTGCTCCCCCCGCCGCCCGCCGGCCTGTCCGACGCCACCGCCCCGGCCTGGTTCGCCGCCGTCGCCGACCACCTGTTGAACCGCCTCCGGCTGCACGTCGCCGGCCGCCCGCACCGTCTGATCGAGGTCGAGGCCTACGTCCACGCGCCGGATCACCCGGACCCGTTCCCGCACCGCCACCCGATCCAGTCGCACTCCGGCCGGTGGTACTTCCACCGCAGCGGCGGAAGCTACCGCGGGGGCAGCTTCAAGGGGGTGGACGTGTCGGTCGGCGGCGGCCCGGCGTGCGGCGGGTTCCTGCTCCGCGGGCTGGAGGCGCCGGACGGCGCGGTCATCGACGGCCCGTCGCTGCTGGTCGATTTCCTGCTGAGCGGGACCGGGTTCGGGACGGTGGCGAAGCTGGACGCGGCCGTCGGCGAGCGGCCGGCGTGGGACGCCGCCAGCCCGCTGTCACTGCGGCCGGTGGAGGCCGAGCCGCGGGCGGTGCTGAAATCGCTGCGGGTCGGGCTGAGCCTGAAGCGGCGGGGGAGGGATGCGGTGGATTACCTGTTCCGCCGCTACCGCTACCTGACCGCCCCGCGGCGGACGAAGAAGGGCAAGCCGCACCTGGTGTTGCCGCTGCTGGCCGATGGGGTGAATGTGGAGGAGATCGTGACGCTCACCGGCTGCCCGCCGGCGGCGGTGAAGCGGTACGCCGCCGCCTTCGCCGCCGGCCGGGAAGCGGAACCGCGCTTCGGCCCGGACCTGAGCACGACCGACCTGTGCCGGCTGTACGGCTGGTGGTGCGGGCGTGGTATACTGGAATGAACCCGCCGGAGGAATTGCGATGGCCACCACACCGACCGTTGACACGCCGGCCGAACCGGCCGCCCCGCCGAAGCCCGACCCGATCGCCGAGGCGATGGCCCGGATTGCGAACCGCACGCCGGAGGAGGTTCTGGCCGCCCGTGAGGCGATCCTCGCCAAATCCACTCCGCCCCGCCCGCTCCCGCCGGGAAAGACGTGGATCGACATGGTGGTCGGCCAGTGGCCCGGCGATGAGACGGACGAGGAAATCGAGGAGTGGTTACGGAATCGGAAGCGGACCTAACCCTCTGTCGGGTCAACGCCCATGCCCCCTCTCGCCCGTTCGTGCTGGACACGAGCATCCTCGTCCACGCCGTCCGCCGCGACCACGTCTGGTCCCGCATCCAGGCGCGGTATCAGTTGCTGGTCATCGATCCGACACCCTTCGTCTGTGTGGTGTCGGCCGGGGAACTCCGCTCGCTGTCGCTGCTGCGGGAGTGGGGTGAGCGGAAACGCGAGCAGATGGAATTCGTCCTCGGTTACTTCCAGGTGACCTCCATTGACCACCCCGACATCATCACCTCGTACGCCGCCATCGACTCGCATTTCCAGCGACGCGGCCGCTTTCTAGGAAAGAACGACGTGTGGATCGCCGCCACCGCCGCCGCCCTCGGCGGGCACCTGCTCACCTGCGACCGCGACTTCGACGACCTCGACCCGGCGTTCCTCACCCGCACCTGGATCGACCCGTCATGAAAACGCCCCGTGCCGGCTGTCCGGTGGGTGGTGTTCCCGTTAGTTCGGGTGATCCGGTTCGTGAACGCTGCTGCCGCCCTCTTCCGGCGCCATCTTCGAACTGACAACCGCGGTCGGCCGTTTGATTTTCGCCACCTCGCTCTTCCGTTTCCGCCACCGCTTGTACTGTGGCCCACCGATGACGGCCAGCACCCCACCCGCCATCGACCCGAAGGCGACCAAGGACGACAAGCAGAGCGAGTCCATTTTCGCGAGCATGCCCAAGCTGGCGGAAACGAACATCAGCAACACGCCCATCAAGATCGCACCGACACCCTTCCCCGTGACCCCAGATGTGGCCCCCGACAGCGCTTGCACCCCCGCAACGGCGAAACCAGTGGCAATCAAGCCGGTCACGAAAGTGACTGAATAGAGTGCCATAAGAATATTAGTACGATTTTGGACCTGTTGTGCCGGCGTGGTCATCGGTTCGCTCGGAACCGGCCGTGCCTGCGCCTTACCCTGAGTCCGTGGCAAAAAACCTCGTTTCTCGAAGTCAATGGTGGACAGCAGGGCAAGCGCAGTGAACAACAGATAGCCTGCCGCGACGAACAACCAGGCAATTCCAGCCAATTGAACCGTCGCGGGATATTTCACCCGCTTTGGTTCGAGCGGATCGCAATTTTGGGTCGCTTCGCCTGTTCGGCTCGGTTCGGCGTCATTGTTCATCAAACGGTCTCGGATTGTGAAGTGCTGATTCACGGAGCAAGGCATCAGTCTACATGCTGCCGTCATCTTCCGGCCACAATGGGCCGCCTACAATCACCGCATGAAAGCGGAAATCCTGTCCGTCGGCACCGAGATCACCTCCGGGCAGAACCTGGACACCAACGCCCAGTGGCTGAGCAAGCGGCTGGCGGCGGCCGGCATCCCGGTCGGGTTCCACACCACCGTGGCGGATGATCTGGCCGACAACCTGGCCGTGTTCCGCGCCGCCGCCGCCCGCGCCGACATCGTCATCTCCACCGGCGGGCTGGGGCCGACGCTCGACGACCTGACCCGCGAGGTGCTGGCGACCATCGCCGGGGTGGAACTGGTCGAACACGCCCCGTCGCTCGAATTCATCCGCGGGCTGTTCGCCAAGCGGAACCGCGAGATGCCCGAGCGGAACCGGGTGCAGGCGCTGGTCCCGGCCGGCGCCGAGCCGCTGCCCAACCCGGTCGGCACCGCCCCCGGCATCTGGATGCGGATCGGGACCGCGGTGTTCGCCGCCATGCCCGGCGTGCCGTCTGAGATGTACCGCATGTTCGACGAGCAGGTGCTGCCGCGGCTGGTGGCGACGGGGGCGGCCGGCGGGGTGTTCGTCGAGCGGAAGATCAACACGTTCGGCAGCGGCGAGTCGCACGTCGAGCAGATGCTCGGCGACCTGACCCGCCGCGGGGCCAGCCCGGAGGTGGGCATTACTGCGAGTGACGCGGTCATTTCGCTGCGGATCCTCGCCCGAGCCGACACGCGGGAGGCGGCGAACGAGTTGTTCTTCCCGGTCGAGCAGGCCATCCGCGAGCGGCTCGGCGATCTGGTGTACGGGGCGGACGCGGAGGAGCTGCACGACGTGGTGATGCGGCTGCTGGCCGAGACCGGCAAATCGATCGCCACCGCCGAGAGCGTCACCGCCGGGCTGGTCGCCCACCGGCTGGCCCAGGTGCCCGGCGCCAGCAAGCACCTGCTCGGCGGGGTGGTGGCGTACACCGACCCGGCGAAGGTGCGGGACCTCGGGGTGCCGGCGGACGTGCTCCAGCGACACACGGCTGTCAGCGAGGAGGTGGCGAAGGCGATGGCCGAGGGCGTGCGGGCGAAGTTCGCCGCCGACCTGGGGGTGAGCACCACCGGGTACGCCGGCCCGGCCGGGGGCGACGACGGCACCCCGGTGGGCACGGTGTTCGTGGCGGTGGCGCACGCCGGCGGGTGCGACGTGCAGAAGTTCACCTGGCTGGGCACCCGCCCGGAGATCCAGAGCCGGACGGCGAAGATGGCCCTCAACCTGGTCCGCCTGCGGCTGCGGAAGACGTAACGGTCGGTGGTTCCTGGTGAACCGGCGGTGTCAGCCGCCTGGGTGAACCGAACAGAACCCAGGCGGCTGACGCCGCCGGTTCACCCAAACAAATCCCCGACCTACTTCAAATCCTCCGGCCGGTACAGCTTCTTGCCGGCCGGGAACGGGGTCGGCACCCCGGTCGGGGTGGCCGCGTAGGTGATGGTGATCCGCCCCTTGCGGGTGAACTCCACCTTCGCCCGGAACACGCTGTCGGTCTCCTTCCGGTCCGGGGCGACCGACCGCACCTTCAGCTCCAGGTCGAGCACGTCGCCGTCCAGCTTGCCGACCGTGTACGTCAGCCAGTGGCCGACGTCCCCGTTGCCCTTCGGCCGGAACGTCGGTACGCCGTCCAGTTTGGTGCCGGTGATGGTGCCGTCGGCGTGGAACTCCCACACCTCGTTCGTCTTGCCGGGCAACGCCCACTTGCCGAGCAGCCGCTGCTTCAGTTCGTCCGGCGTCGGGTCGTCGGCGAACACAGCCGGGGTGAGGAAGGCGAGCAGGGCGAGGCCGATGCAGTATCGGAACATGGGTCACCTGGTGCGCGTTCGGAGAGGGCGAGCCACGGGTGGAGTTTGCAAACCCCACGCCAATAGTATCGACGAGCCGGGGGTGGGAATTTTCACCCGAAGCCCCGTCGGCGGTGGGGCGGGGTGGTCATTCCGTGTCCGCCGGCGCTCACCCGCCGGCCCCGCCGGCCGCAAACGGAATAAAATGACGGTGGGAAACTGAACCGGCCGACTTCCGACCGCGACCCCCGGAGGGTGTGTCATGCGACGAGGGTTCTCACTGATGGCGGTACTCGGGCTGTGCGTGCTGGTGTCCGGCGTCGGCCGGTCGGACGTGCCGCCGACGGGCGACAAGGGCAAGCCGCAGAAGGACGAGCTGAACCTGCCGACCAAGAAGCAGTTGATGGCGTCCAAGCTGAAGCACACCCAGGCGATCCTGGAGGGGATCACCATGGGCGACCTCGGCAAGGTGAGCACGGCGGCGGACGAGCTCACCCTGGTGGCGAAGGGGAACGACTTCCTGAACACGTACAAGAGCGACGAGTACAAGTTCCACGTCAGCCTGTTCCGCCGGGCGGTGGACGCGGTCGGCAAGAAGGCTCGCGACAAGAACCCGGACGGGGTGATGGTGGCGTACAACGACCTGACGCTGTCGTGCGTGAAGTGCCACCAGGCGATGCGGGACAAGACGTTCGACGCCGCCCTGCCGACGCCGGGGGTGAAGGCGAAGGCGGGGGAGTAATCGCGGCTCTCATTGGTTCCGGCCGGGTGGGGGGACCCCTGACCGGAATCATCCGCCCTCGGCCGGAAGAAACAGCGTTGGAGTGATTTACTAGCGGTAACCCATTCTCCGGCCGGCAGTTGCGACATGTGTCGTGACTGCCGGCCGGGTTCGTTTTGGGCAATTTTCGTCCGGTTCCCCGTGACAGCACACAATCCGCGTGAGCGAGGTGCGGAGCCCGTACCTGTCGTCTCGGGCACCGGGCCGGAGCAAGATGAGGTCGGAAGACGACGGTTTCCCGAGACCTGCAAAAAGTCGGCCCTCAGCCTGGCCCCGCCCGTTCCACGGGGCTTATTGCGGAAGGCCGCCCCTACATACGGCGTGGGCTTCAACGCTACATAGCGTACACCGAAGAGGCAACCGACAATGGACCCGAACACCGCGTGTGTCGTGTGTCGTGCGACGGCCATGGCCACTTTTATCAGCGCCGGGTTCGCCTGCGTGGTAGCGGCGGTTCGCTATTACTTCGACTACCGCAAGGCACGCGAAGAAACCGAGCGAGAGCGGATCAAGTCTGCGAGGATGTTGGACATGATGACGCAGGCCAATAAGCTCAGTGCCGATGCGAACCACAACCTGAAGCTGCGCATCGACACTGAGTTGGGCAAGGTGGAAATCACCCCGCCGAGTCCGGCTCCGCAGCGCAAAGTGAATCAACCGTCGAGGGCACACCATGCCGACTGGATCAGCCAACAACGTGCGGAAGGCCGTGGCGGTGACGCCAAGTAGCGGGAACGTGTTCGCCGACCTGGGCCTCCCGGACGCCGGGGTGGCACTGGCGAAGGCGGATCTGGCGCACCGCATCGCCGAACTGATCCGCCAGCGGAAGTACACCCAGACGCGGGCCGCCGAGGTGCTCGGCCTGACTCAGCCGAAGGTGTCCGATTTAGTGCGCGGCCATCTGCCTGGGTTCACCGTGGACCGCCTGCTCAAACTCCTGAACCGCCTGGGTCAGGACGTGGAAATCGCCGTTCGGCCCACATCGCGGAAGAACTCCCCCGCCTCCACCCGCGTCGTGTCGGCCTGATCGCCCGCACAACCCGAACACTTTCCCCATCCCCCGCCGGCGGACGATTCGGTCCGGTGGTGCGATCGCGGACTGCTCCTCGCCCCACTTCCGCCGGTTCACCCGCCCCGCGGTGGCCGATACCCATCGATACCGTTCGCACCCCCACGCCCTCACCGCACCCTCAACGGAGTGACCCATGCGGAACCGCCTCCTCGGGCTGGCCGCCCTGCTGATCGTCGGGGCCGCCGCCGCCCAACAGCCCGTCCCGCCGGCGCCGATGCCCGCCCCCGGCACCCCGCCGCCGCCGG
>JALHQU010000178.1 GCA_022841795.1 Fimbriiglobus sp.
CCTGGCCGAACTGATCAAGCCGGGGCCGCGGCCGGCGCAGTAGACTCGAAATGGTCCGGTCGCGGCCGGTCGGACCACCCCACCGCCATCTTCGGAGGCATCATGGCTGGCAGATCGAGCTCGACCTGCGGAGCGTGAAGGTGACGCTCGGCCTGGATGTCCTCCGGTGCAAGGCGCCGGCGATGGTGCGGAAGGAGGTGTGGGCGCACGTGCTGGCGTACAACCTGATCCGCACGGCCATGGCCCAGGTGGCCGAGTCGGCCGGGCGGAACCCGCGGGAGTTGAGCGTGGCCGGGACGGTGCAGGCGCTGGCCGCGTTCGCCGAGGTGCTGGGGACGGCGGCCGGGTACGCGGCGTTCGTGCGGGTGGTGCTGGCGTACCGGGTGGGGAACCGCCCGGACCGGGTCGAGCCCCGAGCCCGCAAGCGGCGGCCGAAACCCTACCCACCCCTGCCCGTCCCACGCACCGAAGCCCGACAGCGACTCCTGGGATCACGATGACCCTTGAGGAAGTGCCATTCCGATCGATCCCATTCGACAGCCCAAGACCTTTACTGTCATGGGATGATGGAGATCGACAAGGTTTTCATCAGCGCCACAGTAGCGGTGCAGATCACCGGGCTGAGTTGCAAGGTGATTCTCGGCTCGGTGCCAACGCTCTGCCCGGACGCTGATCCATCGCTACCCCCGACCATGCTGTCCGTGATTCCACAGGCGTTCCAACGATTCACCCCGCTGCCGGAGGGTTTGACCCTTCACTGGGTCGGCCACAACGCTGGAAGCCGGAACCTCTGCCGATGCTATCCGAATGCGCCATCGGCAGCCCCCGCCGACCAAGATCGATGGCCGGTGCCAGTCGTCAAGCCAGTGTGGAGCAGAGCAGCCCGACAACTCAGCTTCCAGGGTCAGTCGATTGCAGAATTCCCCAAAGTGGGAGCCAACTTATGCACAATCCTCGACACCTTCCACGAGAAGGGTTGGCCTGTCGAGATTCAACTCTCGATTGGTGGAGAGCAACTCTATCAAGCAGTACGCCCGCTCAACAAACGTATCGGCAAGTCCGGCCCCATCGCCTTCTCGGCGAACAAGAGCAAGAAGACGGTGCGATGGGCCGTGGCTTCGCGTCGGCGAGACGCCCCGAATAACCAGCAATAACCACCAAATCTACATCCGGCCCCGCTCCCGCGGAGTACGACCACTGGCACTGCTTCTTCGGCCACATCCAGCCGCTCGATCGCACCTACGACGACCGACAATCCCGCTCCGGCGAACTGTACTACCAGCAAATCCTCGACGAGCGGATCCCGACCATGTCGTTCTTCGCGGTGGACAATCCGAAGGACATCTCCGAGGGCGACTACGACCGCATCACCTTCCTCGACGCCCCCGGCGTAGACCCCCACCCGTACAACCCGGAGTTCCTCAAGCGGGACCGGGACAAGTACACTTACGACCGCTTCGCCCACTACGGCACCACCTACGTGTGTAGCGGGTACGGGTTCGCCGCGGTCGGCCGGTACGACCTGCACGAGAAGCATCCGTTCTACTGCAAGGTGATCCGCGAACACTTCCAGAGGCACTACTTCCGCATGGGGTTGCTCGCCCACTACCAGCGGGCCGCCTTGCTCCTGTTCGCCGACGACCTGGCATCCGCCATCAAGCGGTTGGAGGGCAAGGGGCCGTCTGAGGAGTTGAAAGATCGCGACTTCCGCCAACACATCGAGACGCTCCAAATGCGGTTCCTCAAGTTCCGCAGCCGTTCCTACTTCCCAGAGGTAACGAACCAACTACACCCGCGATAAGGATCGCTTCGGCGAAGAGCGGACGACGATCCTGGACGACGGCGGGTCTGCCGTGCGATCTGACGGCGACGGTACAGATCGCCAGGTGGGTGCCCCGGTGCCCCACGCCACCATCGTGCCGAGGGCCATCTGCTCGGCGAAGTGGCGGCGGATGCCGTCGAGGGTCCACTCCCCGGCCACGAACGACAGGTACGCCGCTGTGTCGATGATGGCCAGGCCGTAGTCAGCCGGGACGACGAACGTCTCCACGGGTAGCGGCATCGGACAGTACCTCCGGGGCTGGGTCGTGAGCCGGTACGCCCCAGCAGTTTCTCGGCAACCGCCGCCCACTGTCGAGGTCAGCCGCCGCTCGCCTCCCGGTACACCTCGGCCGGGGTCCTGTACCCGTGCGACTGGTGCTACCGGGCCTCGTTGTAGAAGGTGAAGTACGCCCGCAGGCCCTTCTCCAGCTCGGGCAGCGAATCGTACCCCCGCAGGTACACGTCCTACTAATTCACCGTCCGCCACTCGCCGAACGCCTTCTTCGCCGCCTCCCGGTCCGGCCCGACCAGCCCCCGCACGAACACCCCCGGCCCGTCCGCCCCCACCTCCGCCTGCTAGATGACTTCGGCCGACCCCCCGCACCTGGCCAGCACGTCCTCCAGCTCGGGCCGGCCTGGGCGAGGGGCTCGTTCGGCCGCAGCTTCCGCACCGGCCCGGCGTCGGCGTGCTGCCGCAGGAACGCCCGCGCCTTCAGCTTGAACTGCTCGAACCCCCGGCCCCGCCGGCGAACCCCGGCAGCGGCACCTCGGCCGCCTCCCCGACCGCGTCCTCGTAGTGGGTGAACACCGGCGAGCGGCGGGTCTACTCGATGAACCGCACCAGCTCCCGCAGCCTCTTCCGCACCTGTTCGAGCATGGGCAAAGTCACGTCCGGCCACCACTCGTTCGATTGCAGGTGGAGGGGGAGCGGCATCTGGGCGTTCAACAGCCCCCGACGTCGGCTCCGCCGCGGGGTGTGGTATCATGAGCGGATGGCCAAAACCTACTCGAAACACCTGCGAAACTTCCTCGGGCTATCTGTCCGGCACATCCGCTTCTGCGAGTACGTCGCCACCGGCCGGTCGGCCACCCAGAGCTTCCTGGACGCCGGATTCCGTTGCCCGGCAACACCTTCCGGCGGGCCGAACCGGGCGAGCGCCGGCAAGCGGGCGTGGGAACTGCTGAAAAAACCGGAAATCCGCCGCCAGATCCGCACGTTCCGCGACCACGCCACCGAGGCGGCCGGCATCACCACCGACCTGGTCGCCACCAGCCTGAAGCACGAAGCCCTGTTCCCCCGCCGCGGCATCTTCCACCCGAACACCGGGCGGGTGCTGCCGCCGAGCCAGTGGCCGCCGGAGGTGGACGCGTTCGTCACCGGGTTCGACGTGAAGGAGACGACCCGGCTGGTGCGGCACGCGACCACCAACCGCCCGGTCATCGACCCGCGGACGAAGAAGGTGGAGGTGGTCACGATCGTCGAGTACAAGATTCGGTTCACCGCCCCGACCGAGGCGAAGCGGATCCTGGCGCAGTGGCTGGGCATGATCGGGGACAAGGTGTCGTTCGAGGACAAGGGGCGGTCCACCATCATGACGGTCGTGCTGGACCCGACCCCGACGGACCGGTGCGACACCCCGTTCCCGACGGACGACGACCCGGACGAGCTGGACGAGTTGGGCGGGGGGTTGGCGGACAGCCGGGCGTTGCCGGCCGGGGGTGACGGGTGACGACAACGCGGAGCGACCGCGGGCGGGTGCTGCTCCGCGGCGGCAACTATCCGGCCAGCCGGTACCAGCGGTCGGGTGAGCTGGTGGTCGGCGGGCCGACGGGCGGGTGTGACGTTGAACTACGTGGGTCAGCGAGTTGCTCGGCGGAGAGTTTGCTCAGGCGGCAGCGTTGGTGGAGGTGTTCGGACGGCTGGCCAACCCGAACTGGCGGCCTGGAGGATTTCCGGTGGCACACTCGACGGCAGAATTGGTCGCCCAAGTCGAACGCCTCGGCGGGTGTGTGCCTCCCGGCCATGTGTCCCTCGCCCAAGCCGTCTGGCCCGCCGGGTGGGTGTACCGCCTCGGGCCGGAGTTCCTGTTCGACCCCCTCACCCTCGGCGTCCCCAGCACCCCGCCAGACCTGGAAGAGTTCCCCGGGGCCGTCTGCTTCGGCCAGAACGCGGACGGTGATCTCCACTTGTTACTCCTCCCGGACGGCTCCGCCTGCACCCTCGACACGTCCTTCGGCGGCCGGGCGGCCAGCACGCCCGAGTCGGCGGTGGCACTCCTCGCGCGACTGGAAGTCGATGTCGCTACCAGCGTCGGCCTCGCCGTGCCGGCCCGCGAGGGTCGAGTGTACAGGACGTTCAACCGGAGCCTGGTGTTGGCCATCGACGGCGGCCGCCGTGCCGCCGTGCTGACCGGCGGGCACGGGACCGGCCTGCCGGTGCCGGGTCACGCGCCGGGCGAGGTGTACGAGTTTGCATCCGACGGGGTGTTCGAGGCACTCGGTGCCGGCGACCAGGCCACCGAGTTCCGGCTGTCAAACGCCCTCAGCCTGGCGGAGGAACTACCCACCGACCTCACGGTCGCCAAGCCACCGGCGCCGCCCGGCGACCCCGGCGAGTCACTCGCCCCGGAGGTCGTCCGGCAGGTCCGCCGTCTGGGCGGATTTCTTCCCCCGCCTCCAGCACCGCCTTCGCCATGCCGGTGGGGTGAGTACGCGGTCCCGGAACCGCTTCGCCGGTTCCTGTGGGATGTCGCGTGGCCGCCGGGGTGGGCGTTCGAGAACGGGGAGGACGACGACCCGCGGGTGTGGTGGTACGTCCCCGGTGCGGTCGAAGTGGACCCCAACTCCGCCTTCCGCCGGTTGCACCCACAGGCGGTGGGGATCGGGACGGCGGACGGAGGGAACTACACGCTGGTCACGGTACTCGACTGCCCCGACCCGGCCGACCCGCCAGTCTTCCGGCTCGACCACGACGAGGCGGACCGTATGCCGACTCGGTCGGTGCCCCTGTCCCGGTTCCTCGCCTCACTGAAGCCAGACCCGCGGTACAACCGGGCACCGGTCCCCCCCCTCCCCGGCCGGCTCTACCGGGTCGGTGACGGGGGGGTGGCTCTGGTTAGGACGTGTGACGATCGAGGGGCGGTTGTAGTGATGCTGCTCGTCGGGCAGGGGGTGACGCGGGACGTGCCGGGGCGTTACGCGGGGGAGGCCTACCGGGTGGACGCCCGCGGAGTGTACGACGGGCCACACGCGGCCGACGTCCGGTCGCAGCTCAGCCTGACCGAATTGATCTCCTTTGACCCCGGAGATCCGCAACAGGGGTCAGTGTGCCCCACGGACTGACCGCCACATGCCGACTGAACGGCCGAGCGAAGGTACCGCCCGCGGGCGGACGACGACAGCCGCCAGGCGGGGCGGTACGTTCACCCGACTCGGTTCCGTCGGCGGGGCTGTGGTCGAGAGCGTCAAGGGCGACGTGGGTTTCGTTCGGGCGTAGAATCTCCGGTTGATGCACGGTGTATTTGCCCCGCGCCTTTCATCCCAGTGAGAGCCACGCACCCGGAGTAGGGTGCAGCGGAACCGAGGGCCGTGTGCCATGGGGGAACCAACGAACGAAAGCCGGTCGCCGGACACCCCCATCAGTGAGGTCACCCGCCTGCTGGTGGCGGCCGAGCGGGGAGACCCGGACGCGAGCGAACAACTCTGGCCGCTCGTGTACGCCGAACTGCGTCAACTGGCCGGGGCGCTCATGGCCCGCGAACGGCCGGGGCAGACACTCGACGCCACCGCCCTGGTCCACGAGGCGTACCTGCGGTTGGGGGTCGGACCGGAGCACGCCCTCGCCAACCGTCACCACTTCTTCGCCGCCGCCGCCACGGCCATGCGCCGCATCCTGGTGGAGTCAGCCCGGAGCAGGAACCGGGCGAAACGGGGCGGGGCACGGCGGCGAGAGTTCCCTGAACTCGACGGGCTGCCGGCCGACGCCCCGCCGGACGACCTGCTCGCCCTGAACGACGCCCTCGACCGCCTGGCCGAGGCCGACCCGGTGAAGGCCAAGCTGGTGGAATTGCGGTTCTTCGGGGGGTTGACGTTGCCCCAAGTCGCCGAGTGCCTCGACATCTCTCTCACCACCGCCGAGCGCGGGTGGCGGTTCGCCCGCACCTGGCTGTTCGCCGCGCTGGCCGACACCTCGGACGACACCCCGCCGGCCGACGACAAATCGTGACCCTCGGCTGACGGGTTTTGCACCCGGCTGTCGCACGGAGGGTGAGCCGGCCGCGAGGATGCCGACAAGGCGTCCGGCGTCCGCAGCTGTTGCAACACTCGTGCTCGAGGAGTCATTCCCATGTTGATCGACTCGACCTACCACCGCAGCTTCCTGCCGGACGGCTCGTTCGACCCGGCCCCCTGTCCCCGAAGTTGTCACCGCGAGGTCAACCGGAAGAAGGGTTGGCTCGACGACTTCGAGCGGCAACTCGTCCGTCCGCCGACGTCGCCGGACGCTCTGTTTCCGTTCGCCATGAAGCCCGTCCCCATCGTGAAGTCCCGCGTTTATTCCCTCTCCCAGAAGCGGCGGCCGGCGTTCATCATGGTCGGCGACAACATCCGGCCCACGTTCATCGTGGACAAGCTGGACCAGAAGTTCGCCGCCGTGGCCACCCCGTGGGAGGTGGAGTTCAGCGCGCTCGTGAACGACGGGCCGGGCCGGTTCGTCCCGCTCGTCAATTTGGACCATCTCGTGATCGGCCACGTCGGCCGTGTGCGGGGCTCGGGGATGATCGTCCCGATCGGGTCGGGCATCGAAAGGTTGCGCGACGTGATGAACCGATTCCTGAACGCCGAGGAGCCGGTGTTCGTGAGCAACACCCGCCCTGAGGGGTGGGAGTCCTTCGACCCCACCATGCCGGTCGTCAACTACGATGTCACCGTCGGCATCGACGGGGCCGTCGTCAGCGGCGATTGGGGCCACGACAAAAGCGGGGTTAGCGGCGAGCCCGGTGCGATCGCGGTGGACGGTCCGGTGGATTTCATCACCGGCGCGGCAGCCCTGCTCAAACTGTCGGGCCGTCTGATCGTCGGGGTGACGAAGTCACTGGTCCGAAAGTCACTCGCCCGACGGGTGCTCAAGGAGATCGACGGCCCGACCCACAAGGTGCTGGAGCGGGTGCTTGCCAAGCGGGCGGCGCAGGGGGTGACCGGTTCGGCCGCCGCCCGACTGGTCGGGACCACGGTGAGGGAGGTCGGGCTGGAGGCGGCGATGGCCGCCCGCGGGCTGAAACTGGGGGGGTGGGAGCGGCGGATGGGCATCCCCCGCAAGCACCTGGAGAAGATGGTCGAGGCCGCCCGCGAGACGAAGGTGGTGGCCGTCTTCCGCGCGAACAAGGAGGCGGCGATCGAGCTGATCGAGAAGGGGGCGGTGGGCAAGCCGAAGGCGCTCAGCGTCCCGGGGTTCAAGAGCAGCCCGCAGACCGGGGTACTCACCGCCGCCACCCCCGAGCAGGTCGCCCTGTGTCAGCGGAACGGGTACTACCTGCTCGAAGCGGCCCCCGGCCGGCCGCCGGTCATGCGGTTGGGCGACGAGGTGAAGCCGCTCCCCCGCGAGCCGTACTGGAAGGTGGAGCACGGGCAGGTGCTCGACCGGGCCGGGCACCCGGTGGTCGGCGACTACGACGGCCTCGGGGCGCTGCCGCTGGAGACCCCCGGTCGCAACCTGGTGCCGGTGCCCAAGGACCCGGTGAAGGGCGACTGGCTCGGACCGGACTGGGAGCGGTACATGAACGCGGTCAACCCGAAGTTGGACAAGTTCCGGGTGCTGCACGGCGCACAGGACCAGTTCCACCACCCGCAGTGGGGCGGGCTCACCGACGACATCGCCTACGCCGTCTTCCCCGACGGGCGGGTCGTTATCATGAACGGCAGGGCCGAGCAGGCGCTGTTCTACGAAGCGTTCGGCCGCCAAACGGCCGTCGGCGCATACCCCCGACCGCCCGCCGGCGTGGGCGTGACGGACGAACTGGCCGCCCGTCGGAAGCCGAGGTGACGACGCGCGAGCAGGCGCGGTGGTAGACGGCTCGCCCGTCGCCTGCGAATCCCCCATTTTCGCCACCGTCTGGCGAGCAGGCCGATCAAGTCCGGGGGCGCCAACTCGTGGCCCTCGGTTCCAACGCGGAGGGCGGCCGTGCCCGATCTGAACGACCTCGAGTCGATCTACTTCGCCGCGCTCAACCACCCGCCGGCCGAGCGGGCGGCGTTCCTCACCGCGGCGTGCCGTGACGACCGGCAGTTGCGGGGTGCGGTCGAGCGGTTACTCGCCGTGGAGCCGCGGGTGGGCGGGTTTCTCGACCCGAGCGGCACCCTCTCGGTCCGCGACCCACAGGCGGTGGGGGACACGGTCGAGACTCACCTGCCGCCACTTGGCGAAGGCGGCGTCACGCTCGGCGGGCGGTACCGGCTAATGGAGGTGATCGGCGAGGGGGGGATGGGGCTGGTGTACCGGAGTGAGCAGACGGACCCGGTCCGGCGGGCGGTGGCGGTCAAGGTCCTGAAGGCCGGGATGGACGGCCGGGCGGTCCTCGCCCGGTTCGAGGCCGAGCGGCAGGCGCTGGCCATCATGGACCACCCGAACATCGCCAAGGTGTTCGACGCCGGGTCCACCCCGGACGGCCGCCCGTACTTCGTCCTGGAGCTGGTCCGCGGGGTGCCGATCACCCAGTTCTGCGATGCCAACCGCCTCACCCCACAGCAGCGGCTGGAACTGTTCGTGGCGGTCTGCCAGGCCATCCAGCACGCTCACCAGAAGGGGGTCATCCACCGCGACATCAAACCGTCCAACGTGCTGGTGGCCCTGTACGACGACAAGGCGGTGCCCAAAGTCATCGACTTCGGCGTGGCCAAAGCGACCGGGTCTCAACTCGCCGAGGGGAACACACCTACCGCAGCGGGGGTGCTGGTCGGGACGCCCGAGTACATGTCGCCGGAGCAGGCCAGCCTGAACACCCCGTACGTGGACACCCGCACCGACGTGTACGCGCTCGGGGTGCTGCTGTACGAGTTGCTCACCGGAACCACCCCGGTGGACCGCCGCTCGCTGGGTCGGGTGTCGTTGCTCGAAATCCTCCGGCGGGTCCGCGAGGAGGACACCCCCCGCCCGAGCGTGCGGCTGAGCACCCTGCCGGCCCTCTCGCAGGTCGCCGCCGACCGGGGCACCGAGCCGACCAGGCTGGTCGGGCTGTACGCCACCGAGTTGGACTGGATCGTCCTCAAGGCTCTGGAGAAGGACCGCGACCGGCGGTACGACTCCGCGACCGGTCTGGCCGCCGACGTGCTGCGACACCTGGCCGGCGAGCCGGTTTTGGCCTTCCCGCCGACCACCGGCTACCGGCTGCGGAAGTTCGTCCGCCGGCACCGGCGTGCGGTGGCGGTCGGCGCGATCGTCCTGGCGGCCGTGTTCGGCGGTGCGGCTGTCAGCGTCTGGCAGGCGGTGCGAGCCACCGCCGCCGAATCCCGCGCGCGGGCGAACGAGGGGCGGGCGGTGGCGGCCGGCGAGCGGGCGACCGAGGAGGCGGCGGTCGCCCGCGCGCTCGCCGACTTCCTCCAGAACGACCTGCTCATGCAGGCCAACTTGCGACACCAGGACCCGGCCGCCGGCCGCACCCGGGACCTCACCACCCGCCAGTTGTTGGACCGGGCGGCCGGGCGGATCGACGGCCGGTTCCCCAACCAGGAGCGGGTGGAGGCGAAGATCCGGTACACGATCGGCGGGGCGTACCTGGCCCTCGGCGAGTACCAGGCGGCGCAAGACCAGATGGAGCGGGCGGTCGCCCTGTTGACGGACAAACTGCCGCCCGACCACCCGGAGTTGCTGCACGCCGTCGGCGGGTTGGGTCGGGCGTACCAGGTGCGCGGACAGCTCGCGCTCGCCGAGCCGCTCCTCGTTTGTGTGGTCGTCGGCCTCCGCCGCCAGCGGCCCGAGGACGACGTGGACTTGCTCATCGCCACCCGCAACCTGGCCGGGGTGTACGCCGGCCGCGGGCGGTTCGAGGAGGCGGAAGGGCTGTTCGTGCGGAGTCTGGACGGGCTGCGTGAGAAACTCGGTGAGAAGGACCACTCCACCCTCGTCGCCCACCACGGGCTGGCCGACTTGTACCGCCTCCAGCGTCGGTTTCCGGAAGCCGATCGGCTACTCACCCGACTTGCCACGTTGTCCCGCGACGAGCTCGGGGCGGACCACCCGGACGACGTGTCCCTCGCCTTCCAGCTCGCCTCACTCCGCCGGGATCAGGGTCGGCTGGCCGAGGCCGAGCAACTGTTCGACAAAGCCAGGGACCGCCGCCACCAACTGCTCGGACCGGACCACCCGGAGACGCTCGTCGCGGTCCTTCACTACGCCCAGGTGCTGAGCACGCGCGGGCGGTTGGACGCCGCCGAACCGCTCCTCCGTGAGACGCTCGCCACCCTGAAATCGAAACTCGGGGACGACGCCCCGCCCACGGTCACGGCGACGAACAGCCTCGGCGTGCTGCACCTCCGCCGCAACCGCCCGGCGGACGCCTTGCCGCTCCTGAAAACGGTCGTCGAGCGGCGGCGGTCCGAACCCGGTCCGGATCACCCGGACACCCTCGACGCGGTGCGGAACCTCGCCGTCGCGCATTTCCTCACCGGCCGCGAGGCGGAGGCGCTGCGACTGTTCCGGGAGGCGGCCGAGGGGCTGGAGCGACGAGGGTTCCGCCACCCGAATCCGACCGGCATCTGGGAGAACGTCACCGGCGCGTTGGACCGTGCCGGGCGGACGGCCGAGGCCAACGAGTGGCGGCGGAAGTGGGCGGCGGCGGTACGGGACGGGCTGGCACCGCGCTCGCCGCAATACGCCGCCTCGCTGGCGGTGTCCGGGAATAGGTTGCTTGACCGGCAGCAGTGGGCCGTCGCCGAAGCCACTCTGCGGGAGAGCCTCACCGTTTGGGAAGAGGTGGCGCCGGACGACTGGCGGACGGCGCACACAAAATCCCTGCTCGGACAAGCGCTGATCGTGCAGGGGAAGTACGCCGACGCCGAACCCCACCTGCTCGCCGGGTACACGAGGATGAAGGAGCGGGAGAAGGCGAATCCGAAACGCGACGCCCGGTTGGCCGAGGCAATCGACCGCCTGATCGAGTTGTACACCGCGACGGACCGGCCCCGTGAGGTCCGAAGTTGGCTGGCCGAGCGGGCACGGTACCGAGAAACGCTCCCCCCGCCGCGAAAGGAGTAGGTCGCGCACAATCTCGGTACAGAATCCGGTACAGAATGGGTTCCATTCGGTGCCAAACGGCGCTATTCTATACCCTGTCACGAAGACGTCAGGGACGCCCGAAACGCGAGGAATCCAAGTAGGGGCTGTCCTAGGAGATCATCCGGCGGCGGAGCATTTTCCTCAGGGATTGTAGCTGTTCCCGCGGTGTACCGGTGTTGAACCGCCACACGCACTCCTGAAGGAACAGCGGGAACGACTCCTTCGGCACCCCGTTGAACCTCCGCAGGTGCCGCTTCGCCTGGCTCCAGAAGTTCTCGATCCCGTTGATGTGCCGCCCACCGTCGGCCACCAGTTCCTCGTCGTGGTTGACCCGCTCGTGTTCGTACCCCTCGACCGACAGGGTGTCGTACCCGGCCCACGAGTCCGAGTACACCACGCTCGCCGGGGCCACCTTGCGGCGGATGATGGGCACCAGGGTGGCCCGCCCGCAGTCGGCGATCATCTGGGCGAACACCCTCCCGCCTCTGCGGAGGATGCCGAACACCGCCACCTTGCCGGCCGCCCCACGGCCCCGCTTGCCCTTCCGCCGACCGCCGAAGTACGACTCGTCGATCTCCACCGGCCCGTCGAACGCATCGGCCATCGCAAGCTCTTGGTGGGCGGCGATCACCGCCCGCACCTTCGAGAAGAATAGGGCGGCAGTGTTGCGGTGGACGCTGACCAAGTTCGCAGCCGTGCGGGCGGTCGAACCCGCCACGAACAACTCGCTGCACTGCTCTGAAAATTACTCCAGTTGAACCTGTGGTGCTTCGGTGGTCTGGTCTTCGAGTGTGACCTTGTGGCCGAGTTGTTCGAGCCGGCGGACCAAGTGGCGGGTCAGCCGCTCGGGCTGGAGCCGGTCGTAGTAGTCGGCCCCGAGTTCCCGGTACCCATCGGCGTCGCGGTGGTACTCCGGCGTTGGCACCAAGGTGTCCATTCCCGACCAGCTTGCCGGTTGTGCCGGGGTGAACGCAACGTCAGTAGCTGGACACGACCGCGCCAACCGGCGCCGTCGGACGACTTCGCCAGCTCCGACCGGACCGCGTTCGTTGACACCGGCGAGGGTGTCGGGCAGGCTCCTCCCATGTGCGGACGCTTCTACTTCGACGCCACCCCGACCGAGTTGGACGCCCACTTCGGCCTGATGAACCAGCCGGTCGTCACCCCGCGGTACAATGTCGCCCCCACCCAGAGGGTGGCGGTGGTGGCCCAACAGCCGGGCACCGGCCGGCGGAAGCTCGGGTACGTCCGCTGGGGGCTGGTGCCGGCCTGGTCGAACGGGCCGGGCGGCCAGCCGCTGGTGAACGCCAAGGCGGAGACGGTGGCGAACCTGCCCAGCTTCCGCGAGGCGTTCCGCCGGCGACGGTGTCTGATCCCGGTGTCCGGGTTTTATGAGTGGGCGAAGGAGGGGACGGCGAAGGTGCCGCACCTGTTCCGCCCGACCGGCGGCGGGCTGCTGGCGTTCGCCGGCCTGTGGGAGCAGTGGGGAGAGGGGGCCGAGCGGGTGCTGAGCTGCGCCCTCGTCACCACCGCGGCCAACCCGATTGTGCGGCCTCTGCACGAGCGGATGCCGGCCATCCTGGCCCCGGACGAGTACGGCGAGTGAATGGCCGACGACACCCCGCCGGCCCGACTGCACGCGCTGCTCCGCCCGGCGGCGGCCGACGTGCTGAGGGTGACGCGGGTGAAGCCGCTGGTGAACAAGGTGCAGAACGACGGGCCGGAGCTGGTGGAGGCGGCGTAGCTCACCGCCGCCGGAGCACCCCGGCTTCGACACCCACGTCCGCTCGACCGCGCTCGTGTCCGCCACTTACACGATCGATGCCCACGCCCGTTACCCGACCACGCACATCTTGAGTGGGGGGAGAGTGGTCCTGCCCCGGCTCCGCGGTCACCGCCAGTGGACCCCACCGATGGCGGCCGCAGTCGTCTTCTCGCTAGCGATCGCCAGGGCGTTCCGGCCGTCCGGGTCGCACACCACCAGCGCCGACTCACACTCCCCGTCGGCCGGCCGCGCCCGCCACGTGTAGGCGATCCGCTTCCCGTCCGGGCCCCAGCAGTACGAGAACACCTGGTCCGCGGCCCCGGGGATGCCCCCGACGGGCGTCGCTCGCCCGGTGGCCACCTCCACCACGGTCAGCTTGGCCTGCCCCGGGCCGTCCACGAACAGCACCCGCGTGCCGTCTGGGGACAGCCGCCCCGCCCCCCACTGCCGCCGGTCGTCGGCCACCGCCTGGTGCTCGGTGCCGTCCCGGTTCAGGACGCAGTGGCGGCAGGTGGTCTCCTTCCCGTCATCGCCCGCGACGAGCTGGGTGGTCAGGAAGAACTTCCCGTCCCGCGACCAGTCGCACAGGTGGTGCCCCGCCGGCAGCTTCACCTCGGTCCGGGCCTTGGTCGTCGGGTTGACCAGGTGGTGGGACCGTTTGGGGGAGGACCCCGGCCCGCCGGCGGGGGAGACGGCGAGCAGCAGTTCCGTCCCGTCGCACGACCAGAAGGCCCGGTCCCCGGAGCCGAGGTCGGTCCACGAGCCGTCCTTCCCCAGCTCGCGGATCCGCACCCTCTTCGCGGACGGGTCCGACTGGTCCGGGGAGCACACCGCCACCCACCGGCCGTCCGGGGACAGGCAGTAGTCCTCCGAGTCGAGGTGGGCGTCGGTCTTGAGCCCGTCCGCCTCGTTCTTGCCGTCCGGGTCGATCCGGTGGAGGTTCAGGCCGCGGCAGAAGACGATCTTGTTCGGCCCAGGCGGCAGCGGCCCCGCCTTCGCGGCGGCGGGCTTCGGCGGGGTGGGCGGCTCGGGGCGGGCGGCGGCGACCCCGATGGCGGCGAACGCCGCGGCCAGCAGGCCCGCGGCCCACGGCAGGAAGTGGCGAACGGTCATGGCTCGAATCGCTCCGTGTGCGAGGGCCGCGACGCCCGCCGGCACCACGCC
>JALHQU010000179.1:0-3725 GCA_022841795.1 Fimbriiglobus sp.
AACTCCGGTCGCTCACGCTCCCGGCTCGCCGGCTCCCGCCCCGAGACCCCGCATGACCCGCTGGCTCCGACTCCTCCCGTTCCCGCTCGTCGGCCTGGCCCTGGTGGCGGCGCGGCCCGACATCTTCCCGCCGAAAGACTTCCCGGAATACTGGGCGGCGGCGGCGGTGTTCGCCGGCGGCGGCGACCCCTACGACGGCACGCAGTTGCTGCCGGTGCAGCGGACGGTGCTGGGCGAACACATCCACCAGGCGACCAGCCTGTGGACCCCGCCGTGGACGTTGCCGCTGTACCTGCCGCTCGGGTTCCTGCCGTTCACGGTGGCCCGGTTCGTGTGGATCGGGTTGCAGTTGGCGATGGTGTTCGCGGCGGTGGAACTGCTGTGGCGGACGTACCAGTCGACGAGCCGGGAGCGTGAGCGACCGGAGGATTTAGAACCTCCGGTCGCTCACGCTCCCGGCTCGCCCTTCTGGTTCCTCCCCCACCTGCTCGCGCTGCTGTTCGCCCCGGTGTTCTGGCTCGCGCTGTTCGGGCAGAACACCGCCTTCCTGCTGCTCGGGCTGGCCGGGTTCCTGCACTTCCGCGACGCCCGCCCGTACCTGGCCGGGTGCTTCGCCGCCCTCACCGCCGTCAAGCCGCACCTGCTGGCCGTGTTCGGCGTGCTGCTCGTGCTGGACGTGTTCCGCCGCGACGGGTGGAAGGTGCTGCTCGCCGGGGTCGGCACGCTCGTCGCCCTCTCGCTCGTCTCGCTGGCGGTGAACCGCGACATCTTCGACCTGTTCGTCGCCGCCGTCCGCCGCCCGGCCACCCCGGAGACGGTGCCGTTGTCCGAGTGGGACCTGCCGCTGATCGCGCACAAGCTGCGGCACGCCATCGACCCGCACAGGTTCGTGATTCAGTTCGTGCCGCTCGGGGTGGCGTGCGGGCTGATGGCACTTCATAAATTGTGGCTCGGGCGGCGGTGGGAGTGGCGGGAGCAACTGCCGTGGGCGGTGCTGGTGTCGTGCCTGTACGCCCCGTATGGCGGGTGGATGTTCGACCTGGTGGTGCTGCTCGTGCCGGTGGTGGCCGGGGCGGCGGGGTTACTGTCCCCCCCCTTCCTTCTCAGGGAAGGGGGGCCGGGGGGGTTAGGTTCTGAAAACGACCCCTCCCCCCAACCCCCTCCCCCGCAGGGAGAGGGGGAGAAAACACCCGCGTTCACCGTCTGGCCCGCCGCCCTGCTGCTCGGGTACCTGGTCGTGTCCCTGTGGGGGTTCTTGATCCCGTCGCTGCAAGGGCCGATGGGGTACCCCCGGGGGGTGGCGGCGGTTTTTGTGGTCGGCAGCTCGGTGCCGCCGGCGGCCCGCCGGTGGGTTTGAATCACCGGCGGGCCGCCGGTGCCACGGGGAGATGGGCAACCTGTGCCGATCCTGCCGCGAGCTAGCCGAACCGGAACGACGCGAACCCCCGGCCTTCATCAGGTTTCCCGCCCCCCCGGATCGATCATCACAGCACACGGAGGCTAGACCCCGCTCCCGTCCTGACAGGTTCATGGAGGACCGACCGTGAAGGTGCGAACCCTGAAAATCCTGGCGGCCGCTTTCGGCATTTCCCTGGCCGCCGCTTCCGCCGCCGAGCCGGCCAAGCTGAAACTGCCCGCCCTGGACGCCAAGACCACCGCCAAGGCGACCGGCCAAACGGACAACCAGAAGTTGGCCGACGTGGTGTCCGGCAAGCTGGCCGCGGTGCCGGCCATGCAGACCGTCGCCGACCTGCAACTGTTCACCGAGGGCGGGGCGGTGACCGTCACCGGCACCTGCAAGGACGCGGCCGACAAGAAGGCCATCCTGGACGTGGTGAGCAAGACCGACGGGGTGAAGCTGGTGAAGGACGGGCTGAAGGTGTCCGGCGGGGTGAAGCAGACCCAGGCGATCGCCCCGCCGGCCGGCCCGCGGATCAACGCCCCGATGATGACCCCGCCGCCGGCCCCGATGCCGACCGGCGGGATCGGCGGGGGCGGTGTCGGCCCGGACATCGAGCCGCTGCCGCTCGGCCCGGCCGGCGGCGGCATGCAGCAAGGCCCGCCGCTGCCGAACCACGCGTGGCCGACCTACGCCCCGTACCCGAACATGAGCCGGGTGGCGTACCCGAGCGCGTACCCGTACAACGCGTTCCCGTACATCGGGCCGTACTACCCGTTCCCGAAGGTGCCGCTCGGCTGGCGGAGCGTGACGCTCAGCTGGGAAGACGGGCACTGGTGGCTCGGCCGCAAGCAGACCCCGCAAGACTACTGGCGGGTGAAGTTCGGGTACTAACCCACCCGACGAACAAATACACAAGCCCCGGCGGGCGGCAGACGTGTGTCTGCCGCCCGCCGGGGCTTGTGTATTTGAGCCGCTCGCGGCTTCGCCAGCGGCGAAGCCGCGAGCGGCTCCCATCCCCGTTACACCCCCGTTACCCCCTAAACCGCTCGCCGGATTTACAATCACGGCAGGCCGGGGGCACCCCCGCCGGCCGCGCCTGTACCCGGAGGGATGTCATGTTTCGGTTCCGCCTCTCTGCCGCCGCGCTGCTGCTGCTGACGGCACTCGTCGCCCCCGCCGCCGAACCCGTCCGGCCGGCCCCGGCGAGCAAGCCGGTCGATCTGGTCATCTGCATCGACGTGTCCGGCAGCATGCAGGGGCTGATCGACTCGGCCCGCATCAAGTTGTGGGACGTGGTGAACGAGCTGGCCAAGGTGAAGCCCACCCCGACCCTCCGCGTCGCCCTGTACAGCTACGGCGGGAGCGGCCCGGACTACCCGGCGGACAAGGGGTACACCCGTAAGGAGATCGACCTGACCATGGACCTGGACGCGGTGTACGAGAAGCTGAACGCGCTCAAGATCAGCGGCAGCATCGAGTACGCCACCGGGGTGAGCAAGCGGGCGGTCGAGGAGCAGAAGTGGAGCGACGACAAGGGGGCGCTCAAGATCCTGTTCGTGTGCGGGAACGAGAACGCCGACCAGGACCCGCACGTCAAGTACGCCGACCTGGGCGAGGCGGCCAAGGGCAAGAGCGTGATCGTGAACAGCATCTACTGCGGGCCGGCCGGCGACGGCATCGCCCCCGGCTGGCAGACGCTCGCCGAACTGGGCGGCGGCAAGTACGCGAACATCGACATGAACAAGGCGAAGACGCAGCTCGTCGCCACCCCGTTCGACAAGGAGTTGGGCGAGCTGAGCAGCAAGCTGAACACCACCTACGTGACCTACGGGGCGGAGGGCAAGAAGCTGGCCGACAACCAGTCGGCGCAGGACAAGAACGCGGCCGGGGCGGGTGGCGGGGTGGCGGCGTCGCGGGCGGCGTCGAAGGGCGGCGCCCTGTACCGCAACGACGCCTGGGACCTGGTGGACCGGATGAAGAACGACCCGAAGTTCGACATCAAGACGGTGAAGGACGAGGAGCTGTGCGAGGAGATGAAGAAGATGACGCCGGACGAGCGGCTGGCGTTCCTGAAAAAGAAGGAGGAGGAGCGGGCGAAGATCCAGAAGGAGATCGGCGAACTGTCGGCCAAGCGGGCCAAGCACATCGAGGAGGAGCAGAAGAAGGCGCCGAAGAGCGACGGTGAGAAGGCGCTGGACGAGGCGCTCAAGGTCACCATCCGCTCGCAGGCCAAGGACAAGGGGTTCGAGGTGCCGGAGAAGAAGTGAGTCGTCCCCCCGGCGAGCCGGGAGCGTGAGCGACCGGAGGGCGTGAACCTCCGGTC
>JALHQU010000179.1:3735-13948 GCA_022841795.1 Fimbriiglobus sp.
GCCACGGCCCGGGGGGGGCCCAACCCGCGGGCCCCCCCGCTCCCGGCTCGCCACCAACCCCAACCCCCAACCCGAGATCACCCATGACCCGCCTGTTCCTCGCGTCCGCCGTCGTCGCCCTGCTCGTCGGCGGCGGCTCGTCGGCCCCGGTGCCCAAGACCCTGCCGCACCCGCTGTTCCAGAACGTGGACGCGGCCCTCCAACCGCCCAAAGGGCTGGCCGAAACCTACGCCGCGTTCGCCGAGCAGGCGAAGAAGGACGGCGAGGTGGAGAACTACTGCCTGCCGCTGGCGGTCAACATCGTCACCGCCCGGCCGAACAACGCGCGGAGCGGGGAGGACATCAGCAAGGGGTTCCTGGTGAAGGGGTTCGCCGCCGAGGTGTTGACCGTCCGCCGGGTGTCGGACGAGTGCTACCTGATCCGCACCAGCACCACCACCATCAGCTTCATCCAGACCAAATCGGGCGAGTGGAAGGTGTACAAGTACGCCGACCGGGCGGTGGGGTGCTGAGCGTACCCGGTTCGCCGCGACCAACACCCTTGCCCTCCGGAGTCCGGTCATGGTTCGCACCCTCGCGGCGGTCGTGTTCGTCGGCCTGCCGGTGGCGCTCGTGGCGGCCGACCCGCCGACGCCCCCGGCGGGCGAACCGCCCAAGCACATCCGCCGATTGAAGCAGGACCTGGAACTGCTCACGCAACAGCAGGCGGAGTTGGCGAAGAAGATCGAGGCGAAGACCCAGCAGTTGAAGGAGGCCGAGCGGGAGGCGGGCGGGTCGGCCGTGTTGACGGTGGACGGGGTGCTGAAGAAGGAAGGGGCTTCGTACTACATCCCGATTCAGTCCGGGATCACGCTCGGCGGGGACCGGGCGTACATCGTCGGCACCGCCGAGCAGTTGAAGCCGCTGGCCGAACTGGTCGGCAAGAAGGTGATGGTCACGGGCGCCCCGGTGATCAACACCCTGGACCGCGGGGCCAACCGGGCCGGCCCGTGGGCGGCGCACGACGTGCCCTACGGCCATCTGGGGGTGGCCCTCTCCACCGTCCGCGCCCAGGAGAAAGGGCCTGAGGCGGAGAAGAAGTAATCGTTTGTGGCGAGCCGAGAGCGTGAGCGACCGGAGGACAAAAACCCTCCGGTCGCTCACGCTCCCGGCTCGCCAGTTCAGAACCAACACCCCCTCGCTCCCCCCGTTCTGCTCGTAACACCACTCCCCCGGAAGGTCCCATGCTCCGCCGCCTGTACCTCGCCGCCGCCGGCGCCACCCTGTTCGGGCTGGCCGGCACGCTGTGCCTGCCCGACCTCCGCGCCCAGGAGCCGAAGCCGGCCGACGGGGTGAAGCCGTCGCCGAGCAAGATCACCGCCGTCACCGTCTACCAGAACACCGCCCTCGTTACCCGCGAGGTGACGGTGCCGGAGGCGGCCGGGTCGGTCGAGGTGGTCGTCTCCCCGCTCCCGCCGGCCACCCTGGAAAGCTCGCTGTACGCCGAGGGCACGGCCGACATCCGGGTGCTCAGCGCCCGCTACCGCTCTCGCGCCATCGCCGAAGACAACCGCGAGGAGGTGCGGAAGCTGGAGGCGGACATCAAGGCGGTGCAGAAGGCCATCCAGGAGCACGAGTCGGACCTGCGGACGGTGGCCGCGAACACCGCCTTCCTGGCGAAGATGGAAGGGTTCACCGCCGCCACCATGACCACCCTGACGGAGAAGGGGCAACTGGACGCGGAGAAGACGATCAAGCTGGCCGACCACGTCCGCGAGCAGCGGGCGAAGAACGCCAAGGAGGAGGTGCGGCTGAAGCAGCTCGACCAGGACGCGAAGGAGAAGCTGGCGTTCCTCCAGCGGCAGTTGCAGGAGAAGTCCGGCGGGGTGAGCCGCACCGAGCGGGACGCGGTCATCGTCATCGACAAGAAGGCCGGCGCCGGCACGGTGAAGCTGAACTACCTGGTGAGCAGCGCCACTTGGCGGCCGCAGTACAAGCTGCGGGCCAGCTCGAAGGCGAACGACCCGGTGACGGTCGAGTACCTGGCCAGCGTGACGCAGCAGACCGGCGAAGACTGGAACGGGGTGAACCTGGTGCTGAGCACCGCCCAGCCACTGCTGAACGCCGCCCCGCCGGACCTGCGGGCGCTGGAGATCGGCGTCGGCGGGGGGACGGGTCTGGCGTTCGCCGCCCCGAACCCGCCCGGCAGTGGCGGCCCCGGCGGCATGCCCGGCCCCGGCGGGCCGGGGGTCGGGGGCGGCGCGGGGTTCGGTGGCGGCGGCATGCCGTCGCAGTCGGCGTACCTGAAAGACCTGGAGAAGAAGTCGTACGAGTTGCGGAAGCAGGCGACGGACAACCTGAACGCACTGAACCCGAACGAGCCGGGCGGCGGGCGGTTCGGGCAGCAGCAGGCCGGCGGCAAGCAGGTGAACGACGCGGCGGCGCTGGAGCAGTACCGCGACCTGCTGGTGTCGCGGGAGGAGCTGCGGAAGGACGCCCCGCTCGCCGGCGGGCTGGTCGGCGACGGGCCGAGCGTGACGTACCGGCTGAAGACGAAGCTCAGCCTGCCGTCGCGGAACGACGACCAGACGCTGGAGATCGCCAAGCTGGAGCTGGCCCCGAAGTTCTACCACAAGGCGGTGCCGGTGCTCACCCCGCACGTGTACCGGCTGGCCGACCTGACCAACAGCACCGACATGATCCTGCTGGCGGGCGAAGCCACCATGTACCTGGACAGCGACTTCGTCGGCCAGACGACGCTCCCGCTGGTGGCCGTCGGCAAGCCGTTCACCGTCGGGTTCGGGGCCGACCCGCAACTGCAGGTGACCCGCAAGCTGGTGGACAAGACCCGCACCACCCAGGGCGGCAACCAGGTGCTCACGTTCAAGTACAAGATCCTGCTGAGCAGCTACAAGCCGGCCGCCACCGAGGTGCAGGTGTGGGACCGCATGCCGCACGCCGAGGCCGCCCAGACCATCGCCACCAGCCTGGTGAAGGTGGACCCGGAGCTGAGCAAGGAGCCGCTGTACGTGCGGGACGAGAAGTCGAAGAACCTGCTGCGGTGGGACGTGAAGGTGGACCCGAAGCAGAACGGGGAGAAGGCGCTGGCCATCGAGTACGAGTACCGGATGGAACTGGACAAGAACGTGACCATCGGCGCGTTCCTGGCGAAGTAAGTGTTCTGCTCGCTCCGCGAGCGGTCTTCCCAACCCGCTCGCGGAGCGAGCAGAACACTGTCCCCGCGAAGTTCGCCCGCGCAGTCAATCTGCCGGCCGCGGATCGTCGTCAGTACAGTCGGGGGCGGCGTTCTGGAATACGACCCGGCGCGCGGCGTCATTCCGTCTGTCGTCTCCCCGGCAGGGGCGAAATTCACCCGGATTTCACCGACTGATTCGCCGACCGGCGGGAACTACTCTTGTTGGGCACTCGGGGTCGAACCGCGGAGGACGCTGCCATGCCGTCGAAAGCCCGCATCGTGGTGGTGGAAGACGAGCCGGCCATCCGCCGCGGGGTGGCCGACGCCCTGCGGTTCACCGGGTACGACGTGGCCGAGGCGGCGGACGGCCCCACCGGGCTTCAGGAAGCGCAGTCCGGCGGGGTGGACCTGGTGCTGCTCGACCTGATGCTGCCGCGGATCGACGGGTTCCAGGTGCTGGCCGAGCTGCGGCGGACGTGCCCCACCCGCCCGGTCATCATCCTGACCGCCAAGGGCGGGGAGGACGACCGCGTCCGCGGGCTGAAGATGGGGGCGGACGACTACGTGGTGAAGCCGTTCTCCGCCCGCGAGCTGGTGGCCCGCGTCGAGGCGGTGCTGCGGCGGACGCTCAAGCCGCTCGACGACGTGAACCTGGTGCACCTCGGCCGCGCCCGCATCGACCTGTCCCGCCGCGAGATCCGCTGGTCGGACGGCGAACGCGGCGACCTGTCCGAGACCGAGGCGGCGGTGCTGAAATACCTGGTGAACCACCGCGACCGGGCGGTGACGCGGGAGGAACTGCTCGGCCGGGTGTGGGGCATCGGCACCGCCGGGCTGGAGACGCGGGCGGTGGACATGCACGTCGCCCGCCTGCGGGCCAAACTGAAAGACCCGACCGGCCGGGACTCCCCGGAGGTGATCGTGACGGTGCGGTCGCACGGGTACATGGCCGGCCCCGCCCTCACCGTGCCGACGAAGGTGAAGTAAAGGAGACTTATGTCCCGCCGCCCGCTGCTCACCGCCTCCCGCGCCGTCGCCGGGCTGGTGCTGTTGGCGGCGCTGGTGGTCGGCGGGCTAGTGTGGGTGACGGTGTCCGCCCTGCGGGTGGAGCGGGCCGAGCGACAGGCCGCCGCCCGCGCCGACCAGACCGCCCGCGAGCGGCTCGCCCTGTGGCGATTAGACAGCCACATGCTCGCCCCGCTCGGGGTGGAGAACAACCGCCCGTTCAACAACTACAGCACCCTCGCCCCGCCCGCCCTGGTGGTGCTGGACGAGTTCGGCCTGCCCAAGCCGGACCCCGGCCGCGTGCCGTCCCCGCTGCTGTCCGCCGACCTGCCGGCGTGGATGCTCCTGCACGTCCAACTGGACCCGGCCGACGGGTGGTCGTCCCCGCTGGTGCCCGACCCGGACCTGGCCGCCCGGCTGGAGGGCGAGCCGCTCGGCCTGCCGCTGTTCAACTGCACGGCGGATCGCGGCATGCTGCTCGACCGCCTGCGGAAGACGCTGCCGGCCGACCGCACCCGCCTGGCCCTGGCCGACCAGGAGCGGAACGACCCGGACACCGCCCCGTTCGTGGTGCCGCTCACCGTCCCGCTGTGTGACGAGCCGGCTACCGGCAAACCCGGCCCGGCCCCCCTGGCGGCGAGCGACCGGCCGGACACCGCGGCGTATGAACGGCCGGCCAGCGGAGACGTGCAGGCCGCGGACGAGGTTCACAAGAAACTGGCCGACGCCGTCACCGACCGCGAGTCGAAGGCCGAACTGGAGAAGGGGGCGAAGGGGCAGGGCGAGGCGAAGGGGGACGGCGGAGCCGACAAGCAGAAGAAGGACGACGTGGCCAAGCGGGAGACCGACGACAAGCTTCCCGCCATACCAGCCGAGGCGGGCAAGCTCGATGCCGCCCCGCCGACCTTCAACGTGAACCCGCAGCCGCCGGCCCAGATGCCGACCACCCCGCTCAACCCGTCGAACAACGCGCTCAACCTGAAGCAGACGAACGACGCGGACAAAGCCCCAGAGCAGCGGGCGCGGAAAGAGCCGCTCGACAACCTGTACGGCGGGCGGCGGGGCGCCTACGACCAGTTCGGCGGCGGTCGCGGCGGGAACGCCCAGCCCAACAACCCCGGCGGGCAGGGTGGGTTCGGCGGCGCCAATCCGGGCGGGCCGGGCGGGGGCATCGGCGCTCCGGGTGCGGGCGGGGGCGGCGGTCCGGGTGTCGGGGGACCGGGCGGGCTGCCCGGCCCGGACGCGAAGTCCAAACAACCCCTGGGTGACACGAAGAAGAACGCCTTCCCCCCCGGCGGCGGGAGCGGCAGCGGGTCGCCGTCGCCGGGTCAACCCGCGCCGACCACCGCCCCGCCGCCGACGAACGCGAACCCGCCGGCCGATTCCCCCACCCAGCAACAGGCGGCGGCGGATCCGGTCAAGATGCGGGAGGAGCAGTTCCGCAACAGCCAGGAGTGGTCGGAGAAGATGTCGAAGCTGATCCAGGACCGCTCGCGGTTCGTGCCCGAGAAGAACGTGAAGGAGCTGCACGCGAAAGATCTGAACCAGAACCTCGGGGCGAAGCCGAAGGATCCCGCCGGGCCGCCGGCCAAGGCGGACGGCAAGTTCGCGGACGGGATGAAGGGCGGGAAGGCGGACCCGAAGGAGACGACCACCTCCCGTAGCTCGGCGTGGGCGGCGGCCAAGCCGGGCGACTGCCCGGACGACGTGGGCGTGTCGGCGGCGGAGGCGAAGGCCCCGCCGGTGGTGGCGCCGGTGGCCGTCCGCCTCGGCCCGCTCCGCCCCCGCTGGTTGACCGCCGCCGACGGCACCGAGTACTTGCTGCTGGTGCGGGCGGCCACGTCCGACCAGCAGGTGGTGTATCAGGGGGTGGTGGTGGACTGGCCGGCCCTGCGGGCCACCCTCACCAACCTGGTCGCCGACCTGTTCCCGCACGCCGCCCTGGTGGTGCTGCGGGAGGACGACGACGCCCCGGCCGAGCGGACCATGACCACCCTGCCGGTGCGGCTGGACACCGGCGCGGACGGCGAATGCCCGGACTGCGGGTGGACGCCGCTGCGGTTCGGGCTGGTGATCGCGTGGGCGGCCGCCCTGCTGGCCATCGCCGCCACCGCGATCGGCGGGCGGGCGGTGCTGGCCATGTCCGACCGCCGGGTGCGGTTCGCGTCCGCCGTCACCCACGAACTCCGCTCCCCGCTCACCGCCCTCCAACTGCACCTCGACCTGCTCACCAGCGGCATGGTGACGGACGAGGCGAAGAAGGCCGAGTACCTGAACACCCTGTCGGCCGAGGTGGACCGGCTGAACCGGCTGGTGGAGAACGTGCTCGACTTCGCCCGGCTGGAGAAGCAGTCGGCGGCCACTGCCGCCCGCCCGGTGCCGGTGGCCGACGTGATCGACACCTTGCACCGCACCTGGGCCGACCGGCTGCGGTCCGAGGGGTTCGAGTTCGTCACCGAAAGTTCGGACGCCCCGCCGGCGGTGCTGGCCGACCCGCGGGTGCTGGAGCAGGTGCTGGGCAACCTGATCGACAACGCCCGGAAGTATGCGAAGGGGGCGGACGACCGCCGCATCACGGTGCGGGCGGAAGCGGCCGGCAATCGGGTGGCGTTCGCCGTCGAGGACCACGGGCCGGGGGTGCCGGCGGGCGAGCGGCGGGCCATCTTCAAGCCGTTCACCCGCGGCAGCGGGGCGATCGACACCGGCGGGGCCGGCCTGGGGCTGAGCCTGGCGCGGGAGTGGGCGGAGCTGTTCGGCGGGTCCCTGACGTACCACCCGCACCCGGCCGGCGGGGCGTGCTTCCGCCTGGAACTGCAGGCGATTTGTTAGCCCGGTTTTGTTAGCCCGACGCGCCAGCGAGGGGAACCACCTACCCCTCGCTGGCGCGTCGGGCTAACAAACGTCGGACTAACTATGACGCGACCGAAGGCGGGAATGTGAAATTCTGCGGACTGGGGGAAAAAGAGAGTTCACGTCGGGCGCAGGGTTAGCTATAGTTGTGGGGAGTCCGGAATGCCGATTGGAGAATCCCGATGTCCACCCGCTTGCTCGTTCGCGGCACCGCCCTGTTCGCCCTGACCGCCGGGCTGGTCGTGTTCGCGGCCCAAGCCGCCAGCGGCGACCACACCTCGGCCGTCGCCAACGAACCGGCCCCGAACACCGTCGCCGCCCACACCCCCGGCAGCGGCGAGTCCGGCGTGCTGAACCTGAACGACCTGCACGACACCGGCCCGACGCTGGGCGGCGGGTCCAAGTTCGTGCCCCGTCGCTAACCCCGCACTGGGCCGACCACACCCGTGTCCGACCCCACTCGTGACCGCACCCCTGCCGCCCGGTACCTCCGGGCGGGCGGGGAGGCGGTCTTGCTCGTTCTGGCCACCCTCGCCGTCTGGCCGTTCGCCGCCGCCGACCCGGTGTGGGAGGCGGCCACCGGCGGGTTCGTCGCCCTGCTCGCCGGCCTGTGGGCGGCGCACGCCGCCGTCACCCGCCGGGCACGGTTCAAGCCCGACCTGGTGTCCGGCTGCCTCGCCGGCCTCGTCCTGCTCGCCCTCGTCCAACTCGTCCCGCTGCCACTCGGGTTGGTCAAGGTGATCTCCCCGGCGCGGGCCGAGTGGCACACCGCGTTCATCCCCACCCAACTCGAACACCTGCCGGACGAGCCGGCGGCGGACGCCCGCCCGGAGTTCGTCCCGCTGTCCGCCGACCCGTTCGCCACCCGCACGTTCGCCGCCCGCGTGCTGGCCGTGTTCGTGGTGTACGCCGCCGCCCGCAACTGGCTGGTGAGCAAGGAGGCGTTCCGCCGGCTGGCGTGGGCCGGGCTGGTGAACGGGGTGGCGGTGGCGGTGTACGCCCTCGGCCAGTCGGCGTCCGGCGGGGCGAAGACGGTGTTCGGCACGATCGACGTCCGCGGGGCCTACGGACCGTTCGTCTGCCGCAACCACTACCCGGACTACATCGCCCTGTGTGCCGGGCTGGCGGCCGGGCTGCTGGTCGCCCCGCCGGCGGAGAACAAGCCGGAAGTGGACGCCGGCCCGCCGGGCGGGTTCTGGAGCCAGGTGTTCGACGCCGTCACCGCCCCGCTGCAACTGTTCGAGCGGCCGGCGGCGGTGGCGGTCGCGCTGGCGGTCGGGCTGATGCTGGTGAGCGTGCCGTTCAGCCTGTCCCGCGGGGGGATGGCGGCGGTGGCCGGGGCCGGGGTGGCGGCGGTACTGCTCGCCCGGTGGAAGGCGGCCGGCGGCGGGGCGGTCGGGTGGACGGGCGTGCTGTCCGCGGCGGTGGCCGCGGCGGTGCTGCTGTGGGCGGGCACCGGGCCGATCCAGAAGCGGTTCGCCAGCACCCTGTCCGGCCAGGCGGACGACCGCGTCCCGCTGTGGTCGGCCGCCGCCCGGAGTCTGCCCGGCGTGTGGCCGCTCGGCGCCGGGGCCGGGGCGTTCCAGCGGGTGGAACCGCTCGGCCGGACGGACCAGTCGCCGACCCTGCTGTACGCCCACGCGCACAACGAGTTCCTGGAAGCGATTGTCGAGGGCGGGGTGATCCGCCTCGCGCTGACGGTGCTGCTGGTCGGCGGGGTGCTGGTGATCGTGGCCCGCGGGTACCGCAAGCTGCGGGCGCGGTCGTCCGGCGGGTTGCTGCTCGGGGCGTGGTTCGGGCTGGCCGCCCTCGCTCTACACGCCGGGGTGGACTTCGCCATCCACATGCCGGCGGTGGCGGTGCTGGCGGCGGCGGTCGCCGGGTACGCGGTGGCCGTGTCGAGCGACCCCGAGTTCACCCCGGTGAAGCGGCGGATCAGCCGGGACGACCCACCCCCGCCACCGACCGAGAAGCCGACGGGCGGGTGGCCGATCGCGTTCGTCGCCCTGCTGGCGGTGGTGGCGGGGATGGTGGCCCTGGACGCCCGCGCCCGGTCGCGGGCCGACTGGCTCCGCCTGGACGCCGACCGCGCCCGCCGCTCGGACGCCCCGGACCGTTTCGACCGGGCGGTCGCGTACCAGCAGCAGCGGACGCGGGTGACGCCCGGCGACCCGCTCGCGTGGCTGGACCTGGCCCGCGCCCACCTCGACGCCGCGTCCCCGTCCCGCTCGGCCGACGAGCGGTTCCCCGAAGCCGTGGCACAGGCCCACGTCCGGCCGGCGCTGCGGGCGCTCCGCACCGCCCGCGAGCTGTGCCCGCTCGTGCCCGAGGTTCACGCCCGGCTGGCCCTGTACGCCCGCAACTTCGCCGCCGCCGACCCGCCGCGGGTGTACGCCGAGCGGGCCAAGCGGCTGCTGCCGAGCGACCCGGTCATCCGCTACGCCTGCGGGCTGGAGGCGGCCCGCGAGCACGACTGGGCGGCCGCTGCCGCCGACTGGAAGCGGGCGGTCGAACTCAGCCCGAACACCCTGCCGGCGATCCTCACCGCCGCCCGCGAGTTCCCGCCGGACCGCCTCCGCGAGCAACTGCTGCCGGACGACCCGCTGGTGATGGTGAACGCCGCCGACGCCCTGTTCCCGGACCGGAAAGCCTTTTCCGCCGACCGCCGGCCGTTCCTGTTGCAAGCGCTCGCCGCCGCCGACCGCCCGGACCTGACGGACAAACAGGCGGTGGCCGTCGGCCGAGCCGGGGACGAACTCGACCACTCGGACCCGGTGACGCGGATGTGGAACGCACAGGTGTTGGCCCGGCCGAACGACCTGGCGGTGCGGAAAGCGGCCGCTGAGTGGTATGAGAAACAGGAACTGTACGACCGGCTGGTGCCCGAGTTGCAATGGCTACGGGAGAACGCCCCGAGCGAGCGGGGGGTGCCCGACCGGCTGCGGGCCGCGGAACACGGCAAGCGGTTGCAGGACACGTTGCGGAAGTGAGCCACTCGGGAGTGTAGCCCGCACACTCCGTGTGCGGGTCGGAATCCGCACACGGAGTGTGCGGGCTACACTCTGGGTGTGCCACTGGAAGTAGGCAGCGGTTTCGGGTATTAGGTGGCGACCCAAGACGCCGAGGGGATTCGTCATGCCGACGGGCACGTTCGAGTACCGGGATGAGGCGGAGAAGGCGGCC
>JALHQU010000180.1 GCA_022841795.1 Fimbriiglobus sp.
GCCGCCGCGTGCCGCGGGGGCAGGGTCCGCGGCGGCACCGGGGCGTCCGCCCCGCAGGTGGCGCAGCGGATCACGCCCGCCCCGGCCGCGGCCGTCAGCATCGCCCCGCACCCGCACTCGACCCGCTCGTGCATGGCTACTCGTCTCGACCGCTGACCAGCCCGCGGATGATGTTCACCACCCCGAGGACGAACAGGATGGGGGCGACGATCGGAATCCGGCCCATCGCCAGGACGATTCCGCCCCAGACCAGGCCGATGACGGCGCTCACGATGCCGCCCGTCACCCGGCTGTTCCACAGCTTCCGCGGCGGGGCGTCCTCGTCCTCGTACCGGCGACGACGGCGGGGGCGGTCCTCATCTTCGTCGTCGTCGTCCCGCCGGCGGCGGCTCGGTGGTGTGCCCTGTCGGTCGAGCGGGTTGAGCGAGGCCGCCCCGGCCCCGTGGTCGTCGTCGGTCAGGTCCGACTCGGCCAGCCGGGCCTTCGGAGCGGCGGAGGGAAGCGGGGGCGGAGCCGGGGCCGCTGTAGCCGGCACCGTCACCACCGCCTGACACGACGGGCAGCGGGCCGACCGGCCGGCGTACTCGTCGGCCATCTCCAGATGCTGGCCGCAAGCGCACGAAAAGGTGATGGGCATGGTGCCGTTCCGGGTGCGAATCCGATGAAAATGTAGCGACGGGCAGCGACGACGACGAGCGACAATCGGCACGCGGATGAACGCGGATCAAGACGGAAGAAGTTTCACCGCCGAGGGCACATGAGGGTACATGAGAAAGACAGAAGACTGTTCACCGCAGAGGGCGCGGAGGACGCAGAGAAAAGACAACACAAGGATCGGGAGGAAAAGCACTTGGCTTCACTCCCTATATCTCTTCTCCGCGCACTCTGCGTTCTCTGCGGTGAAATCTGTCTTCCTCTCGTGCCCTCATGTGCCCTCGGCGGTGAATCCTGTCTTGATCCGCGGGCCGGCTATCAACCGCTCCCAACTCTCGCCCCGGCCGGGCGGATTCCGTAGCCCATCCGCATGACCGAGTTCGTCATCACCTGCCCGAACCCCGCCTGCGGCCGCCCGCTCCGGCTGCCGGCCGACGTCGTCGGCAAACCCCTCGCCTGCCCGCACTGTCGCACCGCCATCGCCGTCACGCTCGGGGCCGACGGCACCCCGACCGCCGCCAAAGTGTCCACCGCCAAGCGGGTGCCCGGCCTGTTCCTGGTGCCGGGGTTCGCCCTGCTCATCCTGGGCGGGGCCGGGGCGTTCGTGAACGGGTATGTGGCGCTCGAAACGGCCAACAACCCGGAGAAGGCGGTCGAACACGGGCGGCGGATGGTGGGCGACCTGCGGTCGCTGGAGGCGCTGACGGGGGCGTCGAAAGAGTCGAAGGGGAAAGCCGGTGACATGACCCCGCAGGAGGTGTTCGCGGCGGTGGCCGGGCAGGCGGCGCGGATCGCCCAGCAGGAGCAGGCGGACGAGGCGGTGGCGGCGGCGTGGGCGCCGCGGGTACCCGGGTTCCACGCCCTGTTCCTGGGGGTGAGCGTGCTGGCCGCGGCCGGCGGGCTGGCCATCGTCACCGGCCGGTGGTACTGGCTGGCGCTGCTCGGGTGCGTGGCGGCGGCGGCCAACCTGAACGCCGGCTGCTGCGTGCCCGGCGGGATCGCCGGCCTGTGGGGGTTCCTGATGCTGGTGCGGGACGACGGGCGGAAGCACTTCGGGCTGTGAAAGAAAGACCTCACCCCCCGGCCCCTCTCCGAGCCAGAGAGGGGGTGTTCAAGTCGCCGTCGTGGCTGGTGTGCCCGTTCCCCCGCGCCGATGACTGCCTCACCGCACAGGTGCCCGCCTCGGTTGAACACCCCCTCTCCACTTTGGAGAGGGGGCCGGGGGGTGAGGTCCGACCACCTCCGGTCGCGATCCTCCCATTCCTGCGGTACAATTCATTCGACCCCCCACGACTCCGGGTGCGAGCATGACGCTGTCCAGCTTCTACAACACGAATTTGCCGCCGCACCTGCGGGTGCTGAAGGACGAGATCGAGGGGTACGCCCGCGGGTACGGGCTGGACTTCTACGAGACCATCTTCGAGGTGGTGGACGCGGACGACCTGAACGAGATCGCCGCCTACGGCGGGTTCCCGACGCGGTACCCGCACTGGTCGTTCGGCATGCAGTACGAGGAGCTGAAGCGGAGCTACGAGTACGGGCTGAGCAAGATCTACGAGATGGTGATCAACAACGACCCGTGCTACGCGTACCTGATGCGGTGCAACCACGTCGTCGACCAGAAGCTGGTGATGGCCCACGTGTACGGGCACTGCCTCGCCCCCGAGACGAAGGTGGAAACGGCCGCCGGGGTGAAGCCCATTGCGGACGTTCAAGAAGGCGAACTGGTTCTGACTCACAAGGGCCGCTATCGCCCCGTGACCGCGGCCGTCCGCCGGAAGCACTCGGGGCCGATCTACAAGTTCGCCGTCGGAGGGAGTAACCAGACGGTTCGCATCACCGGCGAACACCCGGTACTCGTCGTCCGCGGTACGGGGTGCGTGTTGGCCGGGCGGGAATCCGTGCCCTGCCGCCCCACCTGCCAAACGCAGCACAAATGTTCCGCCCCCCGTCCGTACTCGGCGTACCGCCCGGAGTGGGTGCCAGCGGCCGAGGTGAAGGTCGGCGACTGGGTCGGCTTCCCACGGCGGAGTCCGCGAAATGAACTGTCCGCCGCCGCGGTCGAAATCCCGTTCGACAAGGTGCTGCACCGCCGCCGGTTGGTCGGTCGGCACGTCCTGCCGGTCAACGAGCAGTTGGCGAAGTTCCTCGGGTACTTCATCGCCGAAGGGAACGCCCAGGCCCGCGGTCTGATCGGGTTCGGCTTGCACCGGAACGAAACGGCATTCCAGGACGAGATCGGGCAATTGGCCCGCACCCTGTTCGGGGCGAATGTCGGGCGGGACGATTCACGGACCGCCCTCGCCACCACCGTGCGGTTCAACAACCTGGAAGTCGCCCGCTGGCTCCGTCAGGTGGTCGGCACGCAAGCCGACTGCAAGCGGATTCCCGACTTCCTGTATGAGCACCCGGACGAGGTGCTTCTGCTGAACTGCCTGAGCGGCCTGTTCAATGGCGACGGCACGTACACGAATGCCGGTGGTCGGAACTCCGGTACTCTTTCCTTCACCACCACCTCCGAACCGTTGGCTTACCAACTCCGCCATCTGTGCCTGCGGTTCTTGGTCAAGACGGCGATCTATGCCCGCTCTCGGCCGAACCGCCGGCCGAGCTATGATCTGGTCTGGTCGGGCGAATCGGCCCACGCGCTCAGTCATCTGCTTCTGGGCGAAGACGTGATCGCCGGCGACCGCGAATTCGAGCGGGCTTGGGCGGACACCGACTACCTGTATCAACCCGTGCGGGCGGTGGAGACCGAGCCGTACTCGGATTTCGTTCACAACTTCTCCGTGCAAGACGACGAGAGCTACACGCTCGCGGCCGGGTTCGCCGTCCACAACTGCGACTTCTTCAAGAACAACGCGTTCTTCGCGCACACCACCCGCAAGATGATGGACGAGATCGCCAACCACGGCGCCCGCATCCGGCGGTATGTGGAGCGGTTCGGCGAGGACGAGGTCGAGTCGTTCCTCGACCGCTGCCAGAGCATCGACGACCTGATCGACATCCACAGCGTGGCCATCAAGCGGCGGGACGACACCAGCAAGTACGAGTTCAAGTCGGCCACCGACGACGGGGACGAGACGGAAGCCCCCCGCAAGTTCAAGTCGAAGCCGTACCTGGACGAGTTCATGAACCCGAAGGCGAAGGAGGAGGACGAGGCGACGGTGAAGTCGCGGCAGGAGGCGCCCAGCTTCCCGGACCACCCGGAGAAGGACGTGCTGCTATTCCTGATCGAGCACGCGCCGCTGAAGAACTGGCAGCGGGACGTGCTGAGCATCGTGCGGGACGAGGCGTACTACTTTTACCCGCAAGCCCAAACGAAGATCATGAACGAGGGATGGGCTTGCGTTCTGGCGGATGTTTTAGTGACGACGGATCGCGGTCTGATCCCTGCCGGCGAACTCGTGGAACAGCGCCTCCCGGCGACGGTCGCGGACGGCACCGGCATGCAGACGGTGTACGACTGGGCCAAGTTCACCGACCGGGAGATGGTGTCGATCCGCACGCGGCGGGGGCTGAACCTCGGCGGGTCCACCACTCACCGGATCATGACCGGCAGCGGCGAGTGGAAGCGGTTGGACGAACTGGCGATCGGCGACCGGGTGCGGATGGCCCGCGGGACGAACCTGTGGGCCACCCGACCCGTCCAACTGACGTGGGCGCCGACCGAACGACTGACGGGGACGGACATCTGCCAGCAGGCCGGGGTGAGCACGAGGACGCTGTACCGCCACCTGGACGGCAAGCGGGTGAAGCAGGCGGCGGTGTTGGAACTGCTCGTCTCGCAACACCGGGCGGAACTCGCCGTCGGCGGGATGACGATGCTCAAGAAGCGAACGGCGGTCCGTATCCCGTCGGTGGTGGACGAACGGTTGGGAGCGTTCCTCGGCTACCTGATCGGCGACGGGCACATCAGCGACGTGAAGCGGACGCTCGGGCTGACCACCGGGGACGAACCGCAGGCCGACCACTTCGCCGTGCTGGCGGAAGAGCTGTTCGGCATCACCCCGCGGCGGAAGTGGGACGAAACCAAGTGGCGGATCAAGTTCAGCTCCGGCACGGTGCGGGACTTCCTCGTGTCGCTCGGGCTGAAAACCGGGTTCGCCGCCCGCGAGAAGACGGTGCCGCAGTGCATCCTGCGGTCGCCCAAGCCGGTGGTGGCGGCGTTCCTGCGGGCGCTGTACGACTGCGACGGGTACGCCGGCCCGCACGGGGTCATCCTGTCCACGTCCAGCGACCGGATGGGCGAGGTGGTGCAGCAACTGCTGCTCAACTTCGGCGTTCTGAGCACCCGCCGGCCGAAGAAGGACGGGTGCTGGCACGTCCACACCCAGGGGGCGTCGGCCCGGGTGTTCGCCGACCAGATCGGGTTCGGGCTGGAGCGGAAGGCGACCCGGCTGACGGAGTACGTCGGCAACCGCAACTGGTTCAAGGAGGAACCGACCGACGACGAGGTGATGAGCATCGAGCGGGGGCGGGCGGACGTGTTCGACTTCAGCGTGACCGAGACGCACCGCTACGCCGCCGCCGGGTTCCTCAACCACAACAGCTACTGGCACAGCACCATCATGACGAGCAAGGTGCTCCAGCCGTCGGAGGTGATCGACTACGCCGACCACCACTCGGGCACCATGGCGACCAGCGGGCGGCGGCTGAACCCGTACAAGGTGGGCATCGAGCTGCTGCGGGACATCGAGCGGCGGTGGAACATGGGCCAGTTCGGCCCGGAGTGGGACGCGTGCGACGACGCCGACAAGCGGCGGACGTGGAACAAGGACACCGGCCTCGGCCGGCAGAAGATCTTCGAGGTGCGGAAGATCTACAACGACATCCAGTTCATCGACACGTTCCTGACGCCGGAGTTCTGCCGCGAGTACAAGCTGTTCAGCTTCAACTACCAGCAGCCGACGAAGAACTACGTGATCGAGAGCCGGGAGTTCGAGCAGGTGAAGCAGCGGCTGCTGGCGAGCTTGACGAATTTCGGCAAACCGTGGATAGAGGTGGTGAACGGCAACCACCGCAACCGCGGCGAGTTACTCCTCCGCCACCGCTACAGTGGGGTAGAATTGAAGCAGGACGAGGCCCAGGACACACTCGCCAACGTGCGGTTCGTGTGGGGCCGGCCGGTCCACCTGGAAACGGTCATCGACGACAAACCCACCCTGCTCTCCTTCGACGGGCAGGATCACACCCGACAAGTGATCGGAGCGGACAATGACCCTCGGCGAAACCCTGCACAAAAGCCTAAGTGACTGGCCGGCGAACACCGACGGCCCGCACGAGCGGACGGCCACGGCCGACGGCTGGACGGCGAAAGTGAAGGCCGCGGCCATCGACTCGGTCGGCTCGCGGCTGCACGAACTGGAACTCACCCGCACCGCCCCGGCGCCGGACGGCGCCAGCGTGGGCGGGTGGGCGGACGGGGTGGCGAAGCGGGTGAGCGGGCTGCTCGAACGGCTGAAAGTTCACGAGGTGGACGCCACCCACGACCGGGCGGTGCTGCGGAGCGACGGGCCGACGGTGAAAGGGGACGTGGCCGGGTACTACGAGGTGGTGCTGACCGGCACCGACCGGGCGACGGTGAACCGCTACCAGGCCGACCGCGCCGCCGGCACCAAGCGCGAACAGGTGCCGTTCACCCTGACGCACGAGACGACGGCCAAGCTGGCCGACGACATCGCCGGGTGACCCGTGAACGAACCGACCAATCCCCCGCCGCCTGCCGATCCGAGCGACCGGCAGGCGGCGTTTCTGTTCCTGGCGACCGTTCCGAAGCTGCGGGCGGTGGAGTTCGCTGTGCGCTGTGCCCGGCGGGTGGCTCCGCTGATACTGAACGACCACCCCGAAGCGCTGGAGCGGCTGAACGCGGTGGCCGCCGTGCTGCGGGTGATCGAGGCGTGGACTCACGGGATGGAGGTCAGCCGGTTCACCCTGCGGATGGTCCGCGACATCGCCTATGACGTGGCCGACGTGTGCGACCCCGCCGGACCGACCCTGTACGCCGCCGCAGCAATTCTCGACGCCGACCCGTCGCGGTCGGTGGCGTCGGCCATGCGAAAGGCGGGTCAGCTTGGTGGCGAGGTAGTGAGGTCGCTGATCGAACACGACTTCGCACGTTCGGGATCGGAAGGACCGCAGTTCGGCCCGCTCTGGCCGGACGGCGAACCGGGGTGGTCCCGCTCGGCGTGGGCGAAGCTCGAAGCGGAACGCCCGCGGCTGGTGCGGCTGTTCGAGTTACCGGACGCCGGCCGGAGTGGGTAAACTAAACTGGATGTCTGTCCGGAGAACGCGATGACTCCGACCATACCTACGACCGATGCCTTCATCCCGCCCGACTCCTTGCCGACGACGGCCCCCACCCCGAAGGTGGACGTAGTCCAACTGGAGGCGTGGCTGGCCGAACTCAAGCGGTTGCGGGAGGAGCGGCCGTACCCACCGGAATTCGACTCGGAGCGGCTGGCCGATACGAACTGGTTCTTCGAGCAGTGCAATGCCCACGCCTTGGTCCGGTACGTCGGCCGGTTCATCGCGATCCGCCGGCAGCAGATCGTCGGTGATGACATCGACCCGACGTGGCTGGAGTTGTCGCTCGCCCGGAAACATCCGGAACTCAACCCGGATCAGTTCTTGATCGAGTTCGTCGATTGACCCGTGCCGGGAGACTTCGCCCGTGTCCCGCATCCGTTTGTGGTCCGGAACCGAACAGCATTCCGTGGTTGTGACGGCACGCACGTCAGCGGCACTCTATTCGAGGTGTCGAACCGGCGGGTGTACTGCCACCTACTCGTCGGCCGTGACCCGGTGAAGCACACCGCGATCGTGGACACCGGGGCGCCGACCACCGTGTTCCCGTTCCGCGTGTGGCAGCGGTTCCCGGCCGACATCCGCTGGCTGAAGTTCGCCGACAACGCCGCCACCAAGCCGGGTACCCTCGGCGGGGTGGCGTACCAGTACAAGCTCGGCCGGGTGGCGGTGCGCATGGCCGGTCGTGACCACACGCCTACACTTCCGCCAGTCGATGTCATCGCCCAGTTCGAGCAACTCGACCCAATGAAAGCCCCGAACGAGCGGCTCACCCGTGCCCTCGTCGGCCTGCAACTCGGTCCGCTGGAAGGTCGGTATCTGGTCGTCGGGCCGCGGCGCGACCTTGCCGAGCGGTGCGAGGCGTGGATCACCGGCGAACGGCCGGTCGATCCGCTCGTCCTCACTTCCGCCACCCTGTAGCCTTCCCGCGGCCGGTCGGGTACCATCGGAGCGCCTTCCTCTTCCCACGTTCCGTGAGGCCTGCCATGCTCTCCCGCCGTTCGTTCCTGGCGTCCGCGTCCGCGTCCGCCGTCGCCCCGCTCGTGTGGACCCGCACCGCCAAAGCCGCCCCGTCCGAGAAGCTCGCCCTCGGGTTCCTCGGCGTCGGCACGATGGGCCGCGGGCACCTGAGCGGGTTCCTCGGCCGTGACACGGTGGAAGTCGTCGCCGTGTGCGACGTGGTGCAGGAACGCCTCGACTCCGCCGCCGAGATGGTGGGGAAGAAGTACGCCGCTCGCGCCAAGTCCGGCGCCTACGGCGGGGTGGCGAAGTACACCGACTTCCGCAAGCTGCTCGAACACACCGGGCTGGACGCGGTGGTCATCGCCACCCCGGACCACTGGCACGCCATCCCGTGCGTCACCGCGGCGAAGGCGAAGAAGCACATCTACTGCGAGAAGCCGCTCACCCACCACGTCGCCGAGGGACGGCAGATCGCCGACGCGGTGGCCGCGGCGAAGGTGGCGTTCCAGACCGGCAGCCAGCAGCGGAGCGAGTTCGGCGGACACTTCCGCAAGGCGGTCGAGTACGTGTGGAACGGGCGGATCGGCAAGCTGAAGACCATCCGCATCGGGGTGGGCGAGCCGGCGGTGCCGTGCGACCTGCCGACGCAGGACATCCCGAAGGGCATCGACTGGGACCTGTGGCTCGGGCCGGCACCGGAGCGGGGCTACCACGAGGAGCTGTGCCCGAAGGGGGTCCACAAGCACTTCCCGGCGTGGCGGAAGTACCGCGAGTACGCCGGCGGGCAGATCGCAGACATGGGCGCGCACCACTTCGACATCGCCCAGTGGGCGATGAAGATGGACGCCAGCGGGCCGACGCAGATCATCCCGCCGAAGGATCCGAAAGCGACCAGCGGGCTGCGGTTCGTGTACGCCAACGGCGTCGAGATGATCCACAACCAGTTCGAGAAGGGGAAGGACGGCAAGGACGTGCGGGCCGACTGCGTGTTCGAAGGGACCGACGGCATCATCCTCGTCAGCCGCGGCGGGATCAGCAGCCTGCCGGACACCATCCTGAAGGAGCCGCTCGGCGACAAGGCGGAGAAGGTGTACCCGTCGAGCAACCACCACACCAACTGGCTGGAGTGCATCAAGAGCGGCAAGCCGACCATCTGCACGGCCGAGACCGGCCAGCGGAGCGCCACCATCTGCCACCTGGGGAACATCGGGTACAAGCTGAACCGCAAGCTGACCTGGGACCCGGCGAAGGAGAAGTTCGTGGACGACGCGGCGGCGGACAAGGAGCTTACCCGCGAACCGCGGGCGAAGTGGAAGGGGTGAGCGCGACGCCGGCGATACCATCCTGCCGCTTGCGGTCGGGAATGAGATGACCCGGACAGCCCCACCTCTCCCCCGCGTGCGGGGGAGAGGTCGCCGGGAGTTGCGAAGCAACTCCGGCGGGTGAGGGGGCGCTACCGCCGGCCGGAACTTTCCGGAGTATGGGGGAACACCCCCTCACCCGCGGTCGTCGCTCCGCTCCCGACCGCGACCTCTCCCCCGCACGCGGGGGAGAGGTGAGGCGAGCCGAAGCGGAGCCTTCCCCGTTGTTCGAGGTATATCACCCACAGAGGACGACCATGCCCCGTCGATTCGTGATACTGCTGGCCCTGCTCGGCGGGGTCGTAGCCCCGGCTTCGGCCGACGAGCCGAAGAAACCCGCCCCCAGGCCGAAGGGCGACGGGCACGCCGTGACGTTCAAGCCGGGCGACCCGAAGTCGCCCCTCCGCCCGCGGGTCAGCCCGGCGGGCACCCAGATCAAGCTGACCGCGACCGACCTGAAGGTGGACGGCAAAGACCACTTGATCGGCCGCATCCCGCTCGGGCCGAAGGAACTCCGCGGAGAAGGGCAACTGATCGCCCTCGCCCGCACCGAGGCCGGCAAGCCGTATGACCTGCTGTTCGTGGACACCAACCGGGACGGCAAGCTGACCGACGAGAAGGCGATCACCACCAAGCCCAACCTGACGCGGAACGACTGGTGGTCGTCGTTCGAGGGCACGCTCAAGGTCGCCCACGCCAAGACCGGAGCTGATGCGATCGTTGATTACCCGGTGTCGTTCTGGGCGGTGGTGGAAAAGCCGGATCAGACGCCGGACATCATCCGGTACTCCCGGCGGGGGTTCTCGGTGGGCACGGTGACGATCGAAAAAGAGGAGTACACCGTCACGGTCAGCGACGGGAACAACGACGGGGTGATCGGGGAGAAGGACTTCTGGGCGGTCAGCCGGACCAAGAACGACGACCCGGTCAGCGGCAAGTTCCGGGTGATGCCGGACTACTGCTGGGCCGGCGGGAAGGCGTGGAAGCTGGAGATGGACGGCACCGCCGGCGGGAGCGGCAAGCTGTACCCGTTCGACCCCGGCATCACGCAGGAGGCCGACGAGATCAAGCGGGACCAGTACAAGGCGGACCGCGACGCCCCGCGGGCGACCAAGCCGGTGGCGTTCGAGAAGGACTACGAGAAGGCGATGAAGCGGGCGGCGGCCGACAAGAAGCCGGTGTTCGTGAAGTTCGAGACCGAGTGGTGCGGGCCGTGCAAAACCATGACCTCGCTGGTGTTCACCGCCAAAGACGTGGCCGACGCCGCCGACGGGGTGGTTTGCGTGAAGGTGGACGGCGACGAGCAGAAGGAGTTGGTGAAGCAGTACAAGGTCGAGGCGTACCCGACCGGCGTGCTGCTCGACGCTACCGGCCAGGAGATCAGCCGGTTCGTCGGCTACCGGGGCGTGAAGGCGATGACCGAAGAGCTGAAGAAGCTGAAGAAGTGACGGCGGCGAGGATCGCCGCTCGACGATCCCCGCCCTCGCTCGATGATCGCGTTCCGTGAGAACGCGGCGAAGCCGGCGGCGGGTCAGAACTTCAACAGGAACTGGCTGATGAACACCAACCCGTCGGCGTTGCGGAAGGCGATGTAGTCGGTCTTCCGGTAGTCCACCTGGAAGCTGAGCTGGAGCGTCTTGCTCACGTCCCACACCACGTTGGTGTAGTACGTCTGGTTGCGGGCGAACTGGGTGGGGGTGAGGTCGCCGCGGACCGGGGCGTCGATGCCGTACCCGGTGTGGACGTGCCACTGGTCGGTGAGGTAGAAGTACGCCTCCCCCCACCCGCCGGCGGTGCGGATCGCCCGCAGGTCCGCCCCGAACGTCTGCCCGATGCCGCCGTTGTACTCGCCCAACCCCTGGCCGACGAAGAACTCGCCGGCCAGCCCGAACCGGCTGGTGACGGCCGCCTGCACGTCCGCCCCCAGCCCCCACACGTCGATCGTCGAGCGGGCGAGGGGGTCCACTTGCCCCGGCGCGAGGATCGCCCCGTTCCGCAACTGCCCGACCACCCCCGACACGCCCACCTCCAGCGGCCGCAGCTTCCGCCCACCGGCCAGGGCCGCCACCTCGCCGACCCCGGCGGCCACCCGCGCCTCCACGTTCGGCCAGCCGTTGTCCTCGATCAGCCGCTGGTTGCTCGTCACCACGCTGGCGATCGGCTTGCGGAGGGCCACCTGGGTGGTGAGTTGGAACGTCGGGTCCGGCTTGTAAAAGTGTTCCGCCCGGATCGACCCGGCGAACGACCCGGTGTTCCCGGAGGTGAGCAGCTTGAGCAGGGGGATGTTGGTCGGGTTGGCCGGGTTGAACACGTCCGACATCAGCCCGGCGGCGAACCGCCAGTCGTCGTTCCGCAACTCGGCGAACACGTTGTACGGCAGGAACCCGTAAGCGTCGGACGTCAGGTTGTCGTTCTGGATGAACACCAGGACGGTGGCGGCGGGGGTGAACCCCATCACCGCCGGGCCGGTAAACGCCGCCCCGAACGCCGTCTGGCGGGCGTTGATGTCGAACGTGTTCGTCCGGTTCCCGCTGGCCGGCGGCGGCAGCAGGAACAGCGGCGCGCCGACCGGGAACCCGCGGTCGGTGTTCGCCACCGCCAGGGTGGAGAACTGGCCGAACAGCTTCAGCTTGCTCTCCCCGTTCATCATCGACACCGTCAGCCCGTCGCCGGGGTCGTAGGTGGTCGTCACCGGCGGCGGGGCGGTGAGGGTGGTCATGGCGCCGGCCGTCGGCGGCAAGCCGGCCGTCGGCGGCAAGCCGACCGGCGGCAGGTCGGACAGGACCGGCGGCGGGGCGGGTTGGGCGAACGCGGACACTACGGCCATGAATACAGCGACGCACGCCGGCGCGAATCGGGGCATGGCCGACCTCATCGAAATTACTCGGAACGGGCGCTTGCTTGTGCGGGGGAGGCGTGTAATAACACCCCTGCCCGTCTCGTCAAGCCCGACCACCTCAGCCACGAAGCTGCCATGACCCCGAATGATTCGCAACCGCTGTTCCCCTTTTCCCGCCGCGGGTTTGTGGCCGCCGCCGGGGCCGCCGTCGCCGCCGCTTCCCAGGCCGTTGCCCAGCCCGTCGGCGGAGGGGAGAAGCCGGCCAAGCCGGCCGAGCGGGAGTCGCTCAAGGCGGCGAAGGCGGCGGTGAAGGGAGTCGAGAAGACGATCCTGAAGATCAGCCGCGAGGTGTGGGACCTGCCGGCCGTCGGGCTGAAGGAACAGGACGCGATGGAGGTCCACATCCGCGAGTTGGACGCGGCCGGGTTCAAGATCACGGCTCGCAAAGCCGGCGGGCACCCGACGGCGTTCGTGGCCGAGTGGAGCCAGGGCAACGGCGGGCCGAAGCTCGGGTTCCTGCCCGAGTACGACGCCCTGCCGGGGTTGGGCAACGCCCCCGAGCCGAAGGTGAAGCCGGCCGCCAACGGCAAGACGGACGGGCACGGGTGCGGGCACAACAACCTGGGGGCCGGCTGCACCGGCGCGGCCATCGCCCTGAAAGCGATGATGGAGGCGAAGAAGACGCCGGGGCTGCTGCGGGTGTACGGGTGCGGGGCGGAGGAGAACGTCGGGGCGAAGGTGTTCATGGCCAAGGCCGGGCTGTTCGACGACCTGGACGCGGCCCTGGCGTGGCACCCCGCCCCGGTGCCCGTCACCGGCACCATCGTCACCGCCGCCAACCGCAAGATCCGGGTGAGCTGGAAGGGGAAGACCGCCCACGCCGGGAACGAGCCGTGGAACGGCCGGAGCGCACTGGACGCGGCCGAACTGTTCGCCCACGGGGTGAACCTGATGCGGGAGCACGTCGAGCCGACCGCCCGCATGCACTACATCTTCGAGGTGGCCGGGGTCGCCCCGAACATCGTGCCCGACGAGGCCCGCGTCTGGATGACCGCCCGCGACGCCACCACCCCCAAGGTGAACGCCACCGTCGAGTGGCTCGGCCAGGTGGCGGAAGGGGCGGCCCTCGCCACCCAGACGAAAGCCACGTTCAACCTGGAAATCGGCATGGCCGAGTTGATGCCGAACGAGACGCTGGCCGTGCGGGTCTTCGAACACCTGCAGAACACCCCGCTCGACTGGTCCCCCGACGAACACGCCTTCGCCAAATCGTGCCAGAAGGCGATGGGGCTGAAGGAGGCGGGCATGGCCACGACGGTCATGCCGTTCATCAAGGACGTGAAGGTGGGCGGCTCGACGGACGTGGCGGACGTGAGCTGGATCACCCCGGTGGCCCTGTTCGGCTGGCCGACGCACCCGATCGGGGTGAGCGCGCACACGTGGGTGGTCACCGCGTGCGGCGGCATGTCGATCGGCGACAAGGCGAGCGTGGCGTCGGCCGCCATCCTCGCGGCGGTCGGGTACGACCTGCTGACCGAACCCGACCTGCGGAAGGCGGCGAAGGAGGAGTTGACGAAGCGGCTGGCCGGGCGGAAGTACACTGCCGTGCAGAACATCGACCCGAAGACGTGGGACGAGTCGGCCCGGCGGTTCGGCAAAGGGCCGGGCGAGGAGGCGCTCACCGGCGTGGACGAGAAGTGACCCGTCCGCGGCTCAGAGACGGTTCCAAAAGCCGATCGCCGGTGGCGATCGGCGGGCCGCCACAGAGGGCGGCCCCTACAGAACGGGCGGATTTGTAGGGGCCGCCCTCTGTG
>JALHQU010000181.1 GCA_022841795.1 Fimbriiglobus sp.
GCCGATCGCGGACATCGGTTCAGCCCGGTGAGGAAGAGTACGGCCCGGCAGGAGCGGGTCTGGTAGGGTGGGTCCGGTCCCGGTGACGGGACCGTGACCCACGGGGTTCGCTCAACGGTGGGGTGGAAGCTCTCACCCCTCCCCGTTGGGGAGGGGTCGGCGAGTGCGAAGCACGAGGCGGGGGTGGGGTCGGTCTCATCAAGTGGGGCCCCCCCCCCCCCCCCGCCCCCCCCCCCGCCCCCCCCCCCCCCCCCCCCCGGGGGGGGGGGGGGCCCCCCCCCCCGGTCTCATCAAGTACCCCACCCCCGCCGTCCTCGCTCCGCTCGGCCAGCGACCCCTCCCCGACGGGGAGGGGTGGGACTCACCACCCAACACCTGATGTGCAACGCGCCACTATTCCTCTCACTTGATCTGCAACTCGGCGTGTAGCGCCCCGGCGTTCTTGAGCGACTGGAACACCGAAATCAGATCCTGTGGCGTCACACCGAGCGCGTTCAGCGACCGGGCCACGTCGGCCACGGTGGTGGCCTTCGGCAGCACCACCATCCGGCTCCGCTGCTCGGTGGCGGTTGCCACAGTCCGCGGCACGATCGCCGTGGTGCCGCCGGCGAACGGGTTCGGCTGCACGGCGAACGGCATTTCGGTGGTGGCGATGAACAGGTTGCCGTGCGTCACCGCCGCCGTGCCGATGGTCACGTTCTCCCCGGCCACCACCGTCCCCGTCCGCTCGTTGATGACCACCTTCGCCGTCGTGTCCGGGCGGATCTCCATCAGCCCGATCTCGGCGATCAGTTCCACCGCGGATTTCTTCGCTTCCAGCGGCGGGCACACCACCACGCTGCCGGCGTCCACCGCGGTAGCGGCGTTGGCATACTTCTGGTTCACCGCCTTGGCGATCAGCCGGGCGGTGTTGAAGTCCGGCTCGCGGAGCAGCAGCTCGATCCGCCCGTTCTTCGTCGTCTCGCCGAGCGCTTCCTTCTCGATGATCGCCCCGTCCGGGATGCGGCCGGTGTTCAACTGGTTCTTCTGCACCCGCGCCGCCTGCCCCTCGACGGCGAAACCTCCGATGGACAGCGGCCCCTGGGCGGTGGCGTACACCTCCCCGTCCACCCCCTTCAGCGGGGTGAAGATGAGCTGCCCGCCCTTCAGGCTGCGGGCGTCGTCCATGCAGCTCACCGTCACGTCCATCTTCGTCCCGCGGCGGGCGAACGGGCCGATCTCGGCCGTCACCATCACCACCGAGTTGCTCGTCGATCGCAGGATGGACTCGGTCGGGATGGCGCTGAAGATGGCAGTGGTGGCGCCCAACCGCTGGAGCATGTCCACCGCCATCTGCTGGGTGAACGAGCTGCGACTGCCGGTGCCGTCCAGCCCGACCACCAAACCGAGGCCGAACAACTGGTTGGCACGAGCGCCGGCCACGGTGGTCACGTCCTTCACCCGCACCTGGGCGGGGGCGAGGGTGGCGAACACGACGAGCAATACGCACGAAGTGAATAGTCGGGGCATCGGTCCCGTCCGTGGGTCGGAATAAGTAGTAGGCACACTCCGTGTGCCGTTCCGGAACGGCACACGGAGTGTGCCTACTACTTATTTGGTCAGAACGGCCAGATGCGGTTCATCACCCGGCCGAGGAAGTTCTGGTTCACGCTGCGGGTCATCGGCCCGCGGCCGAGGTAGCTGATGCGGGCGTTCGCCAGGCTGGTACTCTGCACCGCGTTCCCCGCCCCGATGTCCTGCACCCGCACCACCCCGGTGATCTTCAGCACCCGCTCCTCGCCCGCCACCACCCGGCTGCGGTACCCCTCCACCACCAGGTTGCCGTTCGGCATCACGTCCACCACCGTCACCGCCAGCCGGTCCTGGAACCGGCGGTCGCTGGTGAGCTGGGCGCTGCCGTTGAACCGGCGGCGGAACCCGGCGTCCCCGCTGGCGGTCTCGCCGAGCAGGTTGATGTTCCCGTTCGCCGAGTTCGACTTGTCCTGCGCCCGCTGCTCGCGGTCGTTCGACGCCGTCGTCTCGTTGATGACCACGGTGAGGATGTCGCCGATGTTCCGGGCGCGGTTGTCCTGGAACAGGTTGGCGTACCGCGGGTCGCGGCGGTCCCAGATGTTGTCCGCCCGCACCACACCGAGCGTGGCCCCGACGACCAGCGGTGTGAGCAGCAGCCAGCGGCGGCGGTTCATCGGCTCCCTCCGACGGCGACCTCGACCTCGTTCGCCCCGACCACCGTGCCGGTGACGACCTTCTTCGAGTCCGGGTTCCGCACCTTGATCTGCTGACCGACCTTGCCGTCCTGCAGCGCCTCGCCGACGGCCGACACCCGCAGCCCGCCGGTGTTCACCACCATCGTCACCGGCTGGAGCGCCCGCACCAGCACGGCGTCGGCGGCGAACTTCCCGCTCGCGGCCTTCGCCTTCGGGGCCGGCGGCTCGGCACTCGCCTCCATCGCCACGGCCGTCAGGTACACCGGGAACGTAATTTTTTTGGCCCCGCTCACACTCACCGTCACGTTCATCTGGTTGCGGCCGGGGCGGACGGTCGGGCTGTTCGGTACGGCCGTGACGGCAACGTCGTCGTCGTCCGTCACCTCCGGCAGCTTGACCGCGACCGACTGGGCGAGGTCGATGGTCAGCTCGTCGAGCGGCTTGCCGAGCGCCTTGGCCAGTTCCACCCGAGCGACGGCCACCACCTTCTCCGTCGAGAGCGTCGCCTTCGGCACGCTCAGCGTGGTCTTGTCCGCCCCGCTCACGACGAACGCGTCGGCGTCGAACCCGGCCAGCCGCAGCCGGTACGTCACCTGTTTGCGCGACACCACCACCCCTTCCCCGCGGTCGGTCAGGTCGAGGGCGGCCATCTTCTCCCGCGTCTTCGCGTCCCCGCCGACGAGCTTGGCAACGTGCCCGACCGTCACCACCGGGGCGGGCGGGGACGCCCGATCCGACAGGGTGAGAACGACCGGCTCGGCGGCGACCGCGGGGGCGGCGAGCAGCAGCACGGCGACGAGGCGGAGTGTCATGGCGGTGTCACCGGAACGCTTGGTCGAAAATGCTGGTCCGGCACGGCCGGACCAGCGGGCCGCCACAGAGGGCGGCCCCTACGCAGAGAGCTTTTTGCCCGTAGGGGCCGCCCTCTGTGGCGGCCCGCCGACCGCCCCCGGCGGTCGGGTTTGTGAACCTCGACCGAGCATTACCGGATGAGTTCGCTGGTGGCCTGGAGCATGTTGTCCGACGTGCGGACGGAGCGGGTGTTGAACTCGTACGCCCGCTGCGCCAGGATCAAGTTGATGAGTTCGGTCACCGCGTCCACGTTCGCCCGCTCCTGGAACCCCTGGCGCAAAAACCCGGCCCCGTTCAGCCCCGGCGTGGCCAGGGTGGACTGGCCGGACGACGCGCTCTCGGAGAACAGGTTCCGCCCCTCGGCGGCCAGCCCGGCCGGGTTCGGGAACCGGGCCAGGGTGAGCTGCCCGACCGGCGAGGTGGTGGCCGTCGCCCCGGCGTTCACCACCGACACCGTGCCGTCGGCCGCGATCTGCACGCTCACCGCGTCCGGCGGGATGTTGATGGTGGGGTTGAGCAGGAACCCGTCGCTGGTGACGAGGTTGCCGGTGGCGTTCAGCCGCAGGGCACCGTCGCGGGTGTACCGCAGTTCGCCGCTCGGCAGCGTCACCTGCAGGAACCCGTCCCCCTCGATGGCGACGTCAAGCGGGTTCTTGGTGTTCACCAGCTCGCCGACGGTGAACACCTTGGTGATGCCGGCCACCCGCACCCCGCTGCCGATCTGCAACCCGGTCGGCACCTGCTGCCCCTGGAACGCCTCCGCCCCCGGCGTCCGCTCGTTCACGTACAGCAGGTCCTGAAAGTCCGCCTGCCCCTTCTTGAACCCGTTGGTGTTGATGTTGGCCAGGTTGTTCGCCGTGTTGTCGATCACCGTGGACTGGGCGTTCATGCCCGTGGCGCTGGTGTACAGGGCTTTGATCACGGGTCAACCTCCGGTCAGCCTTGCGGTCTGGTGTTCAACTGCACGCTCTCGGCGATCGCCCGCAGCGCCCGCTGCGCCGCCTCGTAGTACCGGGTGGACGCGATCATGCCGACCATCGTTTCCGTCGGGTTCACGTTCGACGCCTCCCGGAAGCCCTGCGCCACCCGCCCGGCGGCGTCCTGCGGTGGCATGTCTTGCGGGGCGGTGTACAGCGTCGGGCCGGCCGGGCTGAGGCGGGTGAGATCCGCGAACCGCACCAGCCGCACGTTCCCGACCGGCGTGCCATCGGCGGTCACGCTGCCGTCCGATGCCACGTTCACCCGGCCCGTGCCCTCCGGCACGGCGATCGGCCCGGTGGTGCCGAGCAGCGGGTATCCGGCGTGGGTCACCAGCTGCCCCTGGGCGGTCAGGCGGAAGCTGCCGTTGCGGGTGAACACGGTGCCGGTCGGCCCCTGGACGGCGAAGAACTGGTCCGGCTCGCCGAGGGCCAGGTCGGTCGGGTTGCCGGTGGGCTGCAGGGCGGACGGGCGGAAGTCGGTGTACGTGGCCGCCAGGCGGGTGCCGACGATGTCCGGCGGGGGCGGCTGGTCGCGGCCGATGGCCAGGTTGAACGTCTCGAACCGCACCCCTTGTTGCTTGTACCCGGGTGTGGACGAGTTCGCCAGGTTCGCCGCCGTCACCTCCTGCCGCTGTTGGGCGGCGTCGAGCGCGGTGGCGGCGGCGTAGATCCCGCGGAACATGAGGAGGCCCACCGTGAACGAAAACGGGCGGCACCTCCGGATATCGGCATCCGGGGGGCCGCCCGTTCAGTTCAACCGGCAAACTCGTCCCGATTTTCCACCGGCTCACGCCATCTCCAACACCATCTGCATGCGATCGGCGGCCACCAACTGCCCGCTCTTCTCCAGCCGGTTGGCCTCTTCGCGGACGCCCTCGAACCCCTCCCGCAGGGTGGTGAGGATCTTTCGCGCGTTCCGCACGCTCTCCAGCCGCGGCGTCTTCAGCTCGTGGACCACGAACTCGTACAGCCGGAGCATGTTCGTGCCCATCTGCTCGTCCACGTCCAGCCGCACGCCGGCGGCCAGCTCGGTGACGATGAGCTGGGCCTTGCACAGGTACGGGGTGGCCACCGGCACGTCGCCGTTGGTCAGGGCCATCTCCGCCTTGGTCAAGCGGGCGAGCGCCCCGTCGTACAGGGCGAGCAGCAGGTCGATGCGGGACAGACCGGCCACCTGCTGGTTCTGGGCGTACTTCTGGTACGGGTTCATGGGCATGATCGCCGGTTACGAGGTCGCCTTCGGGATGAGCGAGGTGAGCGACGCGCCCAGCCCCTTCAGCTTGCTCACCGCGGACTCCATGGCCGCGAACCGCAGGGTGAGCTCCGTCTTCTTCGCCTCCATCATCGTGTTCTGCTTGGTGATTTGTGCGTTCAGCTCGTCGAACTGCTTGGTGTACCCGTCGTTGATCGCCTTCAGCTTGCCGCCGGTCGCGTCCAGGAACTTGCCCAGCGCGGCGTTCAGCTTGCCGGCCAGCCCCTGCGTGACGGTGACGGCGGCGGTGGTCGGGTCGGACCCGGTCGCCCGCACCAGCAGCCCGTCGGTGTTCGCGTTCCCGCTCTTGCCGGTGAGCGTCTGCCCGGAGCCGGTGGCCGCCTCGCTCTGACCGTCCACCACGAAGTTCCCGACCACGTCCGCTCCGCTGCCCGTCTCGGACCCGGTGAACCCGAGGGCGGACAGGGCTGTACCGCCGGCGAACGACACCTTCGACCCGGACCCGAACTGCTGCGAGGTGATGCTCAGCTTGCCGTCCCCGTCCACGCCCACCACCGCCGTGTTCCCGCTCAGCCCGGCGTTCGTGTTGATCGACTGCTGGAGCATTGAGGCCAACTGGTCCGGGGTGTAGGATCCCGGCGCGAGGGTGATGCCTGTCGATGTCAGACCGTTCAGCCGCAGCATCATGGTGTTGTTCGGCGGGCTGAGGACGACCGTGCCGGGCAGCGCGGTAGCGGCGGTGACGGCCGCCCGCGTCGCCGGGGTGGTGATCTGCACCTGGTACGCGGACACGCCGGACGGCTTCGTCTTCGAGGTGGCGATGCCGAACTGCACCGCCGGGTTGTCAGACGAGCCGGTCACCCCGAACAGCTTCTTCAGGTCGGCCAGCCCGGCCGCGGACCCGCTCACCGCCTGGGCCAGCTTGGCGTCGTCCACCGCCAGCTTGCCGTCATTGCCCAGGGTGATGCCGACGGCGGACAGGCGGTTCGAGCCGGACGCCAGCCCCGGCACCACCGACGTGATCGTCGCGGCCAGGTCGTTCTGCAACGAGATCACATCCCGCTCGCCGATCAGCATGCCGGCCGTCTGCGTCTCGGCGTTGTACCGCGTCTGGTCCTTGACGTAGTCGATCACCGCGTTGAACGAGTCCACGAGGCCCTTCACCGCGTCGGAAGCCCCTTTCGTGTCGGTCGCCACGCTCAGGATGACCGGGGTGGTCGGGCTGGCCGTCTTCAAGTCGAGGGACACGCCGGGGATGAGGCTGGTCACCTGGTTGGTCGAGCTGCGGACGGTGATGGCCCCCGCCCCGGACCCGAGCGTCACCTGGGCGTCGGTGGCCGCCTGCACGGTGGTCGCCGCCGGGTCGATGCTCGCGCCGGTGCCGCCGGTCAGGTTGTTGGTGGCGGTGATCGCCCCGGCGGTGCCGGTCTTGGTGGACGTGAGCAGCAGCCGGTACGGGTTGGCCGACCCGTCGTTGATGACCGCCGCCTTCACCTCGCCGCCGGCCGCGTTGATGCTGTCGGCCAACCCTTGCAGGGTGTTGTTCCGCGAATCGACGGTGACGGTGACGGCGGTGCCGCTGCCGGCCTGGAGGGTGAGGGTGCCGGTCTTGATCTTGGCGTTCGGGTCGGCGAACCCGGCGGACGCGGTCTGGTGTGCCTGGGCCAAACTGCCGACGGTGACGGAGTAGGTGCCGGCGGACGCGGCGGTGCCGGCGGTGGCGGTGAGGACTTTGTCGTCGGTGGTGGAAACGGTACGGCCGTCGAACGCCCCGCCGGCCGAGCGGGCCAGCTTGCTCGACTGGAGTTGCAGCTCGGCCATGCGGGTCTGCAACCCGACGTAGGCCGACTGGCGGTCGAGCACCTGCTGCTGGCGGCCCTTCAGGGTATCGATCCGCTGCTGGTTCAGCTTGGTCAGCCCGTCGATGATCTTCGACGAGTCGATGCCGGTGGCCAGCCCGCCGAAGTTCAGCCCGGTGGTGCTGAGGCTGCTGAGACTGGACACGGGTCACCCCTCTGTCGAACCCGGTGCGGGTGGTGGGGAAGGACGAACGGCCGCCGCGTCCGGGGTGGGACGCGGCGGCCAGAGTTACAAGTGGTCCGGCCGGGCCGGACCACGGGCCGCCACAGAGGGCGGCCCCTACAGAACACGCGGTTAGTAGAGGCCGCCCTCTGTGGCGGCCCGCCGATCGCCGGAGGCGATCGGCTATGGGACTCGGACCGCTTAGCCCCGCAGCAGACCGGCCACCAGCTGGGTCAACTGGTTGGCGTTGCCCAGCACCGTGCTGCCGGCTTGCAGTTGCGTCTGCAGCTTGGTGAACATGGCGATCTCACTGGCGAAGTCGGTGTCCCGGATGGTGGACTCGGCGGCGGTGGTGTTCTGCAGGGTGGTCTGCAGGTTGTTCGCGTTCGACTGGAGGGTGTTCGCCTGGAACGCCCCCAGCTGGCCCCGCTGCGAGGTCACGTCGCCGATCGCCTTGTCCACCACCTTCAGGAAGTCGCTGCTCAGGCTCTTGTTCGTGGACAGCTTGGTCACGTCGATCTTGGTCATGTCGGTCACGTTCCCGGACACCCCCTTGCCGAGCGCGTTCGCCCGGCTGTCGCTGAGCGCCACCTGGGCGGTCTGGCCGGCGTTCGCCCCGATCTGGAACAGCAGCGACTTGGTGTCGTCCACGGTGACGGTGGTGGCGGTGGCGTCCGAGGTGAACGGGTTGTTGGCGGCGCTGGTGTAGGTGTCGCCGGCCGCCTGGCTGTTGAACGTGACGGACAGGCCGGACCCGGCCCCGGACACGGCGGACAGGGTGTTCCCCTTGCCGCTGGCCGCCACCCCGGCGATGCTGCCGGCGATGTCGGTGCCGTCGTTGTTCGCCGTCGGGGTGCCGAGCACCGAGTTGGCGGCGGCGGTGTCGGACGACACGGTGATCTTGTTCCCGCTGCCCCAGTTGTTCGAGTACATCACCATCCGCGGGTTCGCGCCGGTGCTGTCGATGCTGGCGCGGACGCCGGTGCGGTCGGCCACGTTGTTGATGGCCGTCTGGGCGGCGGTCATGGACGCGGCCGCCGTCGCCCCCTGCACGTAGCTCACGTTCACCCCGTTCACCGTCAGCGTCTCGGTGTTGCCGGCGGTGAATGCGGCGTCCAGCTTCGTCTGCCCCTGCACGTTCGCGCGGGTGGCGGCGGTCACCCCGGTCACCCCGTAGCTGCCGGCGGTGATCGACCCGGTGGCGGTGGCGGTGGCGGCGGCGTTGCTCGACGTGGCGGTCAGCGACGCCGACCCGTCCAGCAGCTTCTTGGTGCCGAACTGCGTCTGGTTGGCGATGCTGGTGATGGTGTTCAGCGCGTTGTTGATCTCCGCCTGGTTGGCGGCCAGCGCGTTCGAGTCGTTCACCCCGACGTTGTTCGAGTCGAGCACCAGCCCGCGGACCTTGCCGAGCAGGCTGTTGATCTCGTTCAGCGCCCCTTCACCCGTCTGGACGAGGGACACCGCCTTGTTCGTGTTGTCGATGGCGCTGCGGATGCCGGCGATCTGCGCCCGCTGCTGCTCGCTGATCACCAGGGCCGCCGGGCCGTCCGCCCCGCGGTTCACCTTCAGGCCGGTGGACAGCCGCTCCAGCGACTTCGACAGCGCGTTGTTCGTGCTGTTCAGGTTGTTCTGAGCCGTCAGCGAGGACACGTTGTTGGTGAGGACCAGACCCATGATAAAACTCCGGATGGAGGTTGTGTGAGTAGTGCCGGCGGGGCCGGCTTCACAATCGGTTATCGATGTGAGACTGCGGGATTTGCGGCGACCGAATCGGGTTCGGCCGGAATCGGGCCGGCGCGTAAACGGCGGTTAACGAAACGAAACAAGCCCGGCAGATCTGCCGGGCTTGGTGAGTGGTCTGGACAGCGAATCAGCTGCCGCGGAGGACGTTCGAGTCGGCCACCGCCGCCGCGGTGTCCAGCGCCGCCTGCGGGCTGGTCAGCTCGCCGGAGGCCGAGCGGTTCAACACCTCCAGGATGACCTCGCCCCGCACGTCCGGGATCTCCTTCACCAGCGACAGCAACCGGGACAGGTCGCCGGTGGGCGAGAACCCCGAATCCGCTGCCGGGGCAGCCGTTTCCGCGTCCCGCGGGGCGGCCTTCGCCGTTGACGCGGCTGCCGTGGCGGGGGTGGACACCGGGGTGAAGTTGGTTGCCGAATCGACTCGCATGGCCGCACCTGGTTTCGTGCTGGGCGGGCGATGTTCATCCGCCGCCGAAATAGTTATCGAGAGGGCACGGCTAAGTTTGCCTTTTTTTTCCGACTCAGGCAACGGAACCCCTCCCCCGTTCGATTCTGACCCAGCCTGAACTGCTCGATTCTCCGACACGAACGGGGGGCGTCCCACCCCCGACGGCAATGCCCACACCACCAAAACTGAACCTGCGTCAGCGATTCGCCCGGATCGCGCTGCTCGTCACCTGCGCCGCGGCTGGGTGCGGGATGGGGTTCGTCATCCGAGGCGTTCGTACACCTTCGGCCAAACCGCCCGTCGAAGAACACGCCCATGCCGAGCCGGAACACGATGCGAACGAGCCGGACCCGATCCGCAAGCGGATCGACGACCACATCCGCGCCGCCGCCTACTCGACCGCCCTCAAGCTGATCGAAGAAGTGGGCGAGCCGGACGCCGGCCTGGATTACCGAAAAGCATTGTGCCACGAGGGGCAGGAGCAGTGGAAGAAGGCGGCCGAGTTGTACGGCCGGCTGCGGGCCGTGCCGTCCGCCCCGGCCCTGCACGCCGTCGCGCTGTTCGGGCAGGCCAGATGTCAGTTCGCCACCGACGACCTGAAAGGCTTCGAGCGCACGCTCGCCAGTTGTGATTCCGTGGCCGCTCACCACCCGAACGGCGAGGCGGAACTGGCCTACCAGCGGGCGCGGCTGGCCGTGCAGTCCCTCGCCAAACCCGCCCCCGGTCCGTTCGCCCCGCGGCACGTCGCCTGGTGCCCGCTCCAGTGCCCGGCGTCGGAGTACCTGGACTGGCTGGCCCCGGACAAGCAGGCGGCAGTGAGCGCGGACGGTCCGCCTCCGGCCTTCCAGGACGACACACCACCCGCCGAGCAAACGATCCGCCAAACCCTGCGGGTGGCGGGCCATCACCCGGACGTGTTCGCCGTCCGGCTGGCCGCCGCGAACCTGGCGTTCGCCGACGGGCGGGTGGTGGAAGCCGGCCGCGAGTTCCAGAAGTTGAAGGCCGACCACCCGCCGGCAATGGTCGCGGTGGCCGCCCATTACAACCTGGGCCTGTGCCTTCAGCGGGCGCAGAACGCCATTGCCGCCCGCACCGCCTTCCAGGACGCCGCCGACCTGGGCCGTGGCACCCGGTACGAGAACCTCGGCTGGTGGTGGGTCGGTCGGATGGAACTCGACGCCGGGCAGTTGGCCGACGCGCGGAAGGCGTGGGCGAAAGCGGCGGAGCGGCCCGACCGGGAGATCGAGTCCGCGACGACCATCGGCACCGCCCTGACGTACCACCTCGAAGGCGACACGGAGCGGGCGGCCAAATCCCTTCGCGGGGTGAAGATCGGCAGCCATTCGCCGCTGCCAGAGATCGCTGAGGTGCTGACCGCCCGCACGCGGCACTCGGCGAACCCGACCCCGCTCCGCGCGGAGTCGGTGGCGAAGGAGATCGTCACGGCCGACTACGGCCGCGCGTTCGGGCCGGCCGGCGAGTACCTGTTCGGCTCGTGGCTGTCCGCCGGCGATCCGGAGAAAGGGGCGGCGGTGTTCGAGACCGCCCTCGAATCGGCGTCGGGCGTGTGGGCGAAGCGGATGGCGTTCGACCTGGGCGACTACCTGCTGCGGACGAGCCACACGACCGCGGCGAAGCGGCGGCTGGCCGGCGTGGCGGCGGCCGACGACGGCGACCTTGGCGACCGGGCCAAGCTGCGGCTGGCCGAGATCGCGACGCGGGAGAAGGCCGGTGATGAGTGCGTGCGGCTGTGCCGCTCCCTGCTCGGCCGCGACGCGGTGGACGCCGACACCGTCCTCGGCTTGATGGGACGCGGATACGAGCTGCTCGGCCGCCCGCGGGAGGCCGCCGAGTGTTTCGCCGGGCGGGCGCCCGCCGGCCCGACGGACCCCCTGCACGAGAACCACCGATGACCCGCACCCCGCCGCCGAAGGATTACATGCTCACCAACGAGGTGGTGCTGACCCCGTCCATGGAAGAGGGGACGGTGGTGTTCCGGCAGTTGGGTGAACTGCTCGACCTGTCCGTGGTGCTGCCCGAAGAGTGGGAGGAGCTGCCGGCGCTGACGAAGGCCGAGGTGTACGAGGTGTCCACCACCGACGAGCTGGTGGACCAACTGGTGCGGCACCGGCTGCTCACCGGGTATCAGGCGAAGCTGATCCGCTCCGGCCGCACGGCCGACGCCGTACTCGGCGCGTACCGCCTGCTCGACGTACTCGGCCGCGGCGGGATGGGGGTGGTGTACCTGGCTGAGCACATCCACCTGCGGCGGCGGGTGGCCATCAAGATCACCGCCCACGCGCGGGAGAAGAACCCGCGGATGATCCACCGCTTTTATGCCGAGGCGCGGGCGGTGGCCCGGCTGCGGCACCCGAACATCGTCGCCTGCCTGGACGCCGGCCGGCACATCGGCGGCGGGCACGAGAGCGACGGCACCGACTACTTCGTCATGGAGTTCGTGCCGGGGTACGACCTGGACAACCTGATCCGCACGCAGGGGCCGCTGCCGGTGCAGCGGGCGGCCGAAATCTTCCGCCAGATCGCCGACGCCCTGTCCGAGGCCCACCGCCACGGGCTGGTCCACCGCGACCTGAAACCGTCGAACATCCTGGTCACCCCGGAGTTCCAGGCGAAGCTGCTCGACTTCGGGCTGGCGCTCAACCCGCGGCACGCGCTCACCGAGCCGGGCACCCTGCTCGGCACCGTCGGGTACATGGCCCCGGAACAGGCCCGCGACCCGCACGCGGTGGACGGCCGGGCCGACCTGTTCAGCCTGGGCGCGGCCATGTACTGGACGCTCACCGGCCGCGAGCCGTACCCGGAGAGCGGCAACCCGCTGTCCGATCTCACCCGCCGCCTGACCACCGCCCCGCCGGACATCCGCCTCGCCCGCCCGGAACTGCCGGTGGACCTGGCCGAGATCCTCAGCCAACTGCTCCAGGTGGACCCGGACAAGCGGTTCCCGTCGGCGTCGGCGGTGGCCACCGCGCTCGAACCGTTCACCCGCCTCACCCCGGCCAACACGAAGGGCAGCAAGGGGGCGACCGACCGCACGCAGGTGCTGGTGATCGACTCCGACCACCAGTCGCGGGCGATGACCGCCGGGCTGCTGGCCGAGGAGTTCGACGTGGCCGACGCGGCCACCGCCCCGGACGCCCGCGGGTTCCTGGAGAAGAACCAGTTCGACCTGGTCATCCTGGACGCCACCCCGGACAAGGGGTCCGCCCAGGAGCTCATCACCCTGATGCGGAAGATGAACGTGGAGCGGCCGGTGATGATCCTGGTGGTGTCCGGGGTGGTGCCGGTGGCGGTGCTGAGCGGGCTGGTGTCGGTCGGGGCGGACGACTTCATGACCAAGCCGTTCACCCCGGTCGAGCTGCGGTCCCGCATCCGCGCCCTGCTCGGCCGCCGCGACACCGTCCACGGCCGCGGCATTTTGACGATGGAGACCATGCGGTTCGGCACCGACGCCGTCCATCGCATCCCGGTCATCCAGACGCCCGGCCCGGCCATGCCGGCGGCGTCCGCCAACCCGTGGGACCTGATGACGGTGGCCATCTCCCGCCTGCTGGTGGAGACCGGCTACCTGGCCCCCGGGTTCCGCTCGCGGGTGGCCCGGTACGTGCGGGCGATGGCCCAGACGGTGGACGGCAAGGGCGAGTACGAGCGGCTGAAGGACCCGTCGTACATCACCATGCTGGCCGCGTCCGCGTCGCTGTACGACATCGGCCTGCTGGTCATCCCCGGCGGGCTGTCGCTCAAGCCGGGCAAGCTGGACGACGACGAGCGGCAGGTGATCGAGACGCACCCGTCAGCCGGGGCGGAGGTGGTGGCCGGGCTGGCGGACAAGTTCCCGACCGAGACCGGGTGCATCGGGCTGGCGGTGGAGCTGATCCGCGGGCACCACGAGCGGTGGGACGGGAACGGCTACCCGGACCGCATCGTCGGGGCAGACATCCCGCTGGCCGGGCGGGCGGTGTCCATCGCGTCGGTGTACGACAGCCTGCGGAGCCGGCGGCCGTACCGCCCGGCGCTGACGCACACCCGCGCCATCCGCACCCTCACCAGCGAGTGCGTCGGGCGGTTCGACCCCACCTTGCTGACCGCGTTCGTCAACGCCCAGGCCAGGATCGAACAGATCTTCAACGAGTACCCGGTGTGACGGCCATTTCGGCGAACCCGGTCCGTCAGGGCCGTGGGTGCGTTGGCGCCGGCTCGCACCCACGGCCCTGGCGGGCCGGGGTGTGCCGTTCGTTTGGGGCGACCCCACCCCCGCCGGGGAACTGCGTTCCCTCGGCGACCCCTGGTATGTTTCTTTCGCCAGCGGTTTTCGTCTTTCGATACCCTGGCGAGTGGCCTTGCGGCGGGTGCGTTCGTGACCCCTCAGGTCCGCGCGACCGTGGGGAGTGGGAACC
>JALHQU010000182.1 GCA_022841795.1 Fimbriiglobus sp.
CCATCCTCCGCCGCCGGCTGGCCTACCTCGCCGAACACCCAGAGGTGGTGAAACCGGTCGTCGGCTTTCACTGGGCTGAGCGACTCGAACGGTAACGAATCAATGTGATCCGGTATGAGACGGTCCACTCGTCCGACGGCGACAACCCCAGCTGGCGGAGGGCGTGGGCGGCAGACAGTATGCGATGGGATTCCCCCGAGGTGTGGTTGACGAAACCGACGATCACGTACCGCTTCCCCCGGCAGGCGGCGACGAACGTCAGCTCGTGGCCGTTGCGGACCGGCGGGTACTTTTCCTCCAGCACGATGAGCGTCTCGCGGCCTTCATCCGTTCGCACCCAGAAGCTGCAGCTGTACTCGTAGTTCGTGTCGATCTCGAGATAGCCCCGGGGGATGACGGTGTGCGAGTCGGGTGTTCGCAGCTGATAGGTCAGGTTAAACGGGTTCGGGTTGTACTGCTTACCCGGGTGTGTCAGGACTACCCCGGTCAACCCGCCCCGGCCCCGCACGACCTGCTCGGTACTGCGTTCCGGATCGGAGGCGACGCGGGCGTGGAAGTAGGCGAACTCGTACTTCCGTCGCCGCCGCCGTGGACTCGGAGGCTTGGGGGACGGCGGCTCAACCCCCTCGGCCCACTCGACGTTCGCGGTCTGGGGGGGGTCTCCCGGGGGTGGTTCCTGCTCTTCGGTGGGTGGGTCCGTCCGCTGATGAGTCGGCTCCGCAGTCGCCCCGTCGGTCTCATCCGGCGTCCGGCTCACCCCGGGCGACTCCCACTGGCCGGGCAGTTCCGGGATCATGACGCGGGTGCCACACTTCTTGCACCGCGTCTCCTTCCCCGCGTACTCGACTGGGGCGGAGTACACCTTGCGGCAGTTCGGGCAGGCGAACCGGATCATCTGGCGGCTCGACGGAGTCCGGGAATCGTGACGGAAACATTTGACGTGCTGTTGAGTTTACTCGCGATTCGGGCCGTTCACAGGTCAGATGGTTCGAGGCGGGGCGGGCGTCCCGGCTGGTGCGACGGGTATGGAGTACGTAGGGGAGCATCACGCCCCCTGAGGCTGCATGAGGCCCTCGGATCGTCGCGACGTGTAGTCCGTTGGAAATTAGTGTGGCGTTAGTGTGGCAAGGACGGATTGATCGGAGGCACTTTCCCCCGCCGAGAAACGACACAACCCCCGGCGACGCCGGAGGTTGTTATCAGTGAGCCGGGTGGGGGTCGAACCCACGACCCGCAGATTAAAAGTCTGCTGCTCTACCAGCTGAGCTACCGGCCCGAAGAGGCGTACCGCCTCCGGAAATAGAACTATATCCGGATCGCCGCGGATGTCCATTCGGCCGGCTGGTTTTCGGCGAACCCGGCCCGCGAGGGCCGCGGGTGCGTGGGGGAACTGGTTCGCACCCACCGACCTCGCGGTCGGGGTTCACCAAGATGCCTGGCCCGACCCGCATTGCTGGCGAAAAGCGGCGTGGGTACGATGGCGGGCGCCTGCCCGTTGCGAGACCCGCATGTCCCGAACCGCTCTCTTCATGCTGCTCGTCGCCGCCACCACCGCCCGCGGGGACGACAAGTCGCCCCGCCCGGCGGGGTGTGCCGGCACCGCCGACGCCAGCTTCGAGACCGAGGTGTGGGCGAAGGTGGGCGTGACCAGGTGCTTGACGTGCCACCGCAAGGGGGGCGACGCCGAGGAGAGCAAGTTCCTGCTGCTCGACCCGCGGAAGGCGGAGGGGGCGGCCCGCGACGAGGCCATGCGGCACAACCGGGCCGCGTTCACCCAGATGGCCGGGGTGAAGGAGAAGGACAAGCCGCGGATGCTGCTCAAGGTGGTCGGCGACCTCGACCACGGCGGGAAGGACGTGCTGCCGGCGGACTCGGCCGGGTACAAGGTGCTGGCCGAGTTCGTCCGCCGGGTGAACGGCGGCAACACCGGCACCGCTCCGGCGCTCGACCCGAAGGCCCCGCCGTTCTTCAAGGACGTGGTGATGCTCGACGACCGGCGGCTGCTCCGCCGCGTGACGTTGCAACTCGCCGGCCGGCTGCCGACCGACGCCGAACTCGCCACCGTGTCGAAGGACGGGCTGAAGGCGATGCCGGCCATCCTCGACGCGGTGATGAAGGAGGACGCCTTCTACACCCGCCTGCGGGAGGGGTTCAACGACATCTTCCTGACGCTCGGGGTGGACGGGAACCCGGACCAGTCGGTGCTGTCGTATGAACACTTCGAGAAGACGCGGGGGTGGTATCAGAAGCACGACCTGAGCCACATCGCGGACGAGAAGGAGCGGCGGCAGGCCGGGTACAAGCTGGCGAACGAGTACCGCAAGGCCATCCTCGGCGAGCCGATGAAGCTGATCGAGTACATCGTGCGGAACGACCGCCCGTTCACCGAGATCGTGACGGCGGATTACATCCTGGTGTCGCCGTACTCGGCCCGCGGGTACGGGGTGTTCGACGAGGTGAAGGGCCAGTTCAAGAACCCGAACGACCCGTTCGAGTACGTCCCCGTCAAGTTGAAGGCGCTGGCCAGCCGGGACAAGAACAGCAAGGACGGGACCCAGCAGTCGCCCACCGGGTTCTACCCGCACGCCGGGCTGCTGAGCACGTTCCAGTACCTGGTGCGGTACCCGACGACGGAAACCAACCGCAACCGCCTGCGGGCGCGGATGTACTACCAGCACTTCCTCGGGGTGGACGTGCTGGAGCTGGCGGCGCGGGTGTCCGACGCGGCGGCGGTGACGGTCAAGCACAAGATCCCGACCATGCAGGCGGCCGAGTGCGTGGTGTGCCACAAGACGCTCGACCCGGTGGCCGGGCTGTTCCAGGAGTACTGGCGGCACGACTCCAACTTCGCCGTGTACGGCAAGCGGAAGGGCGGGTGGTTCACCGACATGTTCGCCGCCGGGTTCGAGGGCGAGAGCCTGCCCGAGAAGGAGAAGTGGCGGGCGGTGCAGTGGCTGGGCGAGCGGACGGCGAAGGACCCGCGGTTCGCGGTGGCGATGGTCGAACACGTCCACTTCATCCTCACCGGCCGCAAGGTGCTGCTCCCGCCGAAGGACTTCGACGACCCGCTCTACCCGGCCCGGCTGCGGGCGTACACCGAGCAGCGGCGGCAGACGGAGGCGATCGCGGCCAGGTTCGCCAAGGGCGGGTTCAACCTGAAGGGCGTGTTCGCCGACTGGGTGCTGTCCGACTTCTACCGGGCGGACGGGCCGGCGACGGCGGTGAAAGACCCGTGCCGGCGGGCGGAGTTGGACGACCTCGGGCTGGTGCGGATGCTGTCGCCGGAGCAGTTGGAGCGGAAGGTGGGGGCGGTGTTCGGCGAGCGGTGGAACCGGCTGGAGGGCGAACTGGCGATGCTGTACGGCGGCATCGACTCGAAGGAGGTGACCGAACGGGCGGCCGACCCGAGCGGGGCGATGGGGGCCATCCAGCGGACGCTGTCGAACGACGTGGCGTGCAAGCACACCGCCCGCGACTTCCGCCGGCCGGCGAAGGAGCGGGTGCTGTTCCCGTTCGTGGACCCGGAGACGCTGCCCGGTACGTCGGCGGCGAGTGACGACGCCATCCGCAAGACCATCGTGCATTTGCACGCGAAGATCCTGGGCCGCGCCGACGCGGCGGACTCGGCCGAGGTGACGCGGACGTACAAGCTGTTCGCCGGAATCGTCGAGGAGGCGAAGAAGCAGAAGGCGGACAAGCAGGAGACGTACTCCTGCCGGCCGGGGAACAAGGACGCGGCCGGGTCGAAGGTGGACGACCCGCAGTACACCATCCGCGCCTGGCGGGCGGTGGTAACATACCTACTGAGGCGCTCGGAGTTCCTGTACGAGTGATTCGGAGTGACACGCGATGACGACCACGGTGACGGCGACGTTCGAGAACGGTGTTCTGCGGCCCGACGAGGCCCTGCAACTTGAGGAGCGGGCGCGGGTGAAGCTGACCATCGAACCGCTCAACGGGTGGACAGAGGAGAAGGCGCAAGCGGCGTGGGAGGAGTTCAAGAAGAGGATCGCGGAAAAGCCTCTCCACCTGGGCGGCGAGAAGTTTTCGCGGGATGAGCTTTATGACCGCAATTGACACGAACGTGCTGATCTACGCCATTGACGCGGACGAGCCGGTCAAGCAGGCTAAAGCACTCAGCCTGTTGAGTCGACTCAGGCAACCCGGCGGTTCAACGCTGTTGCTCTGGCAGGTGGCCGGCGAATTCCTCAAGGGCCTCCGGCAGCGGGAATCGAAGGGGCGGATCACTGCGGCCGACGTGGAATCCTTCTTCCGGCAGTACAGCACGATGTTTCCGTTGGTCCCACCGAGCGGCCAACTCCTGCCGCGCTATTTCGATCTGTTCGAGCGGTTCAGCCTGTCGCACTGGGACGCGATGCTCCTGGCCGCGTGCAAGGAGGCCGGCGTCACCACCCTGTACTCCGAAGACATGGACGCCGGGACCGACTACGACGGGTTGCGGATCGTCAACCCGTTCGCCTGATTCATAAGGACCGCCATGCGCCGCGACTTCCTGAAAACGTGTGCCGCGGTCGGGCTGGGGCTGGCCGTGCCGGTCCGCGGTCGGGCCGACAAGAAGGACGAGCCGTACCCCGGCCCGTACTTCGTCGTGTTCAACGCCTCCGGCGGGTGGGACACGACGTACCTGATGGACCCGAAGGGGGTGAACGGCATCAACCGGCTGTACAAGGACGGTGACATCCTCACCAAAGGCGCGCACAAGTACGCGCCGATCAAGAAGCACGCCAAGGGCGGGTTGCCGAACGAGGACTTCTACGCCGAGTTCGGCGACGAGTTGCTGGCGTTCAACGGCCTGGACTACTCGGTGAACAACCACTCGCCCGGCCAGCGGTACATGGCGACGGGCAAGCTGGACAGCCTGGCGTACCCGACGTTCGCCGCCCTGGTGGCCGCGTGCAAGGGGCCGGACTGCCCGCTCGCGTTCCTCACGTTCGGCAACTACTCGAACACCGGCAACCTGGTCGCCATGTCGCGGGTGCCGTACCTGCCGTCGCTCCAGCGGATCGCCAACGCCGACCACGTCGAGGGGAACGCCCGCGCCCCGTACCACGACGGGTTCGCGCTCGACCGCATCGAGCAGACGCTGCGGGAACACCACGACGCGGTCGCCGCCGCCCCGCGGCTGCCGCGGGCCGAACGCGGCGAGAACATGCTGTACGCCGCGCAGGTGAACTCGAAGGCGCTCCAGCGGGTGACCCCGCACATCCCGAAGACGCTGCCGAAGGAGCGGCTGGCCCAGCAGGCGGAGATCGCGCTGGCGTCGTTCAAGGCCGGGGTGTGCGTGTCCGCCAACCTGGACATCGGCCAGTTCGACAGCCACGCCAACAACGACGCCGACCAGATGAAGCTGATCCCCGAGTTCCTGGCCGGCATCGCCTACCTGCTGCGGCGGGCCGGCGAGCTGAAGATCCGCGAGCAGTTGGTGGTGGTGATCCAGAGCGAGATGGGCCGCACCCCGGACTACAACACCGGCAACGGCAAGGACCACTGGTCGATCGGCTCGGCCCTGTTCCTGGGCAAGGGGATCAAGGGCAACCGGGTGCTGGGGGCGACGGACGAGAAGCAGTTCGCCGTGCCGTTCGACCCGAAGACGCTGAAGGCGGACAAGGCGACGGGCACCCGCATCCGCCCGGAACACGTCCACGAGGCGCTGCGGGAGCTGGCCGGCATCGCCGACCACCCGCACGCCAAGAAGTTCCCGCTCGGGGTGGCGGAGAAAGAGAAGCTGGTTGGGTTCTGGGGGTGAGGTCGAGCCGCTAAGCCGCAAGCGGCTTACCCCGGGAACAGGTCCACCACTTCGGCATCGTACCGGGTGCTGTGCGGGTCGTCCGGGTCGAGGGACGCCGCCGCGATCCCCGTCCGCCGCTGCACCGCGGCGAACACCGCCGGCAGCACCAGCAGCACCGCCAGCGTGGACGCCAGCAGCCCGCCGATCACCGCCCGCCCGAGCGGGGCGGTCTGGTCGCCCCCCTCGCCGAACCCGACCGCCATCGGCACCATGCCGGCGATCATCGCCAGGCTGGTCATCAGGATCGGCCGCACCCGCCCGACCCCGCCGTCCAGCGCCGCCCGCGCCGCGTTCCCGTGCGCCTCCCGCGCCCGCTCGGCGAACGTGACCAGCAGGATGGCGTTCGCCACCGACACCCCGACCGCCATGATCGCCCCCATGAACGACTGCAAATTCAGCGTCGTCCCGGTGACGAGCAGCATCAGTCCGACGCCCACCAGCGTGGCCGGCACCGCCGCCACCGCCACCACCGCCAGCCGCACCGACTGGAAGTAGGCGGTCAGCAGCAGCAGCACGGCCAGCACCGCCACCCCCAGCCCGACGGCCAGGTTCCGCTGCACCTGCTCGAGCGCCTCCAGTTGCCCCCGCACGTCCACGTTCACGCCTTTCGGCGGGACGCCGGCGTCGGCGATGGCCCGCCGCACCTGCCGGCCGACCGCCCCCAGGTCGGCGGTGCCCACGTTCGCGGTGACGCTCACGTACCGCCGCATGTTGTATCTGTCCACCTCCGCCGGGGTGGTGGTGGTCCGCACGTCGGCCACATCTTGCAGCAGCACCCCGGCCCCGCCGACGGCCGCCGACGCCGAGTACACTCCCGCCTTCACCGGCACCTGCTTCAACTGGTCGAGGGTGTTCATCAGCGGCGGCGGGATCTGCACCTGCACGATGTACCCCTGCCCGCTCTTCGGGTCTCGCCAGTACATGGGGAACAGGTACCGGCTGCTGGCGGTGGCCGGGACGAGCGCGTTGCTGATCTGCCGGGCGGTCAGGCCGGCGGCGGCGGCCCGCTCGCGGTCCAGCTTGATGTCGATGGTCGGGTAGTCCTGGGCCTGCACGAACTGCACGTCCCGCAGGGCGGGGATCTGCTTCAGCCTGGCGTACACCGCGTCGGCGTGCTTGAGGGTGTCGGCCATCGCGTTCCCGCTGACCTGCACCTCCACCGGGGTCGGGCTGCCGAAGCTCATCACCTCGTTCACCAGGTCGCCCGGCTCGAACGACAGCTTCAGCCCCGCCGCCCGCTTCTCCCGCTCGTCCGCCGGCACCCCGGCGTCCGCCCACTTCGCCCGCAGCCAGTCTTTCAGTTCGGCGTCCAGCACCTCCCGCAGCCGCGCCTTGAACGCCTCGATTCGTACCGCCCCGGTCGCGAGCGCCACCTTCACCTGCACCTCCTCCGGCCCGCCGGTCCACTGGTGGACGGCCTGGATCGGGTAGTTGGTGGGGAACGAGCCGACGTACCCGACGCTCATCTTCACCCGGTCCGGCCCGCCGGCCTCCCGCTCGATGATGCGGAGCGCCTGCTGGGCCAGCTCCTCCGTCCGCTCGATGCGGGTGCCGGTCGGCGCCTTCATCCGCAGTTGGAACACCCCCTTGTCGGCCGGCGGGAACACGGCCGTGCCCAGGCTGGCGAACAGCAGCCACGCCCCGCCGACGGCCAGCACCAGGTACGCCGGCGTCAGCACCCACCGCCACGCCACCGCCCGTCCCACCACCCGCTCGTACCACCGCACGGCCGGCGGCGGGGTGGCCCGCGCGTGGTGCGGCTGCCGCTTCAGCAGCCACACGCACAGCACCGGCACGAACGTGCTGCTCAGGATGTAGCTGGCGATCATGGCGAACCCGACGGCCAGCGACAGCGGCACGAACAGTTCCCGCGCCGCCCCGGTCATGAAGAACGACGGCACGAACACGGCCAGCACGCACAGCATGGCCAGCAGCCGCGGCACGGCCGTCTCGGCGTTCCCGGCCCGCACCGCCCGCGCCACCGAGTCCGTCCGCTCCATCTGCGTGTGGATGTTCTCCACCTCCACGGTGGCCTCATCGACCAGGATGCCGACGGCCAGGGCCAGCCCGCCCAGGGTCATCAGGTTGATCGTCTGCCCGCACACCCACAGGCCGAACACCGACGCCAGCAGGGCGATGGGGATGTTCAGCACCACCACGATCACGCTCCGCCAGTCTCGCAGGAACAGCAGCACCATCAGCCCGGTGAGCGCCGCCCCGATCAGCCCCTCGGCGGCCACCCCCTTCATCGCGTCGGTGACGATCGGCGACTGGTCGAACGCGAACTGGATGTCCACCTCCGGGGCGGCGTCCCGCATCTTCGGCAGCGCCTTGTGCAGCTCGTTCACCACGCTCACCGTGCTGGCGTCCGACCGCTTCATCACCAGCATGTACACCGACCGCCGGCCGTTCACCACCGCGTACCCGGCGGTGATGTCCGCCCCGTCGGTGATGGTCGCCACGTCCCGCAGGAGCAGCGGGTTCGCCCCCAGCCGCACCGGGATCTGCCCGAGTTCGGCCACCGGGTTCGCCCCGACCATGACGTTCGAGTTGACCAGCCAGTTGCGGTCGTCCAGCCGCACGTTGCCGGACGGGGCGACGGCGTTCCCGTCCGATACCGCCTGGGTGATCTGGTCGAGCGTCAGGTGCTTGTCGTGCAACTGGTCCGGGTCCACGCTCACCACGATCGCCCGCTGGTTGCCGCCGAACGCCGGCGGGGTGCTGATGCCGGGCACGGCGGCGAACATCGGCCGCACCCGCATGGTGGCGATGTCCTGGATCTCCTTGATGCTCAGCTTGTCGCTGTTCAAGACCAGGTAGCCGACGGACGCGCTGCCGGTGTCCAGCCGGGTGACGAACGGCGGCACGGTGCCGGGCGGCATCATGAACCGCGAGCGGTTCACCGCCGCCACCGTCTCGGCCATCGCCTCGCCCATGTCCGTGCCGGGGTGGAAGTACAGCTTGATGAGCGCCACCCCCTGGATGTTCTTCGACTCGACGTGTTCGACCCCGTTCACGTACAGGAAGTGGTACTCGTAGTAGGTGGTGAGCAGCCCCTCCATCTGCTGCGGGTTCATGCCCCCGTAGGGCTGGCACACGTAGATGACCGGGGTGTTCAGCGGGGGGAAGATGTCCACCTTCGAGCGGTACGCGGCCAGGGCGGCGCCGACCAGCACGGCCAGCACGCCGACCATCACCGTGTACGGCCGGCGGAGGGCGAAGACGATCGGGTTCATGAGGTGAGTGTAGGGCGGAATATGGCCGACGGACCTCACCCCCGGCCCCCTCTCCAACGTGGAGAGGGGGTGTTCAAGCGAGGATCGTCTCCGGTCTTCGCCGCGACCTCCGGGAGCGGCATGGCATCCTCCGCTCCCATAGGTCGCGGCGAAGAGTCACCCCCTCTCCACGTTGGAGAGGGGGCCGGGGGGTGAGGTCTTCCACCGCTACCGCCGCAGCCGAACGAGCAGGTCGTACGCGCGGCTGAACCGCTGCCAGCGGTCCTTCCGCAGGCACCGCAGGCACACCGCGTCCAGGTCCGCATCGACGTGCGGGTTCAACCGGGACGGCGGGAGCGGCTCGCGGAGCAGCACCTCGTCCAGCATCTCGGCGGCGGTGGCGGCGGTGAACGGCGGGCGGCCCGTCAGCAGTTCGTACAGGATCAGCCCCAACCCGTACACGTCGGTGTACGGCCGCGGCTCGGCGGTGCGGTCCCGCACGAACTCCGGCGCCAGGTACGCCAGGTGCGCCGGGTCTTGTTCGGTGAACGGCAGCGGGCACTGGAACAGCCCGCTCATCAGGTGCGGGTCGGAGGCCCGCGGGATGCCGTCGGCGGCCAGCAGCACGTTCGCCGGCTTCAGGTTGCCGTGCGCCACACCCTGGCGGTGCAGGTAGCCGGCCAGTTCGGTCAGCTTCTCGACCAGTCGCACGGCGTCGGCCACCGGCTGCGGCTTGCCGCCGATCTGCGCCTTCAGGTTGCCCTGCGGCACGAACTCGCTCACCAGCGCCGGCCGCCCGTCCCACCACGCCGGCTGGCGGACGGCCACCACGTGCGGGTGGGTGAGGGCGGCCAGCGGGCCAGACCCGCACCGCAGGCGGGCGGTCCACTCGGCTTCGGTGCAGAACCCGGCCGGGAACACCTTCACCGCCACCGGCTGGTCGAGCGGGCCGTACCGGGCGTGGTACACCACGCTGTTCGGGCCGCGGCCGACCTCGCCGACGATCCGGTACCCGTCCCGCTCGGCCGCCCGCGCCAGCCGCTCGGCCGCGGTCGCCGGCACCGCCGATACGGGCGAGCCGGAAAGGAACCGATCCAGGTCGTCGGCCAACTCGTCCGCCGTGGCGTACCGCTTGCTGATCTCCTTCTCCAGGCACTTCAAACACACCGTCTCCAAATCCGCGGGCACGTCCGGCTGGTGGGCGGACGGCGGCACCGGGTCGGACCCGAGCACCTGTTGCACCAGCCGGTCCCACGAGTCGGCGGCGAACGGGGTGCGGCCGGCGAGCAGTTCGTACAGCAGCACGCCGAGCGAGTAGATGTCGGCCGGCGGGCCGATGTCGCCCACCCGCCCGGCCGCCTGCTCCGGGGCCATGTACGCTGGCGTGCCGATCACCGCCCCGGCCTGCGTCCACGCCGTGCTGTCGGTGTCCAAGCGTTTCGCCAACCCGAAATCCGCAATCTTGGGAACCAGATTCACCGCAGAAGGAAGACTAACCACAGAGGCACAGGGACACAGAGAAGACAAAGGAACGTTTTCAGAACCGTCCGTCTCGTCTTCTCTGTGTCCCTGTGCCTCTGTGGTTAGTCTTCCTTCTGCCGCCCCCTCCGCGGTGAACTCTTTCTGAAGGAGAACGTTTTCCGGTTTCAGATCCCGGTGGACCACCTTCCGCTCGTGGGCGTGGGCGACGGCACGGGCCAGGGTGCGGACCAGTTCGGCGGCGGGGCGGGGCGGCTGCGGGCGGCCGGCGAGGAACTTGTCCAGCGTCACCCCGTCCACCCGCTCCATCACCAGGAACGGGCGGCCGTCGAACTCGCCCACTTCGAGGATCTGCACGAAGTTCGGGTGGGACATGCGGGCGGCGGCCTCGGCCTCGATGCGGAACCGGGCTAACTCCCGCGGGCCGGCCAGCGCGCCGTCGCGGATCACCTTCACCGCCACCGCCCGGCCGGTGGCGAGCTGCTTAGCGGCGTACACCACCCCCATCCCGCCGCGGCCGATCTCGGCTTGCAGTTCGTACCCCGGCACGTCCGGCAGCCCCGGCCGGCGGGTGTCGGTGTGGGTGAGGTGGTCGGTCGTCGGCATCGGGCCGGGCATCATCGCCTCCGTGGCCGGCTCGGGCATAGGGGAGTTTAGGCCGGCCGCGCCGGGGTCACAAGGTCGGAAGTGAACAGGTGTTCGGCGAACCCTGGCCGCAAGGCCAGTGGGTGCGAGCCAGCGACGTGGGGCAAGTTTCCAACTTGCCGTCCGGTCGTGGCAAGATGGAATCTTGCCCCACTGTGCCGGCAAGATGGAATCTTGCCCCACTGTGCCGGCAAGATGGAATCTTGCCCCACTGTGCCGGCAAGATGGAATCTTGCCCCACACCCACGGCCCTGGTGGGCCGGGTTCACCAAGAAACCAGTTGGCGTTGCCCCTGGTCCGGCCGGCTGGTCTAATCTGGCTCCCCCGCGAACGGAGTCCGTCATGCTCACCACCCTCCGCCGGTTCGCCCGCCGCACCCTGCCGCTGCCCCGGCCCCGCCGCACCGAACTGGTGTCGCAGGTGTGTACCCTCGCCCAGCTCACCAGCCCGGCGTTCGTCCAGTGGCTGGGCGAGATGAAGGAACCGCACCTGCTGCACCGCAAGCTGTGGGAGTGGGGGTACATCGCCCAGGCGCTGCACGAGCGCGACATGCTCCGCCCCGGCCGCCGCGGGCTGGGGTTCGCCGTCGGCGACGAGCCGCTGGCCAGCCTGTTCGCCGCCCGCGGGTGCGAGGTGCTGGCGACCGACCTGGACCCCGGCGTGGCCGACCCGCTGGCCGCCCGCTGGCGGGACACCGGCCAGCACATGGCCGGGTACGAGTTACTCAACCGCCGCGGCATCTGTACCCCGGAGCAGATGAGCCGGGTGGGCATGCGGTACGTGGACATGACCGCCATACCGCCCGACCTGACCGGGTTCGATTTCGTGTGGTCGTCGTGCTCGATGGAACACCTGGGCACGCTGGAGCGGGGGATGCAGTTCGCGGAGAACGCCGTCCGCTGCCTGAACCCGGGCGGGGTGGCCGTCCACACCACCGAGTACAACGTGTCGTCGAACCGGCGGACGATCGAGGCCGGGCCGGACGTGCTGTACCGCCGGCGGGACATCGAGGAGCTGACGCGGCGGCTGGAACGGCTCGGGTGTGATGTGGCCGAGCGGGACTACTTCGCCGGCGACACCCCGGCCGACGACCGCGTGGACCGCCCGCCGTACTCCCTGCCGCACCTGAAGCTCGCCTACGGCGAGTTCGCCATCACCTCGTTCGGGTTCATCGTGACGAGGAAGGCGCAAAGCCGCTAGCGGCTTTGCGCCTTCCTCATTTGAACCCGTGTTCGGCGGCGGGGAACGTGCCGGCTCGCACCTCGGTGCAGTACGCCGCGATCGCCTCCCGCGCCGCCGCCCCCAGCTCGGCGTACCGCTTCACGAACTTCGGCCGCAGCCCGTCGTACAGCCCGAGCAGGTCGTGCCACACCAGCACCTGCCCGTCGCACCCCGGCCCGGCCCCGATGCCGATGGTCGGCACCCCCACCGCCTGCGTCACCTTCGCCCCCAACTCCGACGGCACTCCTTCCACCACCAGGCTGAACGCCCCGGCCGCCTCCACCGCCCGCGCGTCGGCCAGCAGCGGCTCGGCGTCGCGTTGCACCTTGAACCCGCCCATGCGGTGAACCGACTGCGGGGTGAGGCCGACGTGCCCCATCACCGGGATGTCCGCCCGCACCACCGCCGCCACGGCGTCGGCCATCCGCTCCCCGCCTTCCAGCTTCACCGCGTGCGCGCCGGCCTGGATCAACTCCACCGCGCTCCGCACCGCCTGCGCCGGCGACTCGTGGTAGCTGCCGAACGGCAGGTCGGCGACGATCAGGCACCGCTTCACCGCCCGCGCCACGCACCGCACGTGGTACGCCATTTCGTTCAGCGTGACCGGCAGGGAGGTAGAATGCCCCTGGACCACCATGCCGAGCGAGTCGCCGACCAGGATGGCGTCCACCCCCGCGGCGTCGGCGATGGCGGCGGCGGTGAACTCGTACGCGGTGACCACGGCCAGTTTGCGGTTCTGCGACCGGGCGGCGCGGAACTCGGGCACGGTGACGGGCTTGGCCGGCGGGGGCAGACTCATGGCAAGACTCGCGGCGGGAGGGCCGGGGGCATTGTAGATGGATGGCGAAGCCGCTAGCGGCTTCGCGGGGCCACCCGCTTGATTCGCCCGCCGAGAACCGTTACCCTTGTGCTGCCGACGTTTGCCCGCTCCCACCGTCAGGACCCGAGAATGACCCGCACCGATTCGCTACTGGCGAACGAGTTCTTCCAGGTGAAGCGGCACGGCGACGTGGCGGTGGTCATCCCGTCCCCGGAGGTGGAGCAGTTGGCCGAGAGCCTGATGCAGCCGGCCGCGTCCATGCTCCTCGCCCCGCTCAAGGACGACCCGCCGTCGCATTTAATCGTGGACCTGGCCGGGGTGCGGTACTTCGGGTCGGCGTTCATCACCTTCCTGCTGCGGCTGCACCTGATCACCAAGCAGCGGGGGAGCGAGCTGATCCTGTGCGGGCTGAACAGCCGGGTGCGGGAGCTGCTCAAGACCACGGCTCTCGACACCATCTGGGCGCTGTACGAGACCCGCCAGGAGGCGCTCGACGCGCTCGGCGGGTCGGACTGAGCTCGACTGATGCCGATTTCCGGCCGTTGGTGGTGATAGGGTTGGGGTCCTCCCAGCCCGAGCCGCCGCGATGACGTTTCCGGTCGAAGCCCAACCGCTACTCGCCGTCTTGC
>JALHQU010000183.1:0-3615 GCA_022841795.1 Fimbriiglobus sp.
GCGCCCGCCGCGGCCGGCGGCGGTGAGTGCCCCCGAGGTGCCACATCCTGAGCCGGAAAATCCAGGTGCGTCTCCCACCGAGCCGACTTCGATCCGGGCAGAGGCCCCCTCACCCCCAACCCCTCTCCCCCAGGGGCGAGGGGAGCCGACGCCCACCCCCCGCGACATCGCCGCCGCCCTCCAACTCCGCCGCGACATCCTGGTCGCCGGCCTCGGGATGATCCCGGACGGCAAGCCGACCGGCGTCCCCGCCCCGCCGTCGCCCGGCGAGTGGGACCGGCACTGGGGGCTGCCGTCCGGCGTCCTCACCACCCCGAAGATCAGCCCGAAGAAGCCGACCCCGATCGCCGACCCGGACGACGACGTTCCCCCGATCCCGGACCGCGAATGACCCGCCCGACCCTCCTCTCGCTCCTGCTCTTCCCCCCGCTGCTCGCGGCCCAGGCCCCGTCGGTGAAGTTGACCGTCAGCCCGGCCGCCGAGCCGAGGCCGGCGCTGCGGTACGAACTGCTCACCCCCGGCCGGGAGAAGGTGGCGGGGAACGCCGCCCACCACTACCTGAAGGCGATGCTGGCCCGGCCGACCCCGGAGCGGGGGAAGGCGGGCGAGGACGACAAGAAGGTGCTGGCGTGGGAAGAGGCGGCGATCGACAAGCTGCCGGCCGACGAGGTGAAGGAGTACCTGCCCCGGTACGCGGCGGCGTTCCGCGAACTGGAGTACGGCGGCCGGTGCAAGGCGTGCGAGTGGGTGACGGCGCCGGCGGCCGGGCCGGACGCGGTGGCCGAGGTGGTCGGGGCGGTGCAGGGGCACCGCGAACTGGCCCGGTTCCTGGCCCTGCGGGTGCGGCTGGAACTGGCCGAGAAGCGGTACGACGACGCCACCCGCACCCTCCGCGCCGGAGTGCAGTACGGCAAGCACCTGGCCGAGGGCGGGTCGCTCATCCAGATGCTGGTGGGCGTGGCGATCACCAACGTGTTCCTGGCGAAGGTGGACGAGTTCGTCGCCCGGCCGGGTGCCCCGAACCTGTACTGGGGGCTGTCGTCGCTCCCCCGCCCGCTCATCGACCCGCGGCCCGGCCTGGACGGCGAGGACGCGCTGAACGAGAGCTTCCTGCCGGGGTTGGCCGACCTGCGGAAAGGCCCGGTGAGCGGCGAGCGGGCGTTGGACGTGGCCGAGAACGCCCTGCGGGTGATGGCCGCGGCGAGCGGGGAGGAAAGCCCGCTGGCGGCGTTCGGCGCCCGCGTCGGCCTCGCCGGGTACGCCTCGCTGGTGCAAGCCGAGGCGAAGAAGGAACTGCTCGCCCGCGGGCACGGCCCGAAGGACGTGGACGCCATGCCGGCGGTGCAGGCGGTGTTCCTGAACTCGTTCGAAACGTACCGCGAGGTGGCCGACGACCACCGCAAGTGGTTCCTGATGCCGCACGCCGACGCGATTGAAGGCATGGCGCGGGCGGCGGAGAAGGCCAAACGGATGGCGAAGGAGAAGGACAAGGACCCGCTGCTGCGGGCGTTCCTGCTCATTCTGCCGGCGGTGGAAAAAGTCCACCAGTCGGGGATGCGAACGGACCGCAAGGTGGCCGCGCTGCGGGCGGTGGAGGCGATCCGCCTGCACGCCGACGCCGCCGGCGGGGTGCCGAAGCAACTGGCGGACGTGAAGCAGGTGCCGGTGCCGGACGACCCGCTGACGGCCAAGCCGTTCGAGTACGCGGTGACGGCCGACGGGTTCACCCTGTCCGCCCCGGCCGTCGGCGTGCCCCCGCAGAAGGGGCTGGAACTGCGGTACGAGGTGAAGCTGCGGAAGTGATCTTCAGTAGGTGCCGCTCGCCGAGCGGCACCCCGGGTGGCCGACTCCCTCCGGGAGTCGGCGCCGACCGTCGGAGACGGTCGGCCACCCGAACTGCACCTACCCCACGTCGATCAGCACCACCCCGCCGGCGGTGCCGCCGACGGCCAGCCGCGTCCCGTCCGGGCTGCACGCGATCGCCTTCAATTGGCCGACGCTCAACGGGAACCGCGCCACCTCGCGGGCCGACTCCACGTCCCACACCCGCACCGTATCGTCCCAGCTGACCGTCGCCAGCGTCCGCCCGGTGCCGTCGAACGCCGCCCCGCTCACCCGCCCGGTGTGCCCGGTTAGCTCGGCCGTCGGGTACTTCCCCCCCACCGCGAACAGCCGCACGGCGTAGTCCACCCCGACCGCCACCCGCTGCCCGTCCGGGGACACGGCCACCGCCCACGACTCCCTCGCCAGGGCCACGTCCAGTTTGTCCTGCGAGGTCGTCTTCCACACCTGGAGGCGGCGTTCGACTATCCACGCCACCAGCTTCGTCTCCGGTTGGACGGCCAGCCGCTGTACCTTCTTCACCGCCCGCTGCGGCGGTTGCTTCAATCGCACGGACTTTTTCGGCACGTCGAACAAGTCGATCCCGCTCGGCCCGCCGATCACAAGCAGGTCGTTCGTCAGGTGGCACACCCCGTTCACCGCCATCCCGTGCAGTTCGGTCCGTTCGCCGGTCAGCCGGTACTCGCCGAACCCGTACTCGCCGCCGTACACCAGCCGCCCGCCGCCCGGCGCCCACGACAGGGTCTGCTCGCGGACGCTCTCGATCGGGAACTCGCCGGCCCGCTCGCCGAACACGTCCCACAGCCGCACCGTGCCGTCGCGTGCGGCGGTGGCGAGCAGCCCGGAATCCGGGGCGAAGGCGACGGCGGTGACGGCGGCGGAATGCCCCTCGAACTGGATCATGTGTGGGTTTGTGAGTGGTAGGCACACTCCGTGTGCCGTTCCGAGGCGGCACACGGAGTGTGCCTACCACTCTCAGAACACCCGCCCTTGCGGTTGGGGTTCGCCTTGTATCCTGAGATTGTACCCGCACCCTCACTCCCCGACCCACCACCCATGTCCGTCGATATCCAGTGGACCGACGCCGACCCGGACACCGGCGACAAGCGGTTCGTCCGCGTCGAGCGGTTCGCCGGCCGCTGGGCGTTCCAGGTGCGGTTCCGCCGCCGCGAGAACTGGATGACGCCGGCGGTCGTCACCCGCGACATGTGGGAGACGCTGCTGGAGGCTCTGGAGCGGCGGGCGCCGCGGCGGGAAGGGGTGACGGACGCGGATCTGGCGACGGTGCGGAAGACGATCGCGGCGATCAAGCCGCCGCCGACCGCGGAGTAACTTCCGCCGCGATCAGGTAGCCGTAGGCCCGCAGCTGCGGCAGCAGCCACGATCGCTTCAACTCGCCGTCGATTCCCACCGGACGCACTTCGAGTACGCGGAACCCGGCTTCACCCAGCATCCGCACCGCCTCGCCGCGGGAGAAGTGGTGCAGCGTCAGCGGCGCCCCGCCGTAGGCCTGTGGCATGGTCACGTCGCCGCTCCGCCAGCCCTTCAGCCCCAGCCCGCGGAAGTAGCGGTTGTGGACGTGCAGCACCAACCGCCCGCCGGGCCGTAGCACCGCCGCCGCGTTCCGCAGCACCTTCATCCGGTTCTCGTGCCCCCGCACCATGCCCAGGGTGCTGAACAGGCACGCGGCGTAGTCGAACGGGCCGGAGAGGTGTGCGGTGAGTTCGACGAGGTTGGCGCGGAGGAAGAAGGAAGAACCTAACCCCCCCGGCC
>JALHQU010000183.1:3715-13811 GCA_022841795.1 Fimbriiglobus sp.
CCCCGGCCGCCCGCAACATCTCCTCACTCAAATCCACCCCGACGTACCCGAACCCGCGGGGGACGAACGCCTTCGCCAGCCGGCCGGTGCCGCACCCCAGGTCGATCAGCCGGCCGGGGGTGGGGAACCAGTTCGCGCAGAACCGCACGTCGAACGCGGCCAGCGGGGACGCCGCCATCATGGCGTCGTACCCGGCGACCATGTCGCCGCTCCGCATGTAGTCGTGCAGCCCGCGGTCCACGCCCGGCGGGAGTTGCCAATCCGGTATCATGTCCGTGTTGTACGGCGGCCCGCGGCGAGGCGACACATGGCCGACACCGACGTGCGGATCGTGGACGTGGCGTTCTCCTACGAGGACCACCGCTACCGCACGCCCATCAAGTTCGGCGGGGTGGCGCTGAACCAGGTGACGCTGCTGAACGTGGACATGACGGTCGAGACGGTGGGCGGAAAGGTGGCCCGCGGGTTCGGGTCGATGCCGCTGGGCAACGTGTGGGCGTGGCCCAGCAAGGTGCTGAGCTATGAGCAGACGTTGGGAACGATGAAGGCGATGACGGAGAAGATGTATCGCGAGTACCCGTACACCAAAGAGCCACGCCACCCGATCGTGCTTGGTGCAGAGATAGAATCTTACCTCTACACGGATGCGAATACGGTTCGCCATTCACTCGGGTTGAAAGAGCCGGTGCCGGGTTTGGCAATCCTCGTGGTGGCGTCGGCGTTCGATGCCGCATTCCACGACGCCTACGGCAAAGTCCACGGGCTGAATTGTTACCACACCTATGGCCCGCCGTTCTTCGACGACATCGCCGACGATCTCGGCTACTACCTCGGGGACGAGTTTGTCGGGTTGCGATTGAGTCAATTCATTACACGCGAGCCGCAGCCGTCGCTGCCGCTGTACCACCTCGTCGGGGCGCTCGACCCGCTCACCCCGGCGGAGGTGAACGAGCCGGTGGGCGACGGACTGCCCGAACACCTCGGCGAGTGGATCACCCGCGACGGCCTGACGCACCTGAAGGTGAAGCTGAACGGCGACGACGCGGGGTGGGACGTGGCCCGCGTGGTCGGCGTCAACCGGGTGGCGTCCGCAACGGCCCCGGAGCGGGCGTTCCAGTTCTCGCTCGACTTCAACGAGCGGTGCCGGAACGTCGAGTACCTGCTCGACGTGCTGCACCGCATCCGCGAACAGTCGCCGGCGGCGTTCGACCGCATTCAGTACGTCGAGCAGCCCACCGCCCGCGACCTGAAGGCGAACCCGGCCAACCGCATGCACGAGGCGGCGAAGCTGAAGCCGGTGGTGATCGACGAGTCGCTGCTCGACCTGGAAACCCTTCAGCAGGCCCGCGACCTGGGGTACACCGGGGTGGCGTTCAAGGCGTGCAAGGGGCAGACGCAATCGTTACTCTTGGCGGCGGCGGCCCAGAAGTACGGGCTGTTCCGCTGCGTGCAGGATTTGACGTGCCCCGGCGCCAGTCTGATTCATTCCGCGGGGCTGGCGGCGCACATCCCCGGCGTGGCGGCGATCGAGGCGAACAGCCGGCAGTACTGCCCGGCGGCGAACGAGCCGTGGGACGAGCGGTTCCCGGGGGTGTTCACGATCCGCAACGGGCGGATGAACACCGGGCTGCTGACCGGGCCGGGCCTGGGGGCGATGGAATAGCAGTTGCATGTCCGAAATAAGTAGTAGTCCGTGTGCCGTCGTGGTTCATCAGAACGGCACACGGAGTGTGCCTACTACATTGAAGACACCATGACCGATCCGACCATCAACCCGGTGTCCGGCAGCCGCTTCGATCGAGCGTGGCGGCGGGTCCGCAACTGGGCCAGGGGGGAGTCGCCGACGGCGGATCAGAAGCTGGAGCAGGTGCGGGCGAAGACCCCGGCCCCGGTGCTGTGGCTGTACGGCAAGACGCAGTCCGGCAAGACGTCGGTGGTGCGGTTCCTCACCGGAGCCACCGACGCCGAGATCGGGAACGGGTTCCGCCCCTGCACCCGGCACTCGCGGCAGTACCCGTTCCCCACCCCGGACGCGCCGGTGTTCACCTTCCTCGACACCCGCGGGGTGGACGAACCGGGGTACGACCCGGCCGAGGAGATCGCCGCCTTCGACGCCCAGGCCCACCTGCTCATCGTCACCTGCCGCGTCACCGACTTCGCCACCGGCCGGCTGCGGGAGACGCTGAAGGCGGTCCGCGACGCCAACCCCCGCCGGCCGGTGCTGCTGGTGCTGACGTGCCTGCACGAGGCGTACCCGCAGCAGCAGCACCCGCAGCCGTACCCGTTTTCTGGCGACCTCACCCCCCGGCCCCCTCTCCACCTTGGAGAGGGGGAGGGAGAGAAGAAGGTCTTCGCCGCGACCTCCGGGAGCGGAGGAAGCTCGGCCGCTCCCGGAGGTCGCGGCGAAGATGGCGCCGGGTGGGGTTCTTCCGAAATCCCCCGCCTGCTCGCGCTCCAGCAGCAGCACTTCGCCGGCCTCGTCGATCGCATCGTCCCCGTCGATCTGACCCGCCCGGAGGAGGGGTTCGACGACCCGAACTACGGCGGGGAGGCGCTGAAGCAGGCGATCCTGGAGTTGCTGCCGACGGCGTTCCGCGAGACGCTGCGGCACCTGACCGACGCGCAGCAGCAGTTCCGCGACCGGCACTCCCGCCGGGCCGCCCCGATCCTGGTCGGGTACAGCTCGCTCGCCGCCACCGCCGGCGCCCTGCCCATCCCGTTCGTCGATCTGCTCACCATCCCGGCGGTGCAGGCCCGCATGGTGAAGGCGCTGGCCGACCTGTCCGGCGACCGCGAGTCCGGCACCCGGTTCCTCGAACTGTCCGCGTCCGCCGGGGTCGGGTTGCTCGCCGCCGTCGGCGCCCGGCAACTGGTGAAGCTCATCCCGTACGTCGGGTCGGTGGTCGGGGCGGGGCTGGCCGGCGCGAGTACGTATGCGCTCGGCCGGGCGTTCCTGGAGTACGACCGGCGGGTGAACGACGGCCACCTGCCGGACAAGGCCGAGGTGGCCCGCCTGTACCGCGAACACCTGGCCGCCGCCGAGCGGAGTTGGAGCCGTAAGTAGTAGGCACACTCCGTGTGCCGTTCTTCTCTTCTCGGGGTTCACCCAGAACGGCACACGGAGTGTGCCTACTACTTATCCGGAGACATCCATGATCCCCCGCGGGGCGAAGCGTCGGATCGCCACGGTGGTGGCCATCTACCTGCTGCCGGTGCTGTTCCTGTGCGGGGTGGGGGCGTACCACCTGTACACCACCGGCTGGTCGTTCGTCGCCTGGGGCGGCATGGCCGCTTGCTTCCTGCTCGCCTACGGCCTGGGTTGGTACTGGACTCGCAAGGGCGGCTCCGGCATCCTGCCGAAGCCCAACTTCGACGACCCGCTGCCGTACTGGACCGACCGCGACAAGGCGGCGTGGCAGGCCGTGGAGAAGTACGCCGCCGACGCCAAGCCGATCGCCTTGACCGACTTCGACGACCCGAACGCTCTGAACCGCTACGCCGACGAGGCCCAGACCCTCGCCCTCACCGTCGCCCGCCACTACAAGCCGGCCGCCGCCGACCCGTTCGGTCATCTCACGCTGCCGGAAATCCTGACCGCGTTCGAACTGGCCGCGGCCGACCTGGGCCGGCGGGTGGACGAGTACGTTCCGGGCAGCCACCTCATCACCCTGAACAACATCCGGCGGGTGAAGCAGGCGACCGACTGGTACGAGACCGGGCGGAACGTGTACTGGCTGGCGTCGGCGGTGATGAACCCGCTGAAGGCGGCGGCCCAGGTGATCGCCACCAAGGGCGGGTTGCAGTCGGCGTTCGACCAGATCCAGAAGAACGTGCTGCACTGGTTCCACCTGAGCTACATCCACGAGATGGGCCGGTACTTCATCGAGCTGAACAGCGGGCGGCTGCGGGTGGGGGCGACGAAGTACCGCGAGCTGATGGCCGCCCACCAGGTGCCGCCGGTGCTGAGCGAAGAAGACGCGGCCAAGCGGAACGCCGCGGCGGAACCGCCGGTGGCGGAGTCCCCGCGGGTGACGGTCGCCATCGTAGGCCCGGTGAAGGCCGGCAAGTCCAGCCTGGTGAACGCCGCGCTCGGCGACACGAAGGCGGCCGTCGATGTCGGCCCGCTCACCGCCGCCACCACCCGGTACGACCTGAACCAGGCCGGGCTGCCCCCGCTCACCTTCCTGGACACCGTCGGGTTCGGGGTGAACGGCCCCGGCGAGGCGGACATTGCCAACGCGGTGGACGCCGTCCGTCGGGCGGACGTGGTGGTGCTGGCGGTGCCGGCCCGGTCCGCCGCCCGCGCCCCGGAGGTGGAGTTCCTCACCCGCATCCGGGCCGAGTTCGCCGCCCGCCCGGAGCTGCGGATGCCGCCGGTGCTGGTCGCCCTCACCCAGATCGACCACCTGACGCCGGCGATGGAGTGGACCCCGCCGTACGACTGGCGGGCCGGCGCCCGGCCGAAGGAGGTGTCCATCCGCGAGGCGACCGCGGCGGCGAAGGAGGCGTTCGGCGACGGGGTGGCGGACGTGGTGCCGGTGTGTACCGCATCCGGGCGGGTGCTGAACGTGCGGGACGACCTGCTGCCCGAGATCGCCGACCGCTTGGACCACGCCCGCGGGGTGAGCCTGCTGCGGGCGCTGCACATCGACGCGGCCGTCCACCGCACGAAGAAGGTGCTGGGTCAGGTGTACAGCGCCGGCCGGGAGGCGCTGCGGGCGGTGCTGAGCGACCGCAAACCGCCGGGCGGGTGAGCGGGCGGATCGTGTCTTCGGCACCGGAGGTGCCCGCGGATGTAGCCCAGGGCGGAAGCCCTGGGTACGAGGTCGAATAACGGAACCGCCCCGGAGGGGCCGGCGGACGAATGGCTTCGCCGGCCCCTCCGGGGCGGTGTCGGGTGCGGAACGTGGACCCAGGGCTTCCGCCCTGGGCTACATCCGCGGGCCGCTCCGCGGCCGGAAGCACCGCTTACGGGAACGCCCTGAAGTCCGTCGGGGTCGGCCGATACCCGCCCGCGCTACACATACAGCGCGTCCGACCCTGGCTCGGCCCGGCGCACCCGTTCGGCGAACCCGGCGTACAAGAACGGGATGTCGCACCCCACATCACCAGTCAATCGGCCCCGCACCTGATCCCAAGTGAGCAAGGCGATCCGGAAGGCCGGCTCCCCGACCACGAGTACCGGAGCCTCCCGCGAATCGAACCAGTTGTATTGTCCGCCGAACGCCCGCCGGGCCACTTCCAAAACGTAACATCCGAACGCCTGGGCAAAGTTCTCGAATTGCTCGGGTGTCAGTTCCGCGTCCCAGCCCGCTGCTTCGGCAAGGGTCTTCTGGACGGCGACGAGACTGGCCTCCGAGTAGTCCAGTTGCTCGCCGCTGACGAACTCGCCTGCGGCAATCGCATCCTCAGCGGCTGCGGCGATGTCCTGTGCCAGGTCGCCCACCCGAAGCCCTCCAGCTTCGCAAAGCCGCGAGCGGCTTTGTCACTTGCCCACGGTCATCACCACCCGCACGCGGACCTTCCGCACCAACTCGCCGTCCACGAACTCGTCCTGCGGGTCGGCCACCTGCCCGCCGGACGCCGCCAGCCCACCCACCCCGGCGTAGTTGTAGATCGTCTGGTTGCCGATCACCGCCGCCGGCTCGCCGATGGACACCACCTCGCCCGCCTTCAGCCCGGCCCCTTCGGCCATCGCCGCCGCCCGCGCCACCGCCTTCTTCGTCGCCGCCGCCAGCGCCTTCGCCGTGTCCGTTTCCCACCCGCCGTCGCGGGTGTACACCACCCGCACCGGCGAGTTCCGCTCGTAGGTGAACCCGTTGTAGTTGGCGTTCCCGCTGCCCTCCCCGGCCACCCCCTGCCGCGCCGCCTCCTGCTGCACCTTCTCCACCGCCGCGAACAGCTTGTCCGCGTCCTTGGCGGTCACGCTCACCAGCACCGTGCGGGCGGCGTGGTACTCGGCGGTGAACACGGCGTTCGGCACGTTCCGGTTCTGCGTCTCCACCCGCGTCACCCGCTGCGGCAGGGCGGACACCTTCACCCCGCCCAGCCCGAGCTTGTCCAGGGCGGCGGTGAACTGCTTGGCCTGCTCGGCCGCCTCGTCGGTGGCGGTGGTGGCGTCCGGGTTCTTCACCAGCACGTGGAAGTACAGCTTGGCCAGGTCCGGCTTGCCGCGGACCACCTCCACCGCCTCGGCGGTGACGGTGCCCTTGTCCGGCACGGGCGACTGCCCGAGGGCGACCGGGGCGAACAGCAGGATGACGGCGGGGAGGGGGAAGCGCATAGTTGGGCATCCGGGGTGTGCGTTGATATTAGTGTATCGGGGCGAGGATCGGGCCGGTAGATGGGAGGTGGTAATGTCTTCCGGCCGCGGAGCGGCCCACGGGTGTAGCCCAGGGCGGAAGCCCTGGGTAACGGAATCGGAAAACAGAACCGCCCCGGAGGGGCCGGCGGAGCCGTTCGTCCGCCGGCCCCTCCGGGGCGGTATGAACTGCGGAACGTGGACCCAGGGCTTCCGCCCTGGGCTACACCCGCGGGCACCTCCGGTGCCGAAGACAGTCTTCGTAGGGCGGGCACCGCCCACCGGTGATAATCACGGTGGGCGGTGCCCGCCCTACGAAAGCTTCGCCGGCGGCGAAGCCGCAAGCGGCCAAACAGCTCACCCGTACTTCTTCGCCTCGGCGTCGAACAGGCCCTTCAGCTTGGTCGCCGTTGCGTCGTAGGCGGCCTTGTCCGGCCAGGTGTTCCGCGGCAGCAGCACCTCGCTCGGCACGCCGGGGCAGCTCGCCGGCACGCTCAGCCCGAACACCGGGTCCGGGGCGAACGGCACCGCATCGAACCCGCCGGACATGGCGGCCGTCAGCAGCGCCCGCGTCCACGCCAGTTTCATCCGCGACCCGACCCCCACCCCGCCGCCGTTCCACCCGGTGTTTACCAGGTACACCGGCACGTTGTACCGCTGCATCCGCTCCTTCAGCATGTTCCCGTACACCTTCGGCGGCAGCGGCATGAACGGCGCGCCGAAGCAGGTGCTGAACGTGATCGTCGGCTCGGTCACGCCGGTCTCGGTGCCGGCCAGTTTGGCCGTGTACCCGCACAGGAACTGCTGCACCGCCTGTTCGGGCGTCAGCCGGGCGATGGGCGGGAGGACGCCGAACGCATCGCACGTCAGGAAGAAGATGGTCTTCGGGTGCCCGCCGCGGCCGGACGGCTCGTACCCCGGGATGAAGTCGAGCGGGTAGGCGGCGCGGGTGTTCTCCGTCACCGCCTGGCTGTCGAAGTCCGGGTCGCGGGTGAGCGGATCAATCGGCACGTTCTCCAGCACGCACCCGAACCGGATGGCGTCGTAGATCTGCGGCTCCTTCTCCCGGCTCAGCTTGATCGTCTTGGCGTAGCACCCGCCTTCCAGGTTGAACACCCCGTCGTCCGCCCACCCGTGCTCGTCGTCCCCGATCAGCCGGCGGGCCGGGTCGGCGCTCAGCGTCGTCTTGCCGGTGCCGCTCAGCCCGAAGAACAGGGCCACGTCGCCGGCCGCGCAGACGTTCGCCGAGCAGTGCATGCTCAGCACCCCGGCCCGCGGCAGCAGGTAGTTCAGGATGGTGAACACGCTCTTCTTGATCTCCCCGGCGTACTGCGTGCCGGTGGCCACCACCAGCTTGTGCTCGAAGCTGATGGCCACCGCCGCGTCCGACTTCACCCCGTCGCGGGCCGGGTCCGGGTGGAAGTGCGGGGCGTGCAGGATGGTCCAGTCCGGGGTGAAGTTCGTCAGGTCGGCGGCGGTCGGGCGGATGAACAGGCAGCGGGCGAACAGGGTGTGCCACGCGGTTTCGCTCACCACCCGCAGCTTGATGCGGTGGGCCGGGTGGGCGGCGGCGAACCCGTCGAACACGAACAGCTCGCGGTTCTGCAAATAGGCGGCGGCCAGGTCGCGCAGGCGGGCGAAGGTGTCCGGCGGGAGGGGCAGGTTCACCGTGCCCCAGTTCACATGCGGCTCGACCGCCGGCTCCTTCACGATGAACTTGTCTTTCGGGCTACGGCCGGTGCGGGCGCCGGTGAACGCGGCGAACGCCCCCAGGCCGGTGAGCGTGCCCTCGTTCCGCCGCACCGCGTGTTCGACCAGCGCCGCCGCCGACAGGTTGTGGCGGACCGGCCCGGTGTGAGACAAGCCGATTCCGGTCAGGTCGAGGGGCGGGGTGTCGGGAACGTCGGCACGATCCGGGATCATGGCGGAAAACTCGGGGAGGGGCAAGCCGCGGCGGAACGCCTGAGAATGAGGGACAGTATAGCGGAACGCCGGCCAGACCGGGGAGGCGGCAGCGGAGGAACCCGACGCCCGCGGAGTCTACTTATTATCTTCACGCAACACACTCGGTTGTTTCACTCCGCCGGCCGGCGGCCGGCTACTGTTAATCTGCATGAGTGTTTTCATTTCTTCACACGTCCCGTGTCTCACGGGGGGAGTCGCAGTGAAAGGCAACGCCGGTCGGAGTCGGGCGGGGTTCACGCTGATCGAGCTGCTGGTGGTGATCGCCATCATCGCCATCCTCATCGGCCTGCTCCTGCCTGCCGTGCAGAAGGTGCGGGAAGCCGCCGCCAGGATGAGCTGTAGCAACAACCTGAAGCAGATCGGGCTGGCCTGCCACAACTACGAGAGCGCGTACATGAAGCTGCCGCACCCGGGCCAGTGCGACAGTACCGGGACCACCACCACCACGTACATGACCCAGTCCACGCCCACCCTGCTGCTGCCGTACATCGAGCAGGAGAACGTGTTCCGCCTGATGGACCACCAGCTGAACGGGTTCGCGGCGTACAACGGGCTGAACGGGGCGGTCATCCAGCCGGGCTCGCTGGGGGCGGTGTACAACGACCCGGCGTACCCGAACACCGTGGCCGCGGCCAAGGCGAAGATCAAGACCTACGTGTGCCCGAGCACCCCGATCGCCCCGGAGCGGAACGACCCGCTGCTGTTCGGCGCCTGGGACTACATGTTCATCGCCTCCTCCGACATCGAAGACGGCCTCACCACCGGCGCGGACAGCCCGGTCGGCACCCGCCCGTTCGGCTCCGCCCGCCGCGCCCAACAGGGGCGGGCCGGCATGCTCACCTGCGGGACCAACTCTCAGGGGGGCAGCACCATCGTCGGCGCCCAAGACGGCAGCAGCAACACCATCCTGTGCATCGAGGACGCCGGCCGGGCGCACCCGTCCGCCGGGGTGTTCGCCAGCCTGTCCTCCCGCCCGACCCCGATCGCGGCCGACCCGGTGGCGTGGAGCGGCGGCAGCAGCGGCGGCCGGCGGATGTACGCCTGGGCCGACCCGGACGCGGGCGCGAACGGCCTGTCCGGCCCGAGCAACGCCATCGCGCCGGGCAGCCGGATGGCCCAGATCAACCAGTACAAGACGCCGACCGGCGGGCCGCCGGAGTGCCGCTGGGCGAACAACAACTGCGGGCCGAACGACGAGCCGTTCAGCTTCCACACCGGCGGGGTGAACTGCTGCATGGGCGACGGCAGCGTGCGGTTCCTGCGGGACGGCATCCCGTCCCTCACCCTGAAGTGGCTGGCGGCGGCGAACGACGGTATCGTGTTCAACATCGACTGACCCGTTTACATCACACCGGACGAACCGGCGGCCCCCGCCGGTTCGTTCCGTTCCCGGAGGTCCGTATGAGCCGATTTCTTGCGCTCGCTCCGCTGCTGGTCGTTCTGTTCGCCGCCGGGTGCGGGGGCGACGTGCCGGCGTCCGGCGAGGAGGTGGACGTGTCGGGCAAGGTGCCGGCCCCGGCCGGCAAGTCGATTGCCGGGTACAACCTGTTCTTCCAGGCGACCGGCGGGAAGGCCCAGCAGGTGCATTTCACCCTGCCGGCGGACGGCACCTTCTCCGGCAAGATGGTGTCCGGCACTTACACCTACTACCTGACGCCGGGCAAGGGGAGCGCCACCGAGCAGGCGCTGGAGGCGTTCCCGGAGGCGTACCGCAAGGGGTCGCTCGACCGGCAGATCGAGGTGAAGGGCGGGCCGCTGGAGTTGAAGTTCTGAGGCAGAACGGGCGAACCGGCGGCGTGAGCCGCCTGGGTGGTTGGTCTTCAACCACTC
>JALHQU010000184.1 GCA_022841795.1 Fimbriiglobus sp.
TCGCCGACCACCCGCCGCTCGCCGCCGTCCGCCGCCCGCACCGCGTACCCGTCCATCATCGACTTGTCGAACGGCGGGGAGTCCAGGTCGGCGGCCACGCCCTCGGCCAGCACCTGCCCGAGCACCGCCGGCGCGAGCGCGACGACCTCCGACGGCAACCGCTTGGTATGCCGCAATACGATCTCGCGGGCGGCGGCAACTTCCAGCATAACACCTCGGCCGGGGCGGGTCGCGGGCGGTACGGTATATCATGCGGATCACACCCCGAACGCACACCCGGCCGCATGACGCCCATCTACCTGGATTACAACGCCACCACCCCGGTCGATCCGGCCGTCGCTGACGTGATCGCCGACGCCGTCCGCAACCTGTGGGGCAACCCGAGCAGCTCGCACGAGTACGGGAAGGCGGCGCACGCCGCGGTGGAGGCGGCCCGCTCCCAGGTTGCCGCACTCATCGGGGCGAAGGCGAACGAGATCGTGTTCACCGGCGGCGGGTCGGAGGCGAGCAACCTGGCGATCAAGGGGGTGTGCCAGCGGCCGCTCGCCCCGCTGGTGTGGCGGAAGTTCTGGTCGAGCCTGTTCGCCACCAGCCGCAGCCCGGATCAGGTTCACGTCGTCACGTCGGCGGTGGAACACCCGGCGACGGCCGGGCCGGTCGAGTTCCTGCGGCGGCAGGGGGCGGCAGTGACGGTGCTGAAGGTGGATCGGCAGGGGCTGATCGACCCGGACGCGGTGCGGCGGGCGATTCGGCTGAGCTTCCGCCCGCTCACCCTGGTCACGCTCATGCACTCGAACAACGAGACCGGCACGCTGATGCCGATCCGCGAGGTGGGTGAGTTGAAGAAGCGGTACGAATTCGTGTTCCACACCGACTGTGCCCAGTCGATCGGCAAGGTGCCGGTGGACGTGAACGAGCTGACCGTCGATCTGCTGACCATAGCCGGGCACAAGTTGTACGCCCCGAAGGGAGTGGGGGCGCTGTACGTCCGCGGCGGGGTGGAGTTGGAACCGCTGATTCACGGGGCCGGGCACGAGGGCGGGCGGCGGGCCGGCACGGAGAACACGCCGTACCTCGTCGGGCTGGGCAAGGCGGCGGAACTGTGCCGCGAAGCGTTGCCGGCGGTCGGTGACAGGCTGATGTCACTCCGCGACCGGTTGCACCAGAGGCTGCGGGAGAAACTCGGCGAGCGGGTGACCCTGAACGGCCACCCGACACTGCGGCTGCCGAACACGCTGAACGTCAACTTCGCCGGGCAGATCGGGCCGAAGCTGCTGGAGCGGGTGCCGCGGGTGGCGGCCAGCGTCGGCGCGGCGTGCCACGAGCCGAAGCCGGGGCAACTGGAGGTCACGCCGTCGGCAGTGCTATGCGCGATGCGGGTGCCGCCGGCGGTCAGCCGCGGGGCGGTGCGGCTGACCGCCGGGCGGTGGACGACGGACGACGAGGTGGACGAAGCGGCCGAGGTGCTCTGCGCCGCCGCACAGAAATAGCCGCAAGAAACGCAAAAGGACGCAAAGTGAAACCTTGAATTTCGGACCTTTTGCGACTTCTTGCGTTTCTTGCGGCCACCATTCTTATTTCCCCTCGGGGTAGCTCAGCTTGCGGTCCGGGTCGAGGAACCGGGCGGACGCCCACGCCTGGGTGCCCTTGTAGCTCACCGTGAGCGTCAGCGTGTGCTTGCCCTTCGGCAGCGTGAGCGGCACAGCATCCCCGTCCACCTTCACCACCTGTCCATCCAGCTTCACCGTGAACCCGCTCACGCTCCCGCCCGCCAGTTGGAGTTGTGTCCTCACCTCGTCGGCGGCCATCACCTCGGCCGTGATCGTCACCTCGCCGGTGTCCTTCGCCTCCGGCAGCGGGATGCGGCCCGGCGCCCCCACTGACACCGACTTGTCACCCACCGTCACGTCGGTCAGGTACGGACTGGCCATGACGTACCGCACCAGGTCGCGGAAGTCCTGCTCGGTCATGCCGGCGGCCAGGCCCTCCGGCATCATCGACTTCTCGGCGACTTTCACCGCCCCGTCCAGGTCCTTGCGGGCGATCTTCTTCAGCACCGCGTTCTCCACCTTCAGCGTCACCGTCTGGTCGTCCTCCGCGGCCAGCACGCCCTGGACGATCTGCCCGTCGAGCAGCGTCGCCGTGCGGACGAAGTACGGCGCCCCGACCACCCGGTTCGGGTCGAGCACGTTCGCCAGCAGGTACTCGATGTCCCGCCCGGCACCGTCCAGTTGCGGGCCGACCTCGTTCCCCGCCCCGTCGAACTTGTGGCACTTGGCGCACTGGGCGTCGAACACCTTCTTCCCGCGGGCGAACGACGCCGGCGCCGCGTGCAGCGAGTTCCGCGTCTTGTCGATCAGTTTGTTCAGCTCGTCCGGCGTCTTCCGCACCCGGCCCCACGCCTTCTCGATGAGCGCGTTCACCTCGCGGTCGTTGAACGCCTGCATCTTGAGGACGGTGTTATCCGTGACGAGGGTGCGGTCGACCGCCTTCGCCTCCATCGCCTTCAGCAGTGCCACCGCCCACGGCTTGCGAGCCGCCAGGGTATTCACCAGTTCTGTCCGCAGCGGCTGGGGGAAAGCGTTCCACTCCGCGAGCAGTTCTTTCGCTATCCCCGGCTTGTCGAACGCCACCAGTCCGCGTGCGGCTTCTATCCGCAAAGGCATGGCGCCCTTGTGCCCCGTTACGAACCTCATCAGCGTTACATCAGCGTCTTTCGCTTTCAGAAGCACCAACTGGCGAATGGCCTCGGTGCGTTCACCTTCTGGCTTCGAGTAGTCTTCGAGTACCGCCAACGCCCGCTTCACCGCCTCCGGGTCGCGGAAGCTCACCGCCAGCTTGTTCGTCAGCCCGGCCAGCCGGCCGTCCTTGCGGAGTTCGGGCTGAAGGGCCTTCCAGTTCTCGGGGGCGTCCACCGTCTGACCGGCGAGCGCGACCGCCAGCCCGTCCATCGCCTTCTCGCGGGTGTTCACGTCCGTCACGTCGGCGAGGAATTTGACGCACAGCTTCAGGTCGTCCGGCTGCCCGGTGGCGACCAGCCGCCGCATCACACGGGGAACGATGTGATCGCGGACGAAGATGTTGTCCGGGGCTTCTTTCGCCAGGAACGCCAACTCCTTCTCCGCCCGGTTCGCGGCGCCGTCCTTCTTGCTGATGACCTTCTCGTAGGCCAGCCATGTCAGGTGCGGGATGAGCGGGTCTTTGGCATCTCCCCGCTTCATCAGGGAGTGCAGCAGTTCGGTCACGTCGTGCTTGTCCGTCAGCCGAACGGCGGCGGACGCCAGTTCGCGGCGGACATTCAGATACTGCTCCCGGCCGGCCAGTTCGGTCAGCCGCTTCAGCCCGTCGGGGCCGATCCCCACGTCGGCCAGCGCCCGCACCAGTCCGGCCCGCCCGCCGGCCGCGTACTCCTTCGGGGTTCCCGGCCGCGACTGCCGCATCCACTCCTCGTGCCGGAACGTCTCCTCGATGCGGGCGAGCAACTGCTTCTCGGACGCCCCGCCCGTCGCGTGGTGGAAGTAGTCGTGCCCGAGTTGGCCGACGAGCGCGTCCTTCGTCGCGTCCTCCAGCCTCTCCCACCGCTCGGTCAGCAGCCGGTTGGCCGTCCTCACCCAATACGTCGTCGGCCTGGGGTTCCCTGGCGTGTCGTGGCGGGTGATGTCCCGCAACTTCGGCCCGGCGGTGCGTTGCCCCCCCCCGCCCCCGCCGACCCAACTGGACAGGGCGACCAGTTCGTCGTCCGGCCACTTCGACAGGTCGAACGGCTTGCACGCCTTCGTACCCTTCAACTCAATCCGGTACACCCGGCCGCGCTGGTAGTCCCAATCCTCGGCCTTCGCCTGGTGGCACGGGTTCTGGTCGTGCCAGTCGATCAGGTAGATGTCGCCGTTCGGCCCCCACTTCATGTTGATCGGGCGGAAGTTTTTGTCCCCGCTCACCAGGAAGTCGTCGCCGCGGCTGGCGGTGAAGCTGCTGCCGTTCGGCTTCAGGATGTTCTGCTTGACGCTGCACCCGTGGATGCTGCCGAAGATGACGCTGTTGCGGTACTTCTCCGGGATGTGCGGGGCGTCGAGCGAGATCAGCCCGGCGTGCGCCCACCCGCTCTCCTTGTGGAACGTGTGGTCGCAGATCTCCTTGATCTCGCCGTAGGCGTAGGGGTTGTAGCTCGCCCCCGCCTGCCGCTTGTAGATGCCGCCGGGCACGATGTGGTACAGGTGCGGGATGACGCAGCACGCCAGGATGAACTGGCCGTCGGTGTTCCGCCAGTCCAGGCCCCACGGGTTGCTCGTGCCCTCGGCGAAGATCTCGAACTTCTTCGTCTTCGGGTGGAACCGCCAGACGGCGGCGTTCATCTTCACCGGCGAGCCGGGAGCGTCCGCGACCGGAGGTTTGCCGGCTTTGTCTCCGGTCGCTGACGCTCCCGGCTCGCCACGAAGATCGTTCGCGTTGTAGACGTTGGACTGCGTGAACACCCCGTGCAGGCCGTACAAGTAGCCGTCCGGCCCCCACTGGAAGGTGTTCAGCGTCTCGTGCGTGTCCTCGCTGCCGAACCCGCTCAGCACCCGCTCGAACTTGCCCGGTTTGTCGGCCTTGTTCTCGATGAACCACAGGTACGGCGGGGCGCCGACGTACACCCCGCCGTTGCCCACTTCAATACCCGACGCCAGGTCGAACGCCCCCAGCCCGGCCTTCTTCCGCTCGTCGCTCACCGGGAAGTCCTTTCCCTCGGCGAACACCGTCCGCTTGTCGCACACCCCGTCACCGTCGGTGTCTTCGAGGATGACGATGCGGTCCCGCGGGGCTTTGCCCTTCGGCGTGCGGCTGGGGTACTCGAAGCACTCGACCACCCACACCCGGCCCCTCTCGTCGATGGTGAACGCGATCGGGTTGACGCAGTTCGGCTCGCCGGCGAACAGCTTCACCTCGAACTCCGGGGCCACCTTCATCCGCTTGACGGTTTCGTCCGGCGTCAGGTACTCCTGGCCGGACGGCTTGCGGTTGTCGAACCCGTACTCCCGCTGGGCGAACACGGGTGAGATGGAAAGGCAAGAGAGTAAGCAGATTAGCAAGGTGCGTGGCATGACCGAACTCGGAGGGAAGAGGAAGGCGGGTCGGGAGAGATGATACCAAATGCGGAAAGCCGCGGGGATGCGGAAGAAGACCTCACCCGGCTCGCTTCGCTCGCCACCCTCTCCCTGTTCCCTGCCCTGACGGGCAGGCGGGAGAGGGTTGAAGACCACCTTCTCTTTCTCCCCCTCTCCCGCCGGAGCGGAAGCTCCGGAAGACAGGGAGAGGGGGCCGGGGGGGTGAGGTCTCGACAGCTACCCCACAGCCTCGATGATGTCCACTTCCGGGACGTGCTTCTTCAACTCTTGCTCCAACCCGGTGATGATGACGCTCAGCGACGCCGGGCAACTGGCGCACGCCCCGGCCAACCGCACCGACGCGATGCCGTCGGCGACTACGACCACTTCGATCAGCGACCCGTCCAGTCCCATCTCCGGGCCGGCGTGGTCCCGGAGGGCGGTCTGAACGCGGGTGACGAGGTCGGGCATGGGATTAATCCTGGTTCCCACGCTCCGCGTGGGAACCCAAGTCCGCGACGCTCTGCGTCGCACTCTTTCGACGGACGCGGAGCGTCCGGCCCGTGCGTTCCCACGCGGAGCGTGGGAACGAGAATCAGTGTGCGTGCACCGTCTTGAAGTGCTCGGCCACCTTCTCCATCGGCACGTGCCACTCGCAGTCGTCGCACTTCGGGATGTTGGCGTAGCACTTGGCGCAGTACAGGTGCCCGCTCCGCAGGAACTGCTCGTACCGCTTCTTGTCGGCCCCGCTCGCCCCCTCGGTACTCAGCGGGATGTCCACCGCCGTCTTGCACTTGTCGCAACCCCGCTTGGTGTGCGACTCCAGCACCGGCTTGTAGTGGTCGTGGACGCCCCGCGGCACCACCCCGGACCCGGTACACAGCGGGCAGGTCATGCCGAACTGCGCCAGGATGGCCTTCCGGATGAAGTCGCTCTTGTTCGGCAGGTTGTTGAGGAACTCGGCCAGGTCGTCCTCCACCTTGAACGCGACGATGTTCGATTTCGAGGTCTTGCGGGCCATCGGCGGGGTCCGGGGGAACGGGTGTCTGACGCCATTTTACCACACCCGAGCGGAATGTGTATTCGCCGCTCACGCGAAGCCGCAAGCGGCTTCGCGACCCCAGTGGTTGCACCTCGCCCCGCGGTCGTGATAGAATCTCACTCCCACCCCAGCACACGTTCGTGTCCGGAGTTCGGCCTGATGCTCACCCTCCTCGGCGGCCGCGGCCGCCACTGCGACGGCCTGTCTCGGCGCTCGTTCCTCCAGGTCGGGGCGCTCGGGGTCGGCGGGCTGACCCTGTCCGGGTTGATGCGGGCGGAGGCGGCCGGCGGGAAGAAAGGCGGGCACAAGTCGGTCATCATGGTGTACCTGTCCGGCGGGATGGCCCACCAGGACACGTTCGACCCGAAACCGAACGCCCCGGCCGAGGTCCGCGGCGAGTTCGGCGTCATCCCGACGGCCATCCCCGGCGTGCAATTCACCGACAAGGTGCCGAAGCTGGCGAAGATCGCGGACAAGCTGGCGGTCATCCGCACGGTCGTCGGCCAGCCGGACGAGCACAGCAGTTGGATGAGCTACACCGGCCTGCCGATGGACCCGGCGAAGCGGGAGAAGCGGCCGCACTTCGGCAGCGTGGTGGCCAAGGTGCAGGGGCCGACCGACCCGCTGGTGCCGGCGTTCGTGGACCTCAGCCCGACCATGCAGCACAAGCCGTACAACTCGCCCGGCCCGATGATGCTCGGCCGGTCCGCCGCCGGGGTGAAGGTGGACGGGGACGAGGTGGCGGTGATGAAGAACCTGACCGTGCCGGCCGACCGGCTGACCGACCGGCAGGCGCTGCTGAGTGACATGGACCGCATCAAGCGGCAGGCGGAAACGGGCGGCACTCTGGGCCTGGACACGTTCCACGACCGGGCGTTCGACGTGCTGACCAGCAGCAAGCTGGTGGACGCACTCGACATCTCGAAGGAGCCGCCGACCCTGCGGGACCGCTACGGCAAGGGCAGCCCGAAGCACCTGGGCGACGGCGCCCCGCTGTGGAACGAGCAACTGCTGATGGCCCGCCGGCTGGTCGAGGCCGGCGCCCGCGTGGTCACGCTCGGGTACGGGTTCTGGGACACGCACGGCGGCAACTTCGGCCACCTGAAACAACACCTGCCGACGTTCGACCAGGGCATCTCGGCGCTGGTGGAGGATTTGCATGCCCGCGGGCTGGACCGGGACTGCACGGTGGTGGTGTGGGGCGAGTTCGGCCGCACCCCGAAGATCAACAAGGACGCCGGGCGGGACCACTGGGCGCGGGTGAACTTCGCGCTGCTGGCCGGCGGCGGGATGCGCACCGGGCAGGTGATCGGCGGCACCGACGCGGTGGCCGGCGAGGCGAAGACCGACCCGGTGCCATACCCGTGGGTGCTGGCGACGGTGTACAAGAACCTGGGCATCGACCCGCACGACATGGTGTACGACGTGGCTGGCCGGCCGAACCCGATCCTGCCTGGCAGCGCGTCGGTGATCGACAAGGTGTACTGACCGCGCTCTTCGCCGCGACCTACGGGAGCGGGTCGTTACCAAATCGCCACCCCCTTCCCCCGCCCGCCGGTGTAGCATGGGCGGTAGCCGCCAGCTTCCCCGGAGTGGCCTCATGTTCCGCACCCTGCTTGTCGTCCTGCTGTTGCCCGCCGTCGCCCTCGCCGCCCCGGTGCCGAAGGCAGCCAACGCCAAGAAGTTGTCCGAGACGTTCGGCGAGCAGGTGAACCCGGACAGCACCTGCAAGTACGAGCCGGCGGGCAAGGACGGCCTGCGGATCGTCGTGCCCACCACCCACCCGGTGCATGAGGTGGACCACGGCAAGACCGTCCGCCCACACATGGTCCGCAAGGTGGAGGGCGATTTCGTCCTCACCGTCCGCATCCAGCACACGTTCAAACCGGAGGCCGGGAAGGCGGAGGCGGCGAAGCAGAAGACGATGGTGGCCGCCGGCATCGGGTTCATTGATGCGGACGACGCGAAGAACACGTTCTCGGTGTGCAACATGATCACCAAGACCGGGGACAAGTGGACCACCGGGCGGCTGATGCAGGTCATGCACCGCAACGGCGGCAGCGGCAGCGGGTCCGGCGGGCAGGACGCGGCGGACAAGCCGACGTACCTGCGGGTGACCCGCAAGGGCGAGGAGATCAAGAGCGAGTTCAGCGCGGACGGCAAGAAGTGGCAGAACTTCTCCAACATGAAGATGACCACCCTCGGGGCGGCGGTGAACGTCGGCCCGGTGGCCTGCCAGAGTACCGACGCCGAGTACAGCGTCGAGTTCACCGAGTACGAGATCAAGCCGCTGACCGAGGAGAAGAAGTGATCCCGCTCGTCATCCTCGCCCTGGCCGTCGCCGCCCCGGTGCCGAAAGAGACGGACGCGCAGAAGCTGGCGCGGTGGGGGGCCGCGGTCCTGACCGACCGCCGGGACGACATCCGGTGGAAGGACGAGCGGCTGGTGGTCAACATCCCGAAGGGCACCCGCGAGTTCGAGCCGGACTCGCCGCGGGACGCCACCGCCCCGCGGACGGAACAGGTCGTCACCGGCGACTTCGACCTGTCGGTGCGGGTGCTGGCGCAGACGAAGACGGCGGTGACGACCGAGAAGGTGCAGGCGGCGGTCGCCTCGGGCCTGTATGTGCGGTCGAAGGACGCGGCCTGCCTGTGCTACCGCGAGTGGGGGGCGATCACGTCCGACCCCGGCGCGGACACCGACACGGTCAGCTTCCGCTGGCAGGCGGGCGACGCGGCCGGGGTGAAGCCGGTCGAACTGCGGTCGTTCGGCGACCCGTACAACCTCGGCAAGAAGGAGCTGCTGATGCGGATCGCCCGGAAGGACGGCAAGCTGCGGGTGTACCACGGGTGCGAGAACCCCGACGGGGTGACCTGGCGGGAAACGGACCGGCAGCCGGACCTGACCCTGCCCGACGAGGTGACGGTCGGCGTGTTCGTGCGGCAGACCGTGAACCAGGATACAACGGCCGCGTTCACCAACTTCAAGCTGGCGGGCAAGGTGGTACAAAAGAAGTAGACCACCGCACAGACCCCACGCCATGACCCGCCCGCGTGTGTTCGTCGCCCGCCGCCTCCCGGACGCCGGCCTCGCCCCCATCGCCGCCGAGTGCGACGTGGACGTATGGCCGGACCGCCTACCGCCGCCGGCCGATGAACTGCGGAAGCGGGTGGCCGGGTGCGTCGGGTTGGTGTCGCTGTTGACGGACAAGGTAGACGCCGCCCTGCTCGCCGCCGCCCCAACTCTGAAGGTGGTGTCCAACTTCGCCGTCGGGGTGAACAACGTCGATCTGCCCGCCGCCACCGTCCGCAAGATCCCGGTCGGCAACACCCCCGGCGTGCTCACCGACGCCACCGCCGACATCGCGGTGACGCTGCTGCTCGCCGCCGCCCGTCGGCTGGGAGAGAATAGCACCGACGCCAAAGAAGGTCGCTGGATCACCTGGGAGCCGACCGGCTGGCTGGGGTGCGATCTGGTCGGCCGCACCGTCGGCATCGTCGGCATGGGCCGCATCGGGTTCGCCACGGCGAAGCGGTTGCACCACGGCTGGGGAATGAAAGTCCTGTACACCGCCCGGTCGCCGAAGCCGGACGTCGACCGCGAACTCGGGGCGAAGCACGTCGATTTCGACACCCTGCTGGCCGAGAGCGACTTCGTATCCGTCCACGCCGACCTGAACCCGACCACCACGGGCATGTTCGGGGCCGAGCAGTTCCGGCAGATGAAACGGACGGCGGTGTTCGTGAACACCGCCCGCGGGCCGCACGTCGATCAGCCGGAGCTGGCCGCGGCGCTACGGGCGGGGACTATTTTTGCCGCCGGGCTGGACGTGACCGACCCGGAGCCGCTGCCGCCCTCTCACGAGTTGTTCACATTGCCGAACTGTATCATCGCCCCGCACGTCGCGTCGGCCACCACCGGCACCCGCGACGCGATGGCCCGGCTGTGCGCGGCCAACCTGCTCGCCGGCGTCCGCGGCGAGCGGTTGCCGCACTGCGTCAACCCCCAGGTGTACGAGTAACCTCATGCCCCGCCCCGCCGCCTTCTTCGCCCTGCTCCTTCTCACCTCCCCCGCCTTCGCTCAGGGCACCCAGGCCGACTACGACCGCTCGCTCGGCCTGCGGCAGCGGTTCGCCGACAAGGTGTTCCGCGACAAGGTGGAGCCGAAGTGGTACGCCGACGGCACGTTCAGCTACGAGGTGTCGCTGCCCGAGCAGAAGAAGGAGCTGGTGCTGGTGGACCCGGCGAAGGGCACCCGCACGGTGGTGACGGCAGACGACCTGAAGGAGAAGGCGGCGGCGGCGCTGCCGACCGGGCCGGGGCCGGCCGGTCCCGGCGGGCGACGGGGCGGCGGGCGGCAGAGCAACTCGCCGGACGGCAAGTGGACGATCACCATCAAGGAGTTCAACGTCGTCCTGGTGAACCGCGAGTCGAAGGAGGAGACCCCGCTCACCACCGACGGCAAGGCGGCGGACAGCTACGGCCGGGTGTTCTGGGCCTCGGACTCGAAGCACTTCGTCGCCATCAAGACGAAAGCCGGCGGGGACCGCAAGGTGACGCTGGTGGAAACCTCGCCCCGCGATCAACTCCAGCCGAAGACCAGCACCTACGACTACCTGAAGCCGGGCGACCCGATCCCGCAGGCCAAGCCGCACCTGTTCGACGTGACCGCGAAAAAAGAGGTCCCCGTCTCGGACGAGCTGTTCCCGAACCCGTGGGACGTGAGCTACGAGCACTGGTCGAAGGACGGCACCCGGTTCCACTTCGTGTACAACCAGCGGGGCCACACGGTCATGCGGGTGCTGTCCGTCGACGCAGCCACGGGGAAGGTGACGCCGGTGGTGAACGAGGAGTGCAAGACGTTCTTCGACTACGCCCACAAGATGTACGCGCAGTACCTGGACGACACCGACGAGATGGTGTGGATGAGCGAGCGGGACGGGTGGAACCACCTGTACCTGATCGACCTGAAGACGGGGGCGGTGAAGAACCAGATCACCAAGGGCGAGTGGCTGGTCCGCCGGGTGGACGCGGTGGACGAGAAGACCCGCGAGGTGCGGTTCCAGGCGAACGGCCTGTTCCCCGCCCAGGACCCGTACCACACCCACCACGCCCGCATCAAGCTGGACGGCACCGGCCTGACGCACCTGTCCGACGGGGACGGCACGCACCCCGCCCTGCGGTTCGCCCCGGACGGCAAGCACTACCTCACCACGTTCTCGCGGGTGGATCAACCGCCGGTGACGGAACTGCGGCAGACGGTCGACGGGAAGAAGGTGTTGACGCTCGAAACCGCCGACATCACGAAGCTGGATAAAGTTGGGTGGAAGCCGCCGGAGCGGTTCACGGCGAAGGGCCGGGACGACCAGACGGACATCTACGGCCTCATCCACCGGCCGACCAACTTCGACCCGGCGAAGAAGTATCCGGTGATCGAGTACATCTACGCCGGCCCGCACGGGCACCACGTGCCGAAGGCGTTCAACCCGCTCATCCGCTCGCCGATGGCGATGGCCGAACTCGGGTTCATCGTCGTGCAGATCGACGGCATGGGCACCAGTTGGCGGAGCAAGGCGTTCCACGACGTGTGCTGGAAGAACCTGGGCGACAGCGGGTTCCCGGACCGCATCCCGTGGATCAAGGCGGCGGCGGCCAAGTACCCGCAGATGGACCTGAGCAAGGGCGTCGGCATCTTCGGCGGCAGCGCCGGCGGGCAGAGCAGCACGCGGGCGGTGCTGGCGTTCGGCGACTTCTACACCGCCGCCGTGTCCGACTGCGGGTGCCACGACAACCGCATGGACAAGATCTGGTGGAACGAGCTGTGGATGAGCTGGCCGGTCGGCAAGCACTACGAGGAGCAGTCGAACGTGACCCAGGCGAAGAACCTGAAGGGCAAACTGATGCTGGTGGTCGGCGAGCTGGACAAGAACGTGGACCCGGCCAGCACGTTCCAGGTGGCGAGCGCGCTCATCAAGGCGAACAAGGACTTCGACCTGCTGGTGGTGCCCGGCGGCGGGCACGGGGCGTGCGAGACGCCCTACGGCCAGCGGCGGCGGGCGGACTTCTTCGTGCGGCACCTGATGGGGGTGGAACCGCGGGCGAAGTAGCCGGCCGTCAGTGTTCCACTCGCTCCGCGAGTGGCTCCGACCCACTCGCGGAGCGAGTGGAACACACCCCGCCCGCCGGTGGCTCTTCCCCCGGCCGAATTCTGCTCCCGCCGGCTTCGCCCCCGCCTGCACTTTTCCCGCCCCGGCCGAACCGCCGGGGCGGTCGCTCGTCTTCCGCAACGTTGCCCGCAGTTCCGACAACTCGCCCCACTTCGGCCGCAAGTTTGAACTACGCTTCGGCCGCGGCCCGCTCGCGCGCCCTTCCCTTCCGGTGTGTCATGGCGAAACAGTTGTCGTTGAGCGAGTTCCTGGAAGTGCTGACCAAGAGCAACCTGCTCGAACCGGAGCGGGTGCAGGGGTTCTGTAGCCAGCAGAACGAGGTGCTGTCCGCCGCCAAGCTGGCCGAGCGGATGGTGGCCGCCGGGCTGCTCTCCCCGTTCCAGTCGCAGCACCTGCTCCGCGGGCGGTGGCACCGCTACTTCATCGGCCCGTACAAGGTGCTGGACAAGATCGGCACCGGCACGAACAGCCAGGTGTACCTGTGCGAGCACACGCGGATGAAGCGGCGGGCGGCGGTGAAGGTGCTGCAGGCGGACAAGGCGCAGAGCGAGGAGGCGGTGAAGCGGTTCGAGCGGGAGGCGATGGCGGCGGCGGCCATCCGCCACCCGAACATCGTCCACGCGTATGATCTGGGGCGGGACGACCGGCTGCACTACCTGGTGATGGAGTACGTGGACGGGCGGAGTCTGCTGCGGGTGCTCGGGGACGAGGGGCGGCTGGGCCCGCGGGCGGCGGCCATGCTGCTGTGGCAGGCGGCGTCCGGGCTGCACGTCGCCCACCAGGCCGGGGTGGTGCACCGGGACGTGAAGCCGTCCAACATGATGATCGGCCGGGACGGGCGGCTGAAGATCCTGGACCTGGGGCTGGCCCGGTACGCCGGGGACGACGAGAACCTGACCCGCGGCGGGGCGGTGCTCGGGCTGGCCGCGTACATCGCCCCGGAGCAGGCGAGCGACAGCCACAACGTGGACGCGCGGGCGGACGTGTACGGACTGGGGGCCAGTTTCTGGCTGGCCGTCACCGGCAAGAAGCCGCCGGTGTACGGCAAGTTCGACCCGCCGTCGCCGCGGACCCCGGCCGAGGCGGCCGACTACCAGACGCTCATCGGCGTCATCAAGAAGATGATGGCGCTCAAGCGGGAGGAGCGGTACCAGTCGGCAGCCGAGGTAGTGGAGGCCGTCGGCGGGCTGATCCAGCCGGGCGCCGCCCCGAGCGTGGTCGTCACCCCGGCCCCGCTCGTCATCACCCCGGCCCCGCACCGCGACGACAGCCAGGACAGTAGCGACGGGTACGCCCTGTTCGACCTGCCGGACCCGGCGGTGGAGGACCGCCCGCCGCCCGGCCGGCCGACGCCGACGATCAACCCGATGCCCCGGCCCCGCACCGCGGCCCTCCCGCCCCCGCCGGCGCGATCGTCTGGTGTGGCGGCGGTCGCGACCGCCACCCCCGTGGTGGACGCCCCCCCCAT
>JALHQU010000185.1:0-11422 GCA_022841795.1 Fimbriiglobus sp.
CGAACTCGCCGTCGGTCAGCGGGCTGGGGATGGGGTTGGCCGTCATCCCGCTGCACTGCCAGATCTCCTTGCCGGTGGCCAGGTCGTAGCTGCGGATGCGGGTGGTGCCGTTCATGATCACCTGCGTGACCCCCTTGTGTTCGACCACGCACGGGGCCGTCCACGTCGTCTTCTCGTCCCGCGGCGTCTCCCACTTCGTCTCGCCGGTGGCGGCGTCCACCGCGATCAGCTTCGAGTTCGCCTCCTGGTCCCAGTTGAGCAGCACGGTGTCGCCGTGGACCACCGGCGTGACCGCCTCGCCCCACCCCAACCGCGACTGGATGAGGCCGAACTGCCGCTTCCACAACTGCTTGCCGGACAGGTCGTAGGCGAACACGCCGAACGAGCCGAACGACACGTACAGCCGCTTGCCGTCGGTGGCCGGCGAGCCGGCGGCGTACGAGTGCGTCTCGTGGTGCCCCTCGTGCGGCACCAACTCGGCCGCCGTCTTCCGCCACTTCTCCTTCCCGGTGGCCCGGTCGAAGCTGACCACCTCGAACTTGTAGAACTGCTTCGGGGCGGTGGTGCGGAGGTCCCGCTTCGGGTCTTGCGGCGGCAGTTCGTCCGGCTTGGCCTCGCGGTCGGTCTTGGTGGCGGTGAGGACGAACACCTGGTCGTCCCACACGACCGGGGTGGCACTGCCGCGGCCGGTGAGCGGGGCCTTCCACTTGATGTGGGTCTTCTCGTCCCACTTGGTGGGCGGGTCGGCGGACGCGGCGGCGACGCCGTTGGACGTCGGGCCGCGCCAACTCGGCCAGTTGTCGGCAGCGACCGCAACCGGGGCAAGGAACAAGACGACTAGCAGAACACGGGGCATGACCGGCCCTCGGGGGTGGTGGACAGGCTTTTCTTACGACTGGCCGGTGTTCCGTTCCCGCAGGGTGTGTCCAGTCCTCATGTGGGTAAGCCGCCGGTGGGCACTTCTCCGACACCATCCGCACCGCGCCCGCCTTTCGGGGAACTTTCTGGGTCCAATCGACCGGACACTGCAAGTACTAGTACGCGGGGCATCAGTACTCGCTGTGCGAATCGGGCCCAACATCTGTCCCGAGGGGCACCCTTCGCGGGTTGCTTTCACCGAGGGACATCGGGCCCGATTCGCACTTCCTACCTTGTCCGCACACTGTGGGCCGTGCGCGGGCACCTCTCCATTTCCCATCTGGCTCACAGGCACCTTTGGAGGTGGCTATGTTCGCGAAGGTGATTCAACTCGTTCTGTCGCTGCTGCACACCACCGGCTCGCTGCTCATCGTCTGGCCGTACCTGTCCCGATCGCTCCGGCGCCCGGACCAGATGCCGGCCGTGGGGCGCTGGCTCCTGCGGCGGCTGACCCTGCCACGGGGTTCCCGCCGGCTGGCCCACCAGCTCCTCGCCCTGGCGGCGGTGATGGAGGTCTCGATCCTCATCGCCGCGCTCCTGTTTGTGGCCGATCAGAACGCTGCCTAGTATCGGTTCAGCCGAAAACTACGGGGGTGCCGCAGAATCGCGGCACCCCTTTTGCATTTTTGGGGCGAGAGCCGCCCCTGTCGCGGGCGAGTAGAACGTACAGATACTGCGGATCACTCGCCCAAGTTCCGCTTGGGAGGGCGCACATGGGCAAGAGCAAGCGCGACACCTCGGACGAATCGCCTGCGGCGCTCCCGCTCGAGAATGCCGACCCCGCAACCCTGGTAGAACTCGTCCACATCCTCACCCACCCGGTTCAGGAGGCAGAAGCAACGCCGGCCCTGACCGCGAAGCAACTGGCGACGCTGAACATGATGATCGGCGGGGATGTAGTTGCCCGTGCCATCCGCCGGGCGAAGAAGCGAATTGCCCACCAGCAGGAGAAGTAGTGCTCGTCTCGTGGCGCGGGCCGGGCGGGAGGACAAAACCTCCCGCCCGGCCCGCGGCATTTTTTTGGATTTTCCCGCAGATTCCACAGGGTGGTTTTTGGCTGGCGCAATGTACGAGCAGTCGCCATCAGGCTCAGGGCGGTCCTGAGCGGTGACGTCGGCACCACGCAACCGGATCAAATCATGGGGCTCGTTGACCACCTGCACGCCACCCCGGAGAGTACGGACACGCCCACCATCTCCACCCAACCGACGAAGCCCCCGCCGATCCGGCCGACCAACTCGTGGAGCTACCGCACCTACTCGCACGACTGCAACGAGGAAGCGGAGTTCGAGCGACTGCTCGACACCCTGTGGCCACTTTCGTGACCATGTTTCTCACCACCTTTTCACAAGGACAGAGCCATGAAGACCTCGACCATCTTGCCGACGACCCTGGAGCTGAGCGAGACCACGACCCCGAAGACCACGACCCCGAAGACCACGAGTACCAAGTCGAGCGAAACCGGAACCCCGACGACCCCGGCGACGAAAACCCCGGCGCCGGAAACCTCGACCGGCGAAGAAACCTCGACGACCGATAACCCGACCGGCGCTTGCACCATGGACGACGGCGCTGGTACCATCAACACGCTCACCAAGTCCGGTGCGATCGCAACCACCGGCAAGACCGCGACCGACTCGACCTGCCAGTAACGAACTTCGCCCATCGCCCTCACGGCGCTCGTCGCCGGAAGTACCGCCGCGGGACGGCCACCGCCCGCGGCGGCGTTTTGATCCGATTATTACTCCGTGCGTCATCCGACATCGGTACACGCAACCGAGGTGAATCACCATGAGCGGGAGCAGTGAAGATCCCATGGACAATCCGATCCGGCGTGGGGCCGGATCAGCCCCACGCCGGACCTTACCGAACCACGTTGACGCTCCTCAACTACCCCTGAGAGGCCCGGCACCATGGAAACCGACAAACAACGGTCCGCAACGGATCCCCCGACCGTAACTACCCGGGCGGTCGAGCCGACCGCCCAAGACACGCTGGACGAGAAAGCGACCGAGATCCTGAAGACCATCCACGGTGAACACCGCCGACAGGTGTGGAACCTCATCAAGTGGGTCGGCCGCGGGATGCTGTCGCTCGAAGACATCGCGGACTCCTACCAGGACGGCTTGGCGGCGATCGCCCACTTCGTCTTGAAGTGCCCGGACAAGGCCACGCTCATCTTGGAGTCGGATGGCGTCTCGACGTTCGGCTTCTGCTTCTTCAAGCGGGCGGCCGCCAAGCGGATGCGTCGCCGCTCCAAGAAGCTCAAGCAGGCGCAGTTGCCGCAGCCCGCCGATGCCGGGTACACCTGGGAAGACACGATCGCGGATCGCCCGACGGTGATCCGGATTTGCCCGACCGGGCCGTGGAAGGTCGAAGACCGCAACGGCAACACCGTGGAGCGGGAAATGCCCACCACGGTGACTCCCGAACACCAAGATCTCATCGACACGCTACGCCAGGCGTTCGAGACCGCCGGCCTGACAGTTCTGGAACGGAAGGTGTTCACCACGTTCCTGGAGCGCGGTGCGGAACTCAACAAGCGGGACCGTTACGGCCCCCTGGCCGAATTCGTGAACGAACGATACGACCTACACGTAACCCCGGATCAGGTCGAAGCTGAGTGGGAGTCCGGACTGCGGAAGATCCGCCGGACTGCCGCCGGCCGCCGGCTGGCACGCGACTGGGGTGACATCGGAGTACCTCGCAATGGAAGACGCCATCGTCCGTCGGCTGGATCAGCAACATCCGCCTGAGGAGCGGAGGCCGCATGCGCCCACGCCGTCCGTGCCTCCCCTCACGCCGGAAGAGTTGCTAACCCTGGAGATCAAGTTCAACGGGTCGAACGTCGTCAAGCGGGCCGTCCGCCGAGCGCGGAAGCGGCTCGCGAAGACTGCCGGTTACTGAAAGCCAAGCCTGTCATACCCCCCGGCCCGCGGACGACTCCGCGGGCCGGCTGCGTTTGTTCTCCGTCTTTCAGTCGAACAACCCCGCAGAGGCGGGAACTCGCCTCGCTCCCGCCAGGCTTCGACCGTGACCTACAAGACTCGGCATCACCCCGCGCGGCCGAGGATGTATCGGCCCGGGTCCACCTGCGTTCGCAGGATGCTGAGTTGTAGCTCCGTCGGTTCCGGCGTCGTGTTCACCGATTCCGACACCAGCAGCTCGAACCCGGTCGCGGTCTGCACCTCCGCCAGCGTCTTGCCGGGGTGCAGGCTCCGCACCCGCATCCGCTTCGACTCCGGGTGGAAGTCCATCACGGCCAGATCCGAGATCACCCGGTGCGGGCCGGTGTTCGCCGGCAGTCCGGCGTCCTCCCGCGCCCCCGGTCCGCTCAGGTAGCCGGGCGTGGTCAGGAAGTCGAGCCTGGGCACGAACTTCTTGGCGTCGTGCTTCATCACGATCAGCGTCTGCCAGCAGAACGACGCCAGGTCGTTCGCCCCGCCGCTGCCGGGCAGCCGCACCTTCGGTCTCGCGTAGTCGGTGCCGATCATGGTGCTGTTCAGGTTGCCGAACGGGTCGATCTGCGCGCCGCTCAGGAACGTGTAGTCGATCATCCCCCGCTGGCAGAACTGCATCACGTCGGTCATCGACGTGGCCAGCACCGCCTTGTGGAAGGTGGTGCTGTCGCCGACGCTGATCGGCATGGTGGGCAGCAGCGGGGCCAGCCCGCCGGCCTCGAAGCAGATGACCAGGTTGGGGGCGTGCGTCTTCTGCGCGAGCATGGCGGCGGCGCACGGCAGGCCGGTGCCGACGGCCACCGTGCGGCCGTCGTCCAGCTCGCCGGCGGCGGCGCAGATCATCAGTTCCATCGGGGTGAAGGGCATCGGCCGGCCTCTTGCGGGGGTCGGGGGTTGTTGTACGCCGATCTTCGCCGCGACCAGCGGGAGCGGTTCGCGCTCCCGCTGGTCGCGGCGAAGACTTGCCCCGCCGCCCGCTCTCTGCCATACTTGAGCCGTTGACCCCGCCGCCCCGAGCACCTCCCCATGCCCGCCACCCGCACCGGCTGCCCGGAGTTCCGGGCCACCCTCCGCGAACCGTCCCGCCGGTCGTTCGTCAAGGCCGGCGTGCTCGGTGCCACCGGGCTGTCACTGGCGCAACTGCTGCGGGCCGACTCGCCGAAATCCGCCCGCGCGAACGCGGTCATCCTGCTGTGGATGCGGGGCGGGCCGAGCCACCACGACATGTGGGACCCGAAGCCGGACGCCCCGGTCGAAATCCGCGGCGAGTTCGGCGTCATCCCGTCGGCCGTCCGCGGCATCACGCTCAGCGACATGCTCCCGCTGTCGGCGAAGGCGATGGCGAAGTGGAGCATCGTCCGCAGCCTGCACCACGACGACGCCGGGCACAGCACCGGCGACCAGATCTGCTTCACCGGGTACGGCCCCGGCCCGAACCCGGACGAGAACGTCCACCCGTCGCTCGGCTCGGTGGTGTCGAAGCAACTCGGCCACCTGTCGCCGACGCTGCCCGGCTACGTGATGATCCCGCGGGTGGTGCCCGGCGCCGGGGCGGCGTACCTGGGGGTGGCGCACCAGCCGTTCGAGACGCAGGCGGACCCGGCCGCCGCCGGCCCGTTCAAGCTGCCGAACTTCAGCCCGGCCGCCGGGGTGACGCTGGAGAAGATCGGCGAGCGGCGGGCGCTGCTGGCCGACTTCGACACCGTCCGCCGGGACATCGACCAGTCCGGGCAGATGGCCGCGGCGGACAAGTTCCGGCAGCGGGCGTGGGACATCCTCACGTCGAGCGCCGCCCGGGATGCGTTCGACCTGGACAAGGAGCCGCCGAAGCTGCGGGAGCGGTACGGGTTCACCCCGGCTTACGACCCGAAGGCGTCCAACCGCTGCGGCTGCCCGAACTGGGCGCAGCGGATGCTCCTCGCCCGCCGGCTGGTGGAGGCCGGGGTGCGGCTCGTCACCGTCGATCTGCGGTGGTGGGACACGCACGTGAAGGGGTTCGAGTCTCTGCGGGACGGGTTCCTGCCGCGGTGGGACAGGGCGTACGCCGCGCTGCTCGAAGACCTGGACGACCGCGGGCTGCTGGACACCACGCTGGTGCTGGCGTGGGGCGAGTTCGGCCGCACCCCGAAGGTGAACGCCGACGCCGGCCGGGACCACTACCCGAACGTGTTCAGCGCGGCGGTGGCCGGCGGGCCGGTGAAGGGCGGGCGGGTGGTGGGCGAGTCGGACGCGAAGGGGGCGTTCCCGAAGTCGGCGCCGAAGACCCCGCAGGACATGCTGGCGACGGTGTACAAGCACCTGGGCATCGACCCGAAGGCGAGCTACCCGGACAACACCGGCCGCCCGCACCCGGTGCTGCCGTCCGGCACGCCGATCGAGGAGTTGTGGGGGTAGTTCAAAGCCGATCACCGCAGGTGATCGGCGGGCCGCCACAGAGGGCGGCCCCTACAAAGCAGCGGTTTGTAGGGGCCGCCCTCTGTGGCGGCCCGTGGTCCGGCAATGCCGGACCACTTCTCAAAGCCCGGCGGCCGGTCCGCGAACACCTTTCCAGCCCCCGCAGCGGAGCAACCCATGAGTCTGGCGGACGAACTCCAGAAGCTGGACGACCTCCGCCGCCGCGGGGCGCTCACCGCCGCCGAGTTCGACCAGGCGAAGGCGACGCTACTGGCCGGCAAATCGGCGGACGTCGGCGAACACCTGGCGGACCAGTTGGCCGAGGTGCGGCACCAGAACGACCTCGCCCAGCTCGACCGCGAGTGGGAGATCGAACGCCAGCAGTACCTCGTCACCGGGAAGCACGGCCGGCAGTTCGTGCCGACCACCGGCATGGGCCTGCTGTCCGCCGTCGGCGGGGGTGCGTTCGGCGTGTTCTGGACGGTGATGGCGGTCTCGATGATGAGCGGGGCGCCGGGCGACGGCGCGTTCGGCGTGGCGAAGGTGTTCTTCCCGCTGTTCGGGGTGGTGTTCATCATGGTCGCGGTCGGCTGGGGCGTGTACTGCTTCCTGCGGGCACAGAAGTACGACGCGGCTTTCCGGGCGTATCAGGACCGCCGCACCCGCGCCGCCCGCGGCTGACCCGCTCGTTTCCCTCAAGTCTGCCCGACATCCGGCCGAATGTTACCCCTGCCCGACAGTCCGTGCATCCGCACGGCGTGAATTGTGTTGCCTGGCCGGAACCCGCCGCGCCCGATTTTCCGGCAACCGTTCGCCGCCGCACTTCGATCATGGAGACGGTCCACCGCCCCGATTGGAGCCCGCCGTGTCGTCCCTCGTACTCATCGCCCACAACTCCCGCGTCCAACTGCTCGACACCATCACCCGCCTGTCCGCCGACCGCCCGACTCCACACCTGGTGGTGGTGGACAACGGCAGCGACGACGGCACGTCCGACGCCGTGCGGGACCAGTTCCCGTGCGTGCCGCTGGTGCAACTCGGGCTGGAGGCCGACTGGACGGTGGCCGAGCGGGCCGGCCGGTCGTTCGTGCCCGGCGACGACTGCTGCGTGGTGTGGCTGGGCGACGCCCTGGTGCCGGTGGCCGAACCGGAGTTGGTGTGCGGGTGAAGGTGAACCAAGCCCACGGACGGCCGTCCGTGGGCTTTCGTGCTTACAATCCCTCCACACACCGGAGGGTTCCCCGTGCGTTTCTCCGTCCCACTCCTGCTCCTGGCTGTCTCCACCTCATTTGCGGATGAGCCGAAGCCGATCCTCATCACCAAACCGGAAGCGTTCGCCACGCTCGTTAACCCGAACTGTTCGCACTGCGTGGACGAGGCGAAGCGGCGGAAGGGCGAGCTGACGGACGCCGACCCGGTGCTGTGCTGGACCCGCGGGTACTCGGACGGCGGGGCCATCCCGCTGCGGTTCTTCCTGAACACTTATCGCGTCATCTCGGACAGCTACGGGGTGTTCGTGTACGACCCGGACGCCGGGTACGCCCGCGGGTTCGCCCCCAGCTACAACTTCGTGTTCCACGGCTGGCGGAACGGCGTCATGGTGATGCGGGACAAGACGGACGACACGCTGTACTCGTGCCTGAGCGGGGTGGCGTTCGACGGCCCGCGGAAGGGCGACCGGCTGAAGCCCATCCCGACGCTAGTGAGCACCTGGGGTGAGGTGATGGGTCGGAACCCGAACGCCGTCGCCTACCACATGTTCGAGAAGTACAAGCCGAGCGAACTGCCGACGAAGCCGACCGAGGAGTCGGTGAAATCGCAACTGGCGAAGGTGGACCCGCGGCTGAAGCCGGACCAGAGGGTGCTGGGCGTGCGGATCGGGGACAAGACGCGGGCGTACCCGCTGAGTGGCGACGTCGGCGGGGTGTCGGCGGTGCAGGAGTTGAACGGGGAGAAGTTCGTCATCTTCACCTACGGCTACAGCAGCGTGGTGGCCGCGTACAAGATGGTGGCGAGCCAGCCGCGGAAGTGGAAGGGGCCGAACCCGGACAAGAACGGCGTCTCCCCGCCGGATGCGGGCGTCCCGCTGCCGGACGGGAAGGAGGTGGAGCCGAAAGCGATCGCGGAGTTCCGCAACTACCTGGACGGCGTCGGGGCCGAGGGGTCGAAGTGGCGGGTGGACGGCCGCGCGAGTGAGGGCACTTTGAAAGGGTGGACGCTGGAGCCGGTCGAAAGCGTGGTGTGCAAGTGGTACGCCTGGAGCGCCGAGTACCCGGACACGGAGGTGAGCGGGGAGAAAGGCGACAAGAAAGACCCCACCCCCCAACCCCCTCCCCGAGGCGGAGAGGGGGTGCAGGTGAACCCCGACCGCAAGGGAGGGGGTGACGCCAAGGTGAAGCAGGTGGCCGGCACCGCCGAGTTCCTGCGGCTGCTGCCCAAGCCGTTCGGGGTCATCAAGTCGATCGACGCGAAGGCCCGCACCGTGAGTTTGCAACTCGACGGCGAGAAGACGGCCAAGGTGTGGCAGCTCGAACCGGACGCCGAGGTGTGGGTGAACGGCTTCTGGGGCCGGCTGGATCAGTTCAAGGTGAACGACCGCGTGTGGGTGTGGCTGAAACTCGACCGCACGAAGAACCCGGTGTCGATCGCTCTGCTCGCGGACGAACTGAGCGAGCAGTTCATCCACGACCAGCCGTGGACGGTGACGGAGGCGAAGTCGGAGATTACCGGAGCGATGCTGCTGTCGTTCCACAACCGGCTGACGGTGAAGCGGAACAAGGAGGAGAAGTCGTTCGAGTGGGTCGGCATGGGCAACGTGGACGACGAGTTGAAATCGGTCTATCTGGTGCCCGAGCCGGACTTCGAGGACTCCCGCCAGAACAAATCTGGCATCCTTCACATCCGGGCGATGAAACTGCCCTGGATCACGTCCGAGCAACTGGAGCGGCGCCGCGCCGCCCAGCAGTTGCACCTCCGCAAGCAGTGGCGGGACTTCGGCCTGCCCGGCGTGATCGCGTTCCACCACCCGTTCAGCGGGGAGATGGACGTGATGCTCGACCACGAGGCGATGCGGTGGGGGCGGAGCCTGAAGTACGGCGATAGCGTGGAGTTGCTCGCCGACGCGCCCATCCAGGCCGTCGTGAAGAGCGTCACGCCGTGGCGGGAGCGGACGAACGTGCGGCTGGTGGTCGGCGAGTTGCAGTCGTCCGGGCTGAAAACCGGGCAGCGGGTGGCGGTGAAGATGCCGTGGCCGGATAAGGACGTGGACGAGTCGCCGTACCCGCCGGACATTGGCCGCAAGCGGACGGACGACGAGCGGGTGGAGTGGTTCCTGGCCAGCACCTACTGCGTGTGCGGCATCGGCAACGACACCTGCACCGGGCACTTCTACACGCTCGCCGGTTGCAACCCGAACGGGTGCGGGGCGCCGGACGCCACCCGTCAGGAGATCCGCGGCATGATCGTCACCGGCAAGCGGACGGACAAGGAGATCTGGAACCAGTTGCTCAAGGACCGCGGCCCGCTCATGCTCCGCCCGCACCTGAAACCGTGATCCGGCGACCGGGAATTGCCCACTGGTGTTGGAGTTCACGCTTCAGCGTGAGGTGGCTTTTCTCACGCTGAAGCGTGAACTCCAACACCGGCCGTTTCACCCGGAATGGGGATCACCCCTTATCGATCTCGTGAGGACGGAATGCCCGTTCGCCCCCGCCGCGTCCCCCTGTGGGTGAAGCTGGCGTATTCCGCGTTCATGGCCGTGCTGGTGCCCGTGTACTGGGTGAACTACGGGCCGACCAACTTCCTGTACTACTGCGACGTGGCGCTGTTCTTCGCCCTGGCGGCGGTGTGGACCGAGCGGCCGATCTTCGCGGCGGCGCCGGCGGTCGGCATCCTCATCCCGCAGGCGCTGTGGATGGCCGACTTCCTGAGCACGGCCGTGGGCGTGCCGCTGGTCGGCCTGACCGGGTACATGTTCAACGAGAAGAGTTCGCAGTTCCTCCGCGGGCTGTCGTTCTTCCACTTCTGGCTGCCGATCTTACTGGTTTACCTGCTGATTCGCCTGGGGTACGACCGCCGCGGGTTCTGGGTGTGGACGATCCTGGCGTGGGGGCTGATGCTGGTGTGCTACTTCCTGCTGCCGCCCCCGCCGCCGGACGCGGCGAACCCGAACCTGCCGGTGAACGTCAACTACGTGTACGGGATGGACGACAAGCAGGCGCAGACGTGGGTGCCGCCGCTGGCGTGGCTCGGACTGCTGATGGCGGGGTTGCCGCTGCTTATCTACCTACCGACGCACCTGATCCTGAAGCGGGTGTTCCGGGCGGCGACGAAGTAGGATTCACGAGATGAATCGAACCGAGGCCGAGGACCGGGAAACGAAATGCTGCGACGAGTGCGGCAGTCGGTATTTCGTTGGGACTTCGCCGATGGCGCAGTTATGCCCCGAATGCTCGCACTGGCTGTACGGGTACCCGCGCTGCGAACACGAGTTCGCGGGGGAGCGGTGTTCCAAATGCGGTTGGGACGGCTCGGTCTCGGATTACGTCCGCACGCTCCGGGGACGAGCCGAAGATGGGGACGGCAAGCAGTAACGGGGGCGTTTGGCTGGTGCCCACCCCTAAGGGGTGTCCGGGAATAGCCAGGGGTGGAGCGAGCGGAGCGAACGCAACCCCTGGAAAGGGGTCCAGGGGTTCGCTCGCGTCTTCGACGCTCCGTCACCCCTGGCTATTCCCGGTCGCCCCGTTGGGGCGACAGAACCGACCGAGTTAGCCCCGCCCGCGGTTCACCCGGCCGATCCGGGCAGTGTTGACTCCTCGGCCAGTTTCCTCTCGAACTCGGCGATGATGTCCCGGAGCGGTTCACCGCGTGGGCCGTGCAGCGAGTCCTCAATCTCCTCCGGAGTTATCGCCCAGAGTCCGACGTGCCGCATCGGCTTAGGGTTCTCGTCGGAACCGGAAGAGTTGTCGGACATCTTCGGCTCATTGCAGGGTTCAGGGCGGCCGGGGCCGCGAAGCCGCGAGCGGCTTAGCTCAGATCCGTCAGCGGCCCGTCGCCGCAGAACTTCGGGTTGCCGAACGTCTTCACCCCGTGGTCGAAGGCGTGCGCCAGGCTCATCAGCAGGCGGTTGTGCGGCACCCCCTTGTACTTCA
>JALHQU010000185.1:11522-13600 GCA_022841795.1 Fimbriiglobus sp.
CAGATCCGTCAGCGGCCCGTCGCCGCAGAACTTCGGGTTGCCGAACGTCTTCACCCCGTGGTCGAAGGCGTGCGCCAGGCTCATCAGCAGGCGGTTGTGCGGCACCCCCTTGTACTTCAGGCTGCGGCCGGTCTTGAACCCCAGCCCGCCGCCGATCAGCAGCCACGGGATGTTGTCGTGCGTGTGGCTGTTCCCCTGGCCGAGTTCGTTGGTCCACACGATGGTGGTGTTGTCCAGCAGGCTGCCGCTGCCGCCCGGCTCGGGGGTGTCGGCCAGCCGCTTCGCCAGGTACGCGATCTGCTCGCAGTACCAGTGGTTGATCTTGGTCAGCTTCTCCTGCGCCTCCTTGTTGCTGTCCGGCTCGTGCGACAGCGCGTGCTGCCCCTCGCTCACCCCCAGCCACCGCATCTTCGGCTCGCCCACCGAGTTCGTGTACTGCAACGTCGCCACGCGGGTGAAGTCGGCCAGGAAGCTGTTCACGATCAGCTCGACCTGCATCTTGCTGATCTTCGGCATGTTGTCGTTCTCCTCGCGGACGCCCGGCTCCAGTTCCGGGATCTTGTGGCCCATGTCCTTCGCCACGGCGTCGGCCTTCAGTTCGGCCTCCATCTCCCGCACGAACGCGGCGTGGTCGTCGAGCAACTTGCGGTCGGCCGCGCTCACCGCCCCGGCCACCTTTTTCAGGTCGGCGTTCAGGTCGTCGAGTACGCTGGCGAGGGCGGCGTTGTCCTTCTTCCGCCCATACAGCTTGTTGAACATCTGGTACGGGTTGTCGATGGGCGTGATCGGCTTGTTCGCCCCGGCGTACACCATCCGCGTCCAGGTGTCCGCCCGCTCGGGCACCATGACGCCGAATTCGAGCGACCCGAACCGCGTTTTCGTGGCCGCGTCCTGCTGCAGCTTGGCGCGGAGCTCCTGGTCGATGCTCAGCCCGGAACACCACCCGGCCGGGGTGTCCGACCCGCCCTGGATGTTGCCGGGGAACAGTTCGATGCCGGTGAGCATGCACCCGATGCCCCGCATGTGCCCGTCGCCGTCGCCCCGCACCTTGTTGCTCAGCCCCTTCAAGAACAGCAGCTTGTCCTTGAACGGTTCGAGCGGCTGGACGATCGGCTTGAGCTTGAAGTCCTTGCCGACTTCGTCCGGCCAGAAGTTCCACGGTACGGTGCCGTCCGGGGAGAACACGACGAGCAGCCGCTGCTTGCGTTTGGTCTGGTTGTCGAACGCCAGGCCGGGCAGGTTGCCGACGAACGGCAGCACGGCGGCGCTCACGCCCAGGGTGCGGAGGAAGTCTCGGCGAGACGCGCGGGGCATGAGATGCTCCGGGAACAGGCGGGGTGGGATCGACTTCTTCGCCGCGACCAGCGGGAGCGGGTTCCGCTCCCGCTGGTCGCGGCGAAGACAAATCACTTTCGGCCAGTCAGTGCGGCCACGGTTGCCACCTCGGCGGCCAGCAACCGGATGTTATACCCGGTTTTGACGAACTTGTCACGCAACTGGTTCCCGGCATCCGGGCCGTAGGCACGGACCGGCTGTTGCGCCAGGTGGTGGAACAGTTGTTCGGCGAACGCGGCATGCACCTCCGGGCTGTCGGCCAGGAACGCCGCCAACTCCACCGCCCCGCCGAACTTTTTCGTCTCCCCGGACCGGGTCAGGTACTCGCCGGCCGTGTCCACCGGCTTGCTGTTGTCCTGCTGCCTCAGCTTGCCGATGGCGTCGAACGACTCCAGCGGGAACCCGAGCGGGTTGATGACGGCGTGGCAGCTCTGGCAGTTCGCCCCCTTCGTTTGCAGGCTCACCCGCTCCCGAGTTGTCAACGTCGGATGCAAGTCCGGGGCCAGCGGGGTGAACGCCTCCTGCGGCGGCTTCAGCCCGGTGCCGAGAATTCCTTTCGCCACGAACACCCCGCGGTGGATGGGCGACGACTGGTCGGCGTAGGCGAACGTGGTGAGCAGGTACGGGTGGGTCAGCACCCCGGCCCGCCTGCCCGCGTCCAGCTTCACCTTCGTGAACGGGGCGTCGGCCGGCAGGTCGGCCCCGTACAGCTTCGCCAGCCGGCCGTTCAGGAACACCTCGTC
>JALHQU010000186.1 GCA_022841795.1 Fimbriiglobus sp.
TTAGCCCGACGCGCCAGCGAGGGGCCAGCCACCCGACCCTCGCTGGCGCGTCGGGCTAACGAGACTGCACTCTTCGTTAGCCCGACGCGCCAGCGAGGGGCCAGCCACCCGACCCTCGCTGGCGCGTCGGGCTAACGAAGAAAAGAACCCTCGCTGGCGCGTCGGGCTAACAAGACAGAAATCAGAGGCCTCCCCATGCTCCGCCGCGATTTCCTCTCCTCCGGGCTGGCCGGCATCGCCCTCGCCTCGCTGCTGCACCGCGACGGGCTGCTCCGCGCCGACGACGGCAAGTGGACCCCGCCGGACGGCCAACCGCACTTCAAGCCGAAGGTGAAGCGGGTGATCTGGCTGTTCATGGTCGGCGGCACCAGCCACGTCGAGGCGTTCGACCCGAAGCCGGAGCTGACCAGGCACGACGGCAAGACGATCGCCGAGTCGCCGTACAAGGCGACGCTCGACTCGCCGCACCTGAAGAAGAACCTGCGGGAATTCGTGCCCGGCCTGCACAAGGTGCAGCCGAAGCTGATGAAGATGCAGACCGGGTTCAAAAAGTACGGGAAGTCTGGCCTCGAAGTGAGCGACTGGTGGCCGCACGTCGGCGGCATCGCCGACGACATCGCGGTGGTGCGGAGCATGTGGACGACCGACAACGACCACGGCGCCCAACTCCAGTTCCACACCGGCCGGCACGCGCTCGAAGGCCCGTTCCCCACCATCGGTTCGTGGGTGCGGTACGGCCTCGGGTCGCTGAACGACGACCTGCCCAGCTTCGTGGTGCTTGGCAAACCGCTGGCCGACTGCTGCGGCGGCACGTTCGGGCACGGCGGCAACTACCTCGGGCCGGAGTTCAGCGGGGTGCCGCTGCTCGTCGATCCGAAGAACCCGCTGCCGTTCCTGCCGGGCAAGGGGCAGTCGGCGGCCAAGCAGCGGGAGCAGTTCGACCTGATCCGCAAGCTGAACGAGCAGGCCGCCGAGCGGGCCCCGGACGACCCGGCGGTGCGGGCCAAAATCCAGAGCTACGAGCTGGCGTTCCGCATGCAGGCGGCCGTGCCGGAGGTGATGAAGCTGGACGCCGAGCCGGCGGAGGTGACGAAGCTGTACGGGCTGGACCAGCCGGAGACGAAGGAGTTCGGGCAGATGTGCCTGGCCGCACGCCGACTGAGTGAGAAGGGGGTGCGGTTCGTGCAGGTGTTTCACGGCAGCACCGGCGGGGCCGGCGCGTGGGACTCGCACGCCGACATCCTGAAGAACCACCCGCCGCTGTGCAAGCAGGTGGATCAGCCGATCGCCGCCCTCGTGACGGACCTGAAGCGGCGGGGGCTGCTCGACGACACGCTAGTGGTGTGGGGGTCCGAGTTCGGCCGCACGCCGGGGGCGGAGGGGAGCGCCGGGCGGGACCACCACCCGTACGGGTTCAGCATCTGGATGGCCGGCGGCGGGGTGAAGAAGGGTGTGGTCCACGGGGCGACGGACGAACTCGGCTTCCACGCCGTCGAGGACCGGCACTATGTGACGGACCTGCACGCCACCGTGTTGCACCTGCTCGGCCTGGACCCGCGGAAGCTGTCCCTGCCCGACCGCAAGCGGCTGGAGGTGGATTACGGCAAGCCGATGTCGGCGATCCTGGCGTGACTGCTTTGTTAGCCCGACGCGCCAGCGAGGGGAACCACGCACCCCTCGCTGGCGCGTCGGGCTAACAAGAAGATCCGCACAGCGGGCGTACAATCCGCCCATGCTCGACCCGCACGTCCCGGCCGTCGTCCTCGCCCCGATGGAAGGGGTGACGGACGCCCCCATGCGGCACCTGCTGGCCGCCGAGGGCGGGTTCACGTTCGCCGTGGCCGAGTTCGCCCGCGTCACCCACACCCCGCTGCCCGCGCACGTCCTCCGCCGCCTCGTGCCCGAACTGGACCACGCCGGCCGCACCCCCACCGGCCTGCCGGTACTGGTGCAACTGCTCGGCGGCAACCCGGAGCGGCTGGCCGAGTCGGCGGCCACCGCCGTCCGCGCCGGCGCCCCCGGCATCGACCTGAACTTCGGCTGCCCGGCCCGCACCGTCAACCGGCACGACGGCGGGGCGGTGCTGCTCAAGTCCCCCGCCCGCATCCACGCCATCGTGCGGGCGGTCCGCGCCGCCGTCCCGCCGCACCTGCCGGTGTCGGCCAAGCTGCGGCTGGGGTGGGACGACCCGCGGGCCATCCTGGACACCGCCCCGGCGGCGGCCGACGGCGGGGCGAGTTGGCTGACGATTCACGCCCGCACCCGCGCCCAGGGGTACGCCCCGCCGGCCGACTGGCCGCGTGTCGGGCAAGCGCGGGAGGCGGTGCGGGTGCCGGTGGTGGCGAACGGCGATATCCACACGCTCGACGCCTTCCGCCGCTGCCGTGAGCTGACCGGGTGCCGGCACTTCATGCTCGGCCGCGGGGCGGTGGCCGACCCGGCGCTGGCCCGAGTGGTGGCGGTTGAACTCGGGCTGCCCGCCCCGCCCCTGCCGCCGCCCGGTCCGGTAGACTGGCCGGCACGAATCAAACGGCTGCTCGCGGTGGTGCCGCAGCTCGCCCGCCCGGACGGCGAGCTGAGGCGGGTGAAGCAGTGGCTGCGGATGGCCGCCGGGTGCGGCACGTTCGATCGGTTCGACGCGATCAAGCGGGCGACCGACCTGGGCGAGTTGCTGGGGGAACTCGAACGGGCGAATTGACCACCCTATGCTCGGTCGAAATGCTGGTCCGGTGGGACCGGACCAGCGGGCCGCCACAGAGGGCGGCCCCTACAAAACAGGCTTCTTGTAAGGGCCGCCCTCTGTGGCGGCCCGCCGACCGCCCCCGGCGGTCGGTACTGAACCACCCTACGACCCGCCGTCGCCGAGCCGCCGGTCGCGGACCGCCGCCGGCAGCGTGATCGTCGGGCGGAACGCCCGGTCGGTCTTCTTCTCCATCTGCCCGCCCACCCAGTCCACCACCTCGCCGACGGTCGGCTTCTTCGCCGACGCCTCGCGGAACAGCGGCAGCAGGTCGCCCACCGCCTCCCGGTCCTTCCAGGCGTACCGCAACAGCAGCGGCACGGCGGTCAGCGGGTCGGCCGCCTGCGCCTGGCCCTCCGGCTCGGTCACGTTCAGCAACTGGAGCCGCACGCCGGGGGTGGCGGGCAGTTCGTCCATGCGGAGGGCGAACCGGGCGCCCGCCTGCCCCAGGTAGGTGATGCTCTGGGTGGTGTGCAGCCGCACCAGGCCGTCCTGGCCCACCTGGTCGCGGCCCTGGTAGTACACCAGCACCACGTCGTTCACCCACCCCTTCGGGCCGGCGGCGGCCGCCGCCTTGCGGATCTCGTCCTCCACGTCTTGCAGCAGCCCGACCACGCCCGGCTTGCTGACGTTGTGGACCAGCGGCGAGTACAGCGTGGTCTTCACGAACGCCTTGTGTTCGAACGCCATGCGGTGGAAGATCGGCTTCACCTCCGGCAGGTCGCCGCCGACCGCGGCGATCACCTGGCGGGCCAGGGCCTTGCGGTCGGCGTCCGACACGAGCGGGGCGATGATCACCACGTGCAGCCGCTGCTCCCGGATCGGCTTCGAGGTCCGCACGGCCACCGCCGCGTCCGCCACCTTCTGTTGCGCCAGCCCGTCCGCCCGCCCGCGGCCGCGGACCTCCACCCGTACCTGCGTGTCGGCGGCGTTCAGGAACAGCGGGGCGACGAACCGGGCCTCGCGGGAACCGCCGGCCGGGACGGCCAGTTCGACCGGCAGGTGCCGCACCTCGTTGGCCACCAGCACCACCTCGTGCCCGGCGGTGCTGGCGGCCTCGCCGGTGCCGGCCCAGATGACCCGCCCGCGGACCAGCACGAACCCGCCGGCCGCCTGGAACGGCTTGCCCTCGCCCGCCGCGGTCAGCGGCGTCGCCGCGCCGCCTTCACCCGTCTCCTCCAGCCCGTCGATCACCACCCGCACCGGCGGCGGGGTGTAGCTGACGCTGAACGGGACGGCGTCGCGGGCCTCGCCGGCGACGGCCACCACCTCGAACTGGTTCACGCCCTCTCGCAGCGACAGCGTCGGGTTCGCTTCCAGGCTCAGCCCGTCCGCCCCCGCGTCGAGGCCGACCGCCCCGCTCTCGGCGTCCGTGCGGCGGACCTCCACCCGCGTCAGCTTCGCCGCCGACTTCACCGTCACCCCGAGGGCGATCCGCGGCTGATCGGTGCGGACGTTGTCCCCGCTCGCCAGCGGCGTGCGGTTCGCTCCGCTCGTCAGCAGGATTTGCGGCGGGGGCGGCGGGGGAATCTTCTTCCGCGCCACCGCGGTTTCCACGATCGGACTGTCGCCGTCGATGTTCGCAGCCATCATCCGTACCGCTTTGGGCAACCCCGCGGCCGTCTCCACCTGCACGGCTTCGGCCCGCACCCACCACAGGGTCAAGCCGCCGGGCGACACCGGCACCAGGAACGGCGTCAGCGTGATCGGCCGATCGGCCACGGTCAGGCGAACCGGCGGCAGTTCGGGCGGCGAAGTGACGAGTGCGACCACGTCGCCGCGGCCGTCCGGGCCGGCGGTGATCGGTTGAACGGCGACGACCGTCGGCGGGCGGACGAACCGCACGTCCCACGCCGCCGACTTCGTCCGCCGCCATTTGTTGCTCACTTCCAGTGACAGCCGGTTGTCACCAGGTGACAATGGAACGCTCGCCTGCCAGACATCCGCCCGGTTCGGGGTGACGTTCACCACCCGCCGCAGCCCGCCGGACGATTCCACCACCACCTGCAACTCGTAGGGGGTCAGCCCCTTCGCCGTCCGCACCGTGCCCCCGACGATCACCTTCGCCGCCTGGCTCGACCCCGGCGGGTCGGTCAGGGCCACGGTCGGCAGCCCGGCCCACAGCACCGTCGTCTCGTCCGTCTTGGTGGCGCCGTCGTCCGCCGTCACCCGCACCCGCAGCGTCCGCGGCGTCCCACCGACGACGATTTCCACCTCGCGGGTCACGGTCGGCGCCTTCGGGTCGGCCGGCTTGTACGCGGCTTCGACCCACTTGCCGTCCCCGTCGTCCCATTCCAGTTTGGTGATGTTGTCGGCGACCACCGCGGCCGAAAGGCGGACCACCGGGCTGTCGGTGAGGAACGGGTCACCCGGCGCGAGCGGCGGGTCGGCGGCGGTGGTCAGGCTCAGCCGCACCTGCGGGGCCGGCTTGGGCGGCTTCGGGGTGTGCCACACGGTCACGCCCACGCTGACCGATTCGAGGTCCTTGTCGTCCGTCGCGGCGGTGTTGGTGGCGGTCACGCGGATCGACGTCTGCGCCTCGCGGCGAAGCTTCACGCTCACAGGTTTGCCGACCGGGATGACGATCGCGTCCTTCCCGTTCGGGCCGGAGCTGTTCAGGGTGACGGTGACGCCCTCGCCCGCCTCGGCCAGCACCTCGCCCGACTCCGGCTCCGACGACAGCTTCTGCCCGTCGGCCACCTTCGCGCCGTTCACCCGCACGGTGATGGCCGGGGCCGGCGGCACGAGGACGAGCGCGGCGGACGTTTCCACGGCCGGCGCCTCGGTGGGAGTTTCGCGCACCTCCACCTCGAACCGCCGAAGTCCGCGGCCCCATCCCGCGTCGGCGATCGGGATCGTCGTCCGCAGGGCGGTCAGCGGCTTCGACTGCCACTCGCCCGGTTTGTTGTCGCCGTCCAGCACCCGCCACCGCAGCACGGCCTGATCGAGCAGCACCGCCTGGGCCGGGTCGTTCAGCGTGACGCCCAGTTCGGCCGGCCGCGCCCGCACCACCGCCCGCCCGGTCCGCTCCTCGGTTCCTTCGGCCCGCACGATCAGCGTCGGCCTGGTGCGGGGGAACAGCACCGCGTGCCGGCGGAGGGCCGCGTCGAAGTCGGCCTCCTCCATCAGCAGGCGGATCAGGTCGGTCTTGTGGTACTGCCGGCGGTACTGGTCGGCGCCGGCGTACCGCACCGGCTCGGCCGGGTTGCCGGTGGCGTTCAGCCAGCCCAGCCGGGCTTCCGCGGCCAGCGAGTTGGCGTCGTATGGGCCGGCGGCGCTCCAGCCGATCCAGTCGCGGGAGCCGTCCTTGTTCGCCACCGGGTTCACCCACAGGTCGAACAGCGGCAGCCGACGCCCGACCCCGCGGCCGACCGGCACGGCCACCGCCGCCGCGGCCCCCTTCAGCCGAACGCGGGCGGTGTTCCCGACGCCGACCTCCCGCACCGCGAGCAGGAACTCGTGGTACGACTTCACCGCCTTCGGCTCGCCCTTCTCCCCGCCGACGGCCTCGATCACCGCCTCCGCCTTCAACACGTCGCGGGCCGGGCTGGTCGGCTCGACCGCGGCCACCACCAACTCTTTGTCCCGCTCGTACAGCGTGACCCCTTCGACCGCTGCCAACGGGGTTCGCAGGTTGCGAAGCGACCACACGGACACGACCCGGTCGGCGCCGACCGCGGCCAGCAGTGGAGCGGAACCGGAGAACGCCAGCCCCTCGACCCGCAGCGCCGGGCCGTTCAGTTGCATCAGCCGCCGGCCGTCGGTGGCGTCGAACAGGGTGACGAGCGCGACCGCCGCCCGCGGGTCGTGGTGGGCGACGGCCAGCACCGCCTTCAACTGCTTGTCCCACGCCGGGCCGGCCGGCAGCAGCGCCACGGCGGTCGGCCGCTCACCCTTCAACAGGGTGAACCTGACCTGCGGCGCGGCGGCCAAGGCGAGGGTGACGACGTCGTCGGTCGCGGACTCGGTCCAGGCCACCGCCCCACCGCCGGCCGGTCCGTCGATCTGACCCTTGTCATCGCCGGCCGTCACCGTCTTCTTCGCGGGGTCGAAAATCACCCCACCCCGCGGGGCCATGTCGGTAGAAGCACCTAACCAGAGGTGACCCCCGGTGATGAAGGCGGCACGGGTGAACCCGCCGGGTGCGCCAGCCAGCACCTGCATCGTCGGTCGGCCCGTAGCGATCGAAGCGGCGTCGTACACCTCGACGCGGTTGTCGGCGAAACCCCCGACGGCCAGCCACTTTCCGTCCGGCGACGCGGCCAGCGGCGGCGGGGCGGACAGGTCTTCGCCGCTCAACGCCACACGCCCAACCGCCCGCCGATTCGCATCGAGCAGCCACAGTTCCGTCTTCGTCGCCGGCTGCACCCCCTGGTGAGGTAGAACGCGGACCGCCACAGCCGTCGAGTCACCGACCGTAACCGCTGCCAGCGGAAGGAGATACTGCCCGGCTGCACCCAGTGGGATGACCTGTCCGTCGCCCGGGGTCTTCACCAGTCGGTACGCCAGTTGACCGCCCGTCGGGGCGAACCCGCCGGAGATGACCTCGGGTCCACCCTTCCCGACTCGCGCCGCCAGCGCGAGATTCGCCCGCCCGTCGTCGAACCACTGGTCGCGGTTGGCGGTCGCATCCCAGACCAGCAGCTTGCCCGGCTCGTTACCGTTCGGCCACGCGACCGCAACCTGAACGGCTGCATCGGTTTGCCACGCCGCCACCCCCGGCCGGGTGGCCGTCGCGGGCAGGTCTTTCCGCACCGCCAGTTCCTTCCCGCTGGTGCCATCGTAAACCCGCACCGCCCCGAACGACTTGCCGCTCTCGTCCCACTCCACGCTCGTCGTCACAAGTACCGGCCCGGCCGCGGGTTGCGGGTGGGCGAACGCGAGCGACCGCACCCCGGCCTCCGGCCCGCGGATCACCTTTCCGGCGTGCGGCTTGGCCGGGTCAAACAGGTAAACGACGCCGTAGTCCTGCTTCAAAATGGCTGGAAAATTCTGGGTTTTCACCACGATTCCGTCGTTCGACCCGGACCGAACTTCCCCACGAAGGGGCGCGCGGCCGGCCACTGCCACCCACTTGCCGTCCGCCGACACGGCGACGGCGTTCACCGCTCCCGCGTTCCCCGGCCCGATGGGCACCCGGATCGGCTCGGCCGGCTGATATATCCCCTTGTTCAGTATATACTTGTGTATGATCTTCCCGTACCCGCCGGCGTACAGGGTGCCGTCCGGGGCGAAGGCGAGCGACTGGATCGGGGCGTGCGGCCCGGCGTGGTTGATGACCAGTTGCGGCGTCTGATCCGCTGGCGGGAGCGGCGATTTCGGCTCAGCTTGTTGGGCGTAACCGACTGCTGGCAAAACGATTAGGCACAGGGAGAGCAGTCCGGGGGATCGCATGGGACACCACCCTGCCGTAATGGAAATGCTTGGGGCGCGAGGGGCAACGCTGACAGTATAACTGAACGGACCCGCCGCCCGCCGGCGCGAAGTCATCGGTTTCTATGCGAATTCAGGCCGAAAAGCGGACACGTTGGCAGTAAATTGTCTCTGTTGACTGTCGGAGGCAATCATGGCCAGCGTGGCGAAACCGGACGAACTGACCCATCTGGAACTCGCCGATGTGTCGGAGCGGGTGGATCGATTCTACGCCGTTTGGGCTGAAAACAAGGAGAATCCGCTCGACCCGTTCCTGCCGCCGGCCGGCTCGCGGACCCGCCGGTTCGCCCTGGTGGAACTCATCAAGACGGACCTGGGCTTGCGGATCGGGGTGGGCAAGCCGGCCCGCGTCGAGGAGTATCTGGCCCGCTTCCGTGGTGACATCCCGGCCGACGCCGTGCCGGTGGTGTTGGTTGTCGAGGAGTACATGCACCGGCAGCGGCACGGCCAAAACCCGACGATCGCAGAGTACCAGGCGCGTTTCCCGAACCTGTCCGATGACATCGCTTTACATCTGCGACAGACAGGAACAGCCCCGCCGAAACAGCCGCCCCAGAAGGGCACGATCGGTACCGAAACCGCCGACCCTGCCCCGCCCGCCGCCGGCCGTACCATCCGGGCAGGCGAGACAGTGCCGTCGGCCGTTTGGAAGGCGGCACCGGCGGACGCACCCGCCGCTGGCCCGGCCGGGCCGGACCACGGGTTGCTCGACTCCCTCCCGGCCGACCTGCAATACAAGCTGGTGCGGCGGCTCGGCGTGGGCAGCTTCGGCGAGGTGTACGAAGCCATTGCGCCGGGCGGGTTTAGGGTGGCGATCAAGAAGATCCTGCGGGCAGTCGATCACCCGGCCAGCCAGGGGGAGATCGACTCGCTCGACGCCATGAAGGCGATGTCCCACCCGTTCCTGCTGCAGACGCACGCCTACTGGATCTACCGCGACCGGCTGGTGATCGTGATGGAACTGGCCGACGGCAGCCTGGCCGGGCGGATCGAACACTACAAGGCGAACAAGTCGCCGGGGGTGCCGCCCGAGGAGTTGATCCCCATCTTCGAACAGGCGGCTGAGGCGCTCGACTACCTGAACGGCAAGAACATCACCCACCGCGACGTGAAGCCCGAAAACCTTTTGCTGCTCAAGGGTTACGCGAAGGTGGCCGACTTCGGGCTGGCCCGCCTCCAGCGACACCAGGTCACCGTCGTCGGGGTGGAAGTGGGCACCCCTTTGTTCATGGCCCCGGAGGTGTGGCAGGGGAAGGTGAGCATCCAGTCGGACCAGTACAGCCTGGCCGCGACCTACGTCTCGGCGCGGCTCGGCAAGCCCATGTTTTCAGCCCAAAAGATGCACGAGTTGTGCTTCCAGCACCTGAACGGCACGCCGAAGCTGGACGGGCTGTCGCCGGCCGAACAGCAGGTGATCCTCAAGGCGTTATCGAAGAAGCCGGAGGAGCGGTACCCGACGTGCGCGGCGTTCGTGAAGGCACTACGGTCGGTGGTGCTGGCGCCAACTCGCCGGCGGCGACCGCTGGTTTGGGTCGCCGCACTAACTGCTTTTCTGGCCATCGGTACGGCGGTCGGCCTGGGGTTGAACTACTTTTCGAAGACGCCGCCAACCGAATCGGAGAAGGTGAACCTGTCGGTGTTGCCCGGTTGGACCGCCGTTCCCGACGCCGCGACGCACACCCTCCCCGACGGGCGTGTCGTCCCGACCCGGTTGACCCGGCCGGTGGGGGAAGACCAGTTGGAACTCGTCCTCATCGTTCCGGCCGGGCCGAACGACCCGCCTGCGTTCTACATGCTGCGGAACAAGGTCACCAACCGCGTGTTTCGCACGGTGTGGGATTCGGCCGTCGCCGACCCTAACTCCCGACCGAGCCAGTTCTTGCGGCTGCATGATCGGGCGATGACCGGGATACTCGTACCGGGCAAATGGCGGGACGGGGCGATCCGTAACGACGGCCAACCGCTCGGCAGCAAGGGCGACCAGGACACCGTCCCAGTAGTCGGGGTAACTGCCCCGGAGGCGATGCTGGTGGCGGCCGAACTCGGCGGCCGGCTGCCGACCATGAAACAGTGGCGGAAAGCGGTCGGGGCCAACGGCGAAGATTCGCGGCCCGGCCCGGCCGGGGAGAAGGAAAAGCCGGGCGAAACGTTGAGCGACCGCCCGCTCGCACTCGGCCTCCGCAGCGGCCCGTGGCCGGTCACGAAGGAGACGAAGGACGTGAGCGTCCACGGCATCCACCAGCTCACCACCAACGGGTTTGAGTGGATCGACGAAGCCGACGAGCCGCAGCGGATCGACCCATTCGCCAACGCGGCTCAAATCCAAAAACTGCCGCTCGCTGGACAGAGTTGGGACGTTCCGGTGGTTCTCACGTTCGCCAACATGGCCGGGCCGTTCACGCTCGTCTCGCCCTGGACGGACACTTCCCAACTGATCGGATTCCGGATCGTGTTGACACCGTAAACCGCGGTGTTGCAACTACTACCATCGTCATTCCCGCCCCATCATCCCGCCCGCCGGCCGCGTCACCCGCACATCCGGACTTCCTGCCGCGATCCGGCCGGTTGCCCCAACAGTTTCCCTCAGACCGAGTTTCCGGCGTGTCGAACAGTGAGGTAAACCAGGTCACCCCTGCCCTGGGATGAAGTTCGGGCGCAAGGACGCGCCCAGGAGGACAGGATGTCTCGCTTCGGTCACTGGCTCCGGACGACCGCCGCGGTCGCGCTCGCCGGGGTGTCCACCGCCGCCGCACAAACTCCGGCTGCCCCGATTCAGCCGATGGACACGCCCCAGCCGGGCGTAAGCACCTTGTTCCAGGGGGGGTTAGGGCAGTACAGCGTGCCCGGCCCGTGCCCGCCGACCCCGTGCGGCCCGGCGGTGCCGACCGCCCCGACCGCGCCCGTCGTCCCCCCGGTCATGCCCGACCCGGCCGCGAGCCTGGGGGTGAACGCCGGGCCGGACCTGCCGAACCTGTTCGCCGGGGCCGACGCCGGCCCGACCGCCGGGCTGGGCGGGTACATCGACAACGCCGTGCCGGTGACGCAACTCCGCCTGCGGTATGACAGTGCGTACGGCAACAACCGCCCGGACCGGGCCGAATTCTTCTACGCCAAGTGCGGTTGCTTCCGCACCCCCCAGGGCGGCAGCCAGCTCGACGCCAACGGCCCACCGCTGCCGGAGACGAACGTCGATTACCAGCAACTGTCGCCGTACCTGGAAATCGCCGTCAGCCCGCGGCTGTCGTTCTTCACCAACGTGCCGATCCGCTTCATCAACCCGGCGCAGAACGCGAACGCCAGCGGCATCAGTGACCTCAGCTTCGGGGGCAAATACGCGTTCGTGTACGGCCCCACCCGCGTGATCTCGGCGCAGCTGCAAGTCACTGTGCCGACGGGAGATACGTTTCTCGGACTGGGCAACGGGGTGACGTGGCTCGAACCGGGCATCCTGTGGCAGGAGCAACTGTCCGACCGCTGGCAACTGTTCGGCCAGTTCAAGGACATCATCCCGCTCACCCGGCCGAGCGACTTCACCGGCAACATCCTGAACTACGGGCTGGGGTCGAGCTACATGATCGCCCGCGGGTGCTGGGGGTATGTGGCGCCGGTGGGCGAGGTGGTCGGCTGGACGGTGCTGAGCGGGCGGGAACTGGACCCCAACGTGGGGGCGGTGTCGGCGGTCGGCGACACGATCGTGAACGCCAAGATCGGCGTGCGGATCGGGTTCGGCGCCACCCGGCCGGGCGCGGCGTACCCGACGCGGTCGGACCTGTACATCGGCTACGGCCGGGCGCTGACCGGCGAGGTGTGGTACAAGAACATGTTCCGCGTCGAGTACCGGCTGAACTTCTGATACCGTCCGCGACGTCAGCGGGCCGGGTGGCAGGTGCGATTGCAACCAGCCGCCCGGCCCGCTTTGCATTATCCCCTCACCCGCCCGTCACCGCCTCGATCACATTCCCGCCGTTGTCGGTCAGCCGCTCCTTGCGGCCGTTGTGCAGGTACGTCAGCCGCTTGTGGTGGAACCCGAGCAGGTGCAGGAGGGTGGCGTGGATGTCGTGGACGTGGGTCTTCCCGTCCGCCGCCCGCAGGCCGATGTCGTCCGTCGCCCCGATCACCTGCCCGCCCTTCACCCCGCCGCCGGCCAGCCACATGCAAAACCCGTGCGGGTTGTGGTCCCGGCCGTTCGCCCCCTCGCTCATCGGCGTGCGGCCGAACTCCCCGCCCCACACCACCAGCGTGTCCTTCAGCAGCCCCCGCCGCTTCAGGTCCGTCAGCAACCCGGCCACCGGCTTGTCGCTCGCCAGGGCCAGTTTGGAGTGGTTGCCTTCCAGGTCCGAGTGGCCGTCCCACCCGTTCGTGTCCCCGCTGTACACCTGCACGAACCGCACCCCGCTCTCGATCATCCGCCGGGCCAGCAGGCACCGCGTGCCGAATTCGGCCGTCTCCTTGCGGTCCAGCCCGTACAGCTTCTTCGTCTCCTCGGTCTCTTTCGCCAGGTCGAGCACCTGCGGGGCGTGCGACTGCATCCGGAAGGCGAGTTCGTAGGCGGCAATCCTCGCTGACAGTTCGCTGTCACCGGGTCGGGCGGCGGCGTGGTCGCGGTTGCCCTCGGCGATGAAGTCGAGTGTCTTCCGCTGCTGTGCCGCGGTCACGCCGGCCGGGGTGTCCAGGTTCATCACCGGCGACTTGCCGCCCTTCAGCAGCGTGCCCTGGTAGGTGGCCGGCAGGTAGCCGTTGCCCCACGCCGGCGCGCCGCCCTTCGGCCACCCGCCGGGGTCGGGCAGCACCACGAACGCCGGCAGGTTGCGGTTCTCGGTGCCCAGCCCGTAGCTGGCCCACGCCCCCAGGCTCGGCCGGCCCATCAGGATCGACCCGGTGTTCATCAGGTACACCGACTCCGGGTGCGTCACGCTGTCGCCGTGGCACCCGCGGAGCAGGCAGATGTCGTCCACGCACCCGCCGACGTGCGGGAACCAGTCGGACACCTCGATGCCGGCCTTCCCGTGTTTCTGGAACGTCCGTTTCGAGGCGAGCAGCTTGTTCTTGTCCACCCCGCGGCGGGTCTTCACCGGGCCGAACGACGCGGGCAGCGGCTGGCCGTGCAGCCGGGTGAGTTCGGGCTTCGGGTCGAACGTGTCGACGTGGCTCGGCCCGCCGGACATGAACAGGAAGATGACCCGCTTGGCCGTCGGCTCGAAGTGCGGCTTCTTCGGCGCGAGCGGGTCGGCAGTCGGTTCGTCGGCGAGCAGCCCGTCGTCGGCCAGGAGCGCCGACAGCGCGATCGCCCCGAACCCGCACCCGGCGGTGCGGAGGAAATGCCGGCGGTCGGGTAGTGAGGGAGGCATGAATTTTCTCGGTCGTCTTGGCGAGCCGGGAGCGTGAGCGACCGGAGTTTTTGATTCCTCCGGTCGCTCACGCTCCCG
>JALHQU010000187.1 GCA_022841795.1 Fimbriiglobus sp.
GGTGGTGGCGGTGGTGGTCGGGGTGCGGGCGGCGGGGCCGGCGGTCCGGGCGGCGGGATCGCGTTCGGCGGGTTGGGCGGGTTCGGCGGCGGGGCCGCCCAGAGCGACGAGGAGCGGCTGGAGTCGCTGAAAACGCAGGTGAAGAACCTGGAAGAGCGGATCGCGTTCTACAAGTCCACCCTGTCCGAAGCCCAGACCAAGCGGCTGTCCCAGATCGAGCTGCAACAGCAGATGCAGACGGCCGGGCCGAACATCTTCAGTAGCGAGAAGATGGTGAAGGCGCTGGGCATCACCGACGACCAGAAGGAGAAGATCAAGAGCGTGAACACCGACTACCAGAAGGAAGTGGGCGACCTCGGCCAGGAGTACGGGTTCGGCGGGCGTGGCGGGGCGGGCGGTGGTGGTGGCGGCGGCGGGTTCGACCGCGAGAAGTTCGCCGAGTTCCAGAAGAAGTCCACGGCCCTCCGCGGGGAAGCCACCGAGAAGGTGGAGAAGGCGCTGACCGCCGACCAGCGGAAGACGTGGCAGGGGATGGTGGGCGAGAAGTTCGACCTGGCCAAGCTGATCCCGCAGCGGGACAACTGAGCCGGTGTCTGGCGAACCGCGGGCGACCCCCCGGGGGGTGGTGTTGAACCACCCACGGGCTGACGCCCGCGGTTCGCCTATCCCCTTGTACCCCCCCTCGAACCTGCTACACTTCTCGCACTTCCCGTTCCCGGAGGTGCCCCGCCGTTGGTTCGCGCCACCCTTCCGCTCTGCGCACTTCTGCTGCTCGCCCTCCCCGCGCTCGCTCAAGAGAAGAAGCCGCCGTTCCGCTGGGGCACCGACCCGACCGGCGGGGCGCCGTTCATCTACCAGAACGCCGACGGCCAGTACGTCGGGTTCGAGGTGGAGTTGGCCGAGTACCTGGCCGCCAAGCTCGGCCGCGAGAGCGTGATGGTGGACGGCACCTGGGCCAACCTGCCGCAGCAGCTGAACAAGGCGGCGGACGTGGAGAAGGGCGTTGACGTCATCCTGAACGGGTACGAGTTGCGGAAGGATCTGGTCGAGCAGTTCGGGGTGAGCCGGGCGTACTACGCCTACCGAGTCGCACTCGTCAGCCGCAAGGACGGTGGCGTGTCCGGGTGGAACGACCTGAGCGGGAAAAGTGTCGGCGCGCTGGGCGGGACGGTGGCCCACGATTACGTGCGATCACACCACCCGGACGCCGACATCCAGCTGAGCGAAGACGTGGCGAACGTGTTCAAGCTGGTGAACGACAAGCGGATGGCCGCCACCGTGCAGGACAGCCCGGCCGCCGTCCACTTCCTGAAGGAGTACCCGGACCTGACCCTCGCCGGCGAGCCGGTGAAGGCCGGGTACTATGTGATCTACTTCCGCAAGGCGGATGCGGAGTTGGGGGCGGCGCTGGACGCGGCCATCGCCGACGGGCTGCGGGACGGCACCTTCCGCCGCATCTACGACAAGTACGGGCTGTGGAACGCCGACCAGGAAGAGCTGATCGGCCTGCTGGACAAGCCGTGGCCGCCGCAACTGGAGGGGAACAAGACACCGTGGCCGCGGCTGCTCGGCGAACTGCTGCGGGCGGCGTGGATGACGGTGAAGCTGTCGTGCGCGTCGTTCCCGCTGGCCATGCTGCTCGGGCTGGCGGTGGCGGTCGGCCGGGTGTACGGCCCGCGGTGGGTGGGCGTGCCGTGCGGGGTGTACGTGGAGGTGATCCGCGGCACCCCGCTGCTGCTCCAACTGTACGCCCTGTTCTACATGCTGCCGGTGTTCGTGCAGACGGTCAGCCCGGACCTGGCCGCGTGGTTCACCCCGTTCGCGTGCGGCGTGCTGGGGCTGGCCATCAACTACTCGGCCTACGAGGCGGAGAACTACCGGGCCGGGTTGCAGGCCATCCCGAAGGGGCAAACCGAGGCGGCGCTGGCTCTGGGCATGAGTAAATGGACGGTGATCCGCCGGGTGGTCCTCCCGCAGGCGGTGCGGATCGTCATCCCGCCGGTGACGAACGACTTCATCGCCCTGTTCAAGGACACGTCGGTGTGTTCGGCCATCCTCATCACCGAGCTGACGCGGAAGTACAACGAGCTGTACAACTTCAACCGCGACCTGATCGTCGAGCTGGTGGTCATCACCGCCGGGCTGTACCTGCTGATGAGCTACCCGCTGGCGCTGGTCGCCCGGTGGCTGGAGAAGCGGCTGAGCAAGAGTTAAGCGGTCACCCCATGCCCAAGCCGTTCGACGCCACCCTGAAGCAGCTCATCCGCCACCACCCGGCCGACTGGCTCGGGCTGATCGGGGTGGTGCCGACCGAACCGCCGGTGTGGGTGGACGCCGAACTGTCCACCATCTCGGCGTCGGCGGACACGGTGCTGCGGGTCGGACGACAGGCCTACCATTTCGAGTTCGAAGCCGGCCCGGACGACTCGCTCTCGGACCGGGTGCTGATGTACAATGCGGTAGCTCACCACCGCACCGGGTTGCCCGTTCGATCGGCCGCCGTGTTGCTCCGGCCGAACGCGCAACGGGCCGGGCTGACCGGGTCCGTCGCCTACGGGCGGTTGACGTTCGAGTTCGAAATCGTCCGGGTGTGGCAGTTGCCGGCGGACGACTTCCTCCGCGGCCCACTCGGGCTGACCCCGCTCGCCGTGTTGGGCCAACCGCCGAGGGGGCGGACTCGCGAACAGGCGTTGCCCGAGCAGGTGGACCGGATCATCGACCGGGCGGTGGCGGAGGCCGGCGAGCGGCGGGGGGAGGTGGTGACGGCCGCGTTCCTGCTGGCCGGCATGCATCAACAGATGGCGTTCCTCCGGACCATCTTCGACAAGGGGATGACCATGATCGAGTCCTCGGCGTTCCAGGTGATGGAACAGATCGCGATGGAGCGGCAGACGCGAGAGATCATCTCGACTCTGGGCACGGATCGGTTCGGGGCACCGACCGCTGAACAGGCGGAGCGGCTGGCCGCCATCGAGAACCTGCCCCGGTTGAACCGCCTGGTCAGGCGGTTGCTGAAGGTGAGTTCGTGGGACGCATTGCTGAAGGGCCGCTGAGCATGATCCGCGTCACCGACCTCGTCAAGTGCCACGGCCCGGCCCGCATCCTGGACGGCGCCACCCTCACCGCCGCCCCCGGTCAGCTCACCGCCCTGGTCGGGCCGAGCGGCGGGGGGAAGAGCACGCTCCTGCGGTGCGTCAACGGGCTGGAGCAATTCCAGAGCGGCACCGTCGAGGCGTTCGGGCACACCCTGACCGGCGGGCAGCCGCCGACCCAGCCGGCGCTCCAGAAGCTGCGGCGGGCGGTCGGCATGGTGTTCCAGCAGTTCCACCTGTTCCCGCACCTGACGGCGCTGGAGAACGTGATGAGCGGGCCGGTCCACGCGCTGGGCAAGCCGAAGGCGGAGGCGGAGCAGACGGCCAAGCGGCTGCTCGCCCGCGTCGGGCTGGCGGACAAGGCCGGGGCGCGGCCGGCCAACCTGAGCGGCGGGCAGCAGCAGCGTGTTGCGATCGCCCGGGCGCTTGCGGTTGAACCGTCAGCCATCCTGTTCGACGAGCCGACCAGCGCGCTCGACCCGCAGATGGTGGGCGAGGTGCTGGCGGTGATGCGGGACCTGGCGGCCGACGGGCAGACCATGATCGTGGTGTCGCACGACGTGGACTTCGCCCGCAGCGCGGCGGTCGTACACAAGATGGTGGCGGGGAAGGTGGTCCAGAGTGGGCCGCCCGACGCGGTGCTGTGAAACCCGGAACTCGGAACTTGCCATGACCCAACTGATCCGCGTCGGCCACTCCCCGGACCCGGACGACGCGTTCATGTTCCACGCCCTGGCGAACGACAAGATCCCCACCGGGAACCTGCGGTTCGCCCACGAACTGCAGGACATCGAGACGCTCAACCGGCGGGCGATGAACGGCGAGCTGGAGGTGTCGGCGGTCAGCATCCACGCCTACTCGCACCTGCTGGACAAGTACGCCCTGCTGCCGAGCGGGTGCAGCATGGGCGACCAGTACGGGCCGATGGTGGTGGCGAAGAAGCCGCTGGCGATCGGCGATTTGCCGAACGTGACCATCGCCGTGCCGGGCACGCTCACCACCGCGTTCCTCACGCTGCGGCTGCTGTTCAACGACATCGCCCCCGGCCGGCCGGTGCGGTACGAGGTGATGCCGTTCGACGAAATCCTGAACGCCGTCGAGGCCGGGAAGTACGACGCCGGCCTGATCATCCACGAGGGGCAACTGACGTTCCAGAACCAGGGGCTGAAACTGGTTGTGGACCTCGGCGTGTGGTGGCAGGAGAAGACCGGGCTGCCGCTCCCGCTCGGCGGGAACGTGGTGCGGAAGGACCTGGGCGCCGAGACCATGAGCGAGATTTCCCGGCTGCTCAAGCTGAGCATCGAGTACGGGTTGAAGCACCGCCGCGAGGCGCTGGACCACGCCCTGCAATACGCCCGCGACATGGACGTTTCGCTGGCGGACAAGTTCGTCGGCATGTACGTGAACGACTGGACGCTGGACTACGGCGAGCGGGGCCGGGCGGCGGTGCGGAAGCTGCTCGACGAGGCGCACAAGGCGGGGATCATCCCGAACCCGGTGGCGGTCGAGTTCGTGCAGTGAAGTAGCCCGCCCACGCCGTGGGCGGGAGGTGGTTCCGCCCACGGCGTGGGCGGGCTACACTCAAGACATGCACACCCTGTTCACCTTCACCTCCCCGCCGGGGCCGTGCGGGTACCTGCCCGACCGCGACTGGCGGCTGCGGTACGACATCGTCCGCGACCTCACCCCGGCCGAGTACGGCGAGCGGATGCGGCACGGGTGGCGGCGGTTCGGCCACGCCCTGTTCCGCCCGGAGTGCGACGGCTGCCGGGCGTGCCTGCCGCTGCGGGTGGACGTGGCCAAGTTCACCCCCGGCCGCACCATGAAGCGGCTGGCGAAGGAGAACGCCGGGGCGGTGACGCTGCACATCGGCAAACCGAGCGTGACCGACGAGAAGCTCGACCTGTACGACAAGTTCCACGCCTTCCAGGTGGACTTCAAGGACTGGCCGGAGCGCGGCCCGGAGACGGCCGACGCCTACGCCGACTCGTTCGTGGACAACCCGTTCGCCGTCGAGGAGTGGTGCTACTCCGTCGAAGACCGGCTGATCGGCGTCGGGTATGTGGACGTGGTGCCGCACGGGCTGTCGCTCATCTACTTCTACTACGACCCGGCCGAGCGGGACCGCTCGCCGGGCACCTGGAACGTGCTGTGCGGGCTGGCCGAGGCCGCCCGCCGCCGCCTGCCGCACGTGTACCTGGGGTACTTCGTGAGCGGCTGCCGGTCGCTCGAATACAAGGCCCGGTTCACCCCGAACGAGGTGCTCGACTGGGCGAGCGGCGAGTGGGTACCATTCCGGTAAGGTAGAATGGGGTTCACCGGAGGACGAACCATGAGCGCGGTCCGCGGCATCTATCGCGACGGCAAGATCGAACTCCGCACCCCGCCGCCCGATTGGGAGGAGGGGGCGGAGGTGGAGGTGAACAAGCGGTCGATTACGTCCCTTGCGGGGATGCGGGATGAGGACTGGCCGACCACGCCGGAGGGCGTCGCCGCGCACCTCGCGCGGATGGACGCCGCGGCGGTCGGGTTCCTGGCCCCGCACGAGGAGGCGGAGTGGTTGCAGGCGATGCGGGAACAGAAGGAGTGGGAACTGGCGCGGTCGGAGGAACACGCCGAACGGTTACGGGGGATGTTCGAGTGAAGCGGTTCCTGCTCGATTCCGGGATCGCCAGCGACTACATGAACCGCCGCCACGGGGTGTACGACCGCGCCCGGGCGGAGGCGGCGAAGGGGAACCGGATCGGGATCGGCACGCCGGTACTCGGGGAACTGGTGTTCGGCGTCGAGCTGAGCGCGGCGCCGGACCGGAATCGGGATGCCTTGCGACGGAACGTTTCGGCGTGGGTGCTGTGGCCGTTCGATGACAAGGCGGCCGAGGAGTTCGGACGGCTATACGCCGAACTCCGCCGCAAGGGACGCCTGATGCAAATCCCCGACATGCAGATCGCGGCCATCGCGAAGACGCTTCCGAACTGCACCGTCGTGTCGTCCGACTCGGACCTGCTGGCCGTGCCGGGGCTGAGCGTCGAGAACTGGGCGGCGTGAGTCACACGTCCTTGAGGAACCCGGCATATACCCCGGCAATGCTCATGACAATGGCAGCGATGAGTGCGATCAGCAGCAGCACGACCATTGCGTACACCACCCCGCCGGCGACCCTCGCCAGCGTCTTCACCCGCTGGGCCGCCTCCTCCCCGTACACCTCCGCCTGTCGGGCCATCACCTCGCTCAGCTGGCCGGTCGATTCGCCGATCTGCACCACGTCCAGGAACTCGTCCGGGAACAGTCCGGGGTGCGACGCCGCCAGCCCGGTCAGCGTCTTGGCAATCGTCTTCCCGCCCCGCACCGACGCGGCCGCCGGCTCGCTGTGCTTCAGGTACGCCAGGTTGGCCGACGCCCGGAAGCTGAGCGCCACCGCCCGGTCGGACCGCATCCCGGCCTCGTGCGTCATCCCCAGCGCCAGACTGAACCGCTGGAGGGCGAACGTGCGGTACGCCCCGGTCAGACCCGGAATGCGGATACCCACCGCCTCCACCCGCTGCTTCAGCCGCTCGTTGTCGCGGGCGATGAAGTAGAAGAGCGTCACCGCCGCCGCGAACCCGAACCCGGCCACCAGCACCACCCCCCCGGCTGCCATCCCGAACCGGTTTAACCCGAACGGGTCGAGTTGTGCGTCCTTGGATTTACCTTCACCAATGACTCCTAACACCGACACCATGATGGCCACCACCACCACCGCGAGTACATAGCTGATCGCCGGCCAGATGAGCGCCTGGAGGAACTTCTTGCGGGCGTCGAGCTGGGCGGTGAAATACTTCTCCAGCTCGGCGAACGTCTCGGACAGTTTCCCCGCCTTCTCCCCCACCCCGACCAGTTCGAGGAACAGCAGCGGGAACTTCGGCCGGTGGTCCTTGAGCGCGTCTTCGAGCGACTCGCCTTCCTTCAGTTGGTCGGCCAGTTCGTTGGCCAGCGACCGCACCGCCAGCGGGCCGGACTTGCCCTGCCCGCGGAACACCTTCACCGGCGACAGCCCGGCGTGCAGGCCGTGGTGCAGCGCCCGGCACCAGGCGATCAGGGCGGGCAGCGGAATGCGGGAGGAGAAGGCCATAGAATCATGATATGTTCACCGGACTCGTGCAGACGATGGGGCGGGTGGAGAGCACCCGCGACGACGGCCACGGCGGGCGGCACCTGACCGTCCGCGACCCGGGCGTCGCCCCGCACCTCGCCCTCGGCGAGAGCGTGGCGGTGAACGGGACGTGCCTGACGGTGGTGCGGTCCGACGCCAACACGTTCGACTTCCAGGTCGGCCCGGAGACCGTCCGCCGGACGGTGCTGGGGGCGCTCGCCGCCGGCGACGCGGTGAACCTGGAGCGGTCGCTGCGGGTGGGCGACCCGATCGGCGGGCACTTCGTCACCGGCCACGTCGATTGCGTCGGCAAGATCCTCAGCCGGGAGACGGCCGGCGAGTGGGAGACGGTGTGGGTCGAGTACCACCCGGACTTCGACGACCTGCTGGTCATCAAGGGGTCGGTGGCGGTGGACGGGGTGAGCCTGACGCTGGTGGGGGTGGAGCCGACGAAGTTCAGCGTCATGCTCATCCCGCACACGCTGGCGCACACCACCCTGGGGGCGAAGGGCGTCGGGGCGGCGGTGAACCTGGAGTTCGACCTGCTGGCGAAGCACGTGCAGAAGATGGTGCGGAACCTGACGATCACCGTGTAATTTAGCAGGCACATGCCGTGCGCCGCCCGCGGATGGCTCCGACCGCGAACGACCAGATGTGCGGACGGTTTTGAGCCGCGGAGCGGCGACCGCCCGTAGCCTGGGGTGGAGCGACCGAAGGGAGCGGTACCCCAGGACAGGGACATCAACCACACAAGCCCCGGAGGGGCGCCTGACTACCACGTCAGGCGCCCCTCCGGGGCTTGTCTCGTTTTGCTCGCGTTCCAGGGGTTCCGTCGCTGCGCTCCGTCACCCCTGGCTACGGACGCCGCCCCTCCGGGGCGAAAAACGAGACGGCCGGGGTCACCCCAATCGGGCGCGAAGCCGCGAGCGGCTTCAGCGTGCCACTTCCAGAGGCGGGGCGTGGTGCTTGCGGGCCGTGCCGGTGCCGGCGGTGCGGCCGAAGAACCCGTACAGGGTGTCCGCCACGTGGTCGATCTGGTCGTCGGTCACGTACTGGTGGCAGCCGATGTACAGCCCGCTGCGGTTCAGCCACCGGGCCACCGGGTACTGCGGCTCCAGGTCGCCGTACAGCTTGCGGTACACCGGCTGGTTGATGAGCGGCAGCAGGTCGCGGGTCTCGACGCCGTTCGCCTCCAGGTGGTTCACCAGCGCCCGCTTCGGCTCGTCCCGCAGCACCAGCGGGAACAGCATGAACACGTGGTCGCGGTCGGCCGGGGTGGTGGGCAGCTGCAGCACGTCGTCCAGCCCGCTCAGCCGCTCGATGTACTTCGCGGCGATGGCCGTGCGGGCGGTCACGATCTCCTGATGCCGCTCCAGTTGGGCCAGCCCGATGGCCGCCTCCATCTCGGTGCAGCGGAAGCTGTGCCCCAGGTGCACGAACCGGAACCGCTTGGCGGCGATCTCGAACAGCTTCTTCTGGTCCACCCCGTCGTCGTCGTCGATGGACAGGTAGATGGAGTCCCGCCCGTGGTTCATCAGGCTCTTCAGCATGATCGCCAGGTCCGGGTCGTTCGTCGTCGCCAGCCCGCCGACGCCGGTGACGATGTAGTGCGCGATGTACGTCGAGAAGCAGCCGATGTCGCCCCACGACCCGACCCGCCGCCCGCGGCAGTCGGCGAACATGGTCTCGCACGAGTCCTCCACCACTTTCAGGTCGTGCTTGCGGGCGATCTGGTCGATGGCCCCCATGTCCGCCGGCAGACCCATCAGGTGGACCGGCAGGATGGCCTTCGTCCGCGGGGTGATCTTCGCCTCGATGAGCGCCGGGTCGATGTTGTACGTGAGCGGGTCCACGTCCACGAACACCGGCGTCAGCCGGTTGTGCAGCACCACGTTGCTGGTGGCCACGAACGTGACCGCCGGCACGAGCACCTCGTCCCCGTCCGCCCACCCGTGCAGCTCCTTGAGCGCGGCCAGGGCGATGTGCAGGGCGCTGGTGCCGCTGTTGCAGAACACCGAGTACTTGCAGTCGTGCAGCTCGGCGAACAGGCTCTCGAACCGCTCGGTGAACGGCCCGTAGGACAGCCGGTTGCTGTCGATCACCTGGTTCAGGTACTGTTTTTCCCGGTCGCCCAACCGCAGGTCGCCGACCGTCACCTTCGGGGCGGCGACCGGGGCGGGGGTACGACGGGGGAAGGGGGTGATGTCGAGCATCAGTGCGATTCCGGGGCGGGGGCCGGTTGGGCGGCGAGCGCCGTCAGACGGGCGGCGAGGCACCAGCCGACGGCGAGGACCGCCGCCACCTTGGCCCCGAACTGCACCGTCGGGCTGATCTGGAACGCGACCGGCTGGAGCACCACCAGGGCGAACCCGAGCACCGCGTGCACCGCCGGCGGGTCGCGGCGGTCCCACACCGCCACCGCCGCCATCGGCAGGAACACCAGGCTGTAGTCGTTCGCCACCTTCGGCACGAACGTGCCCAGGGCGACCGCCCACAGGAAGAGCGGCACCAGCGCCGGGGTCGGGTTCGGGCAGCGGTACACCAGCACCGCGATCCACACGAGCATAGAACAGCAAATCAGCCCGGACGCCACCGCCGACGGGATTCGGGCGAGGGCGGCCAGTTTGGTGTGCGCCCACGTCGTGTACCAACTGGCGGTGATGGAGTGCGTGTTCTGGAGCGGCTGCCGGTGCTCCGGGTTGGGGATGGCGGTGGCGAACGCCTTCTCCGGGTCGTGGTCGTCGGCCAGCTCCTGCAGGTTCTCGGCCGCCACCTTCAGGTCGTCGAACCTGTACGCCACGAACGCCGCCCCGAACGCCAGGGTGCAGGCCAGCGCCCGCCACCGCCGCAGCGGGATCAGCCCGGCCGCCAGCACCCCGGGGTACGCCTTCAGCCCGACCGCCAGCGCCAGGCACGCCCCGGCCAGCACGTCCCCGGCGAGTTGCCGCTTGTTCAGCCCCCACACCGCCGCCAGCGCCAGCGGCACGATCAGCAGGTCATAGTTCCCCCGCTCCAGGGCGTAGGCGAACGGCGCGTTCACCAGCACCACCGCCAGGGCCAGGGCCAGCGGCACGTCGCTCAGCCCGAGCCGCCGCCGGGCCTTCCACGCGGCCACCCCGCCGGCGGTGGCGAACGCCACCAGCGCCAGCATCCACACCCCGGTGGCCGCCCGCGGGTCGTCGATCAGCCCGCACCAGGCGAACACCGGGATGACGATGGGCGGGTACACCAGCTTGCGGGTGTGCGGCGGCGGCACCGGGTCGCCGAACGGCTCGCGGAACGGGTTGCCGCCGTTCAGCCAGTACCGGGCGGCGAAGTAGTTGTGCTGGAAGTCGACGCCGAAGAACTCGTACCGGGCGAGCCACGGCTGGGGCGAGTGCTTCAGGTGGTTCTGCTTCCAACTGGCTAGCCAGTGGTACGCCCACAGCGCGAGCAGCAGCACCCCGACGGCGGACAGCACGAACCACCGCGACGGCAGGCGGTCCGACAGGGTGGCGGGCGGGGGGGTCGGCACGCAAGCTCCGGTACAAGTCGAATCGGGGCGACGGGTTATAGCCCCGGCTGTGAACGGGGGTCAACCCCAGGGGCGTTTTGGGCGAACCCGGCCCGCCAGGGCCGCGGGTGCCAGCCGGTGGGGCAAGTTTCCAACCTGCCACCCGAGGCAAGATGCCATCTTGCCCCACGTACCCACCGACCTGGCAGTCGGGGTTCACCCAGAAGTCGCGTCGCAACCCTAGAACGAACCGCCCCTTCGTGCCCGCCGAAACCCCTCTTCCCCCGCCCGCCGGCCGGCGGTATAGCCGGGCCGACCCCGCTTCCCGCTCGGAGCCGCCGCATGTCGATCCGGTTCGCGTTGCCGGTGGCCGTCGCCCTGCTGGCGGCGGTCGTCGCCGTGGTCGGCACCCGCGCCGCCGAGCCGGACCGCGTCCACCGCGACGGGTTCGCCCGGAACAGCGAGGTGGCGTGGGTGCGGGGGGATGCGAACGTCCACTCGACCGAGAAGGCGAACAAGATCGACGACGAACACGCGCGGAACGCCGGCACGGCGGCGCTCATCCGCATCGAGTCGAACCCGGCGCCGGGGGCTACGTCCGCCGAGTACGTCCACTACTACTACGAGACCCCGCCCGCCCCCATCACCGCCGACCTGGCCGCCGGGGTGTACGTGAAGGCGTTCCGCGGCGGGGTGCAGTTGAAGGCCCGCGTGGTGTTCCCGAAGGAGAAAGACCCGGCCAACCCGAACGCCCCGCTCACCGCCCTCATCCCCGGCGACGTGTACCGGGACGTGCAGAAGTGGAAGCAACTGACGCTGGGCGACGTGCCGACGGCCATGAAGAACCAGCTCGCCCCGCTGACGGCCAAGCTGGGGCGGGCGGTGGACGAGAGCGGGGCGTACATCGACGCGCTGGTGCTGAACGTGTTCACCGGGGCCGGTGTGTCCGAGGTGTGGATCGACGACCTGAGCGTCGGCCCGGTGCTGCCGCAGCCGGCCGGGCGGGGCGGGAAGGCGACGCTGGCCGGCCGGCGGAAGCCGCCGGCGGTGTCGTTCGCCGGCGGGGAAATCCTGATCGACATGCACGACGACGACGGCGAGCGGCCGTTCTTCATGCGGGCCATCCGGCACACCGGGGTGCCGCTGGCGGTGCTGGATCAGGCGCGGTTCAACACCGTCTGGTTCCCGACCGAGGTGAGCGACCAGGTGTACGAGGAGGCGGTGCGGGCCAAGTTCTTCCTGGTGCCGACGCTGCCGCTGCCCAAGTCCGAGTGGGACCCGACCCGCCCGCGGCAGGCCGACCCGGTGGCGCTGGAAAAAGACGCCGAGGTGGTCGCCCAGCACTTCCGCAAGTTCCTGGCGACGGACGCCGTGCTCATGTGGGATCTGGGCGCCGGCCGCACGACCGACCAGGTCCGCCGCGTCGCCCGGTTGGCCGAGACGGTGCGGACCTACGACCCCCGCCGGCCGAAGGCGATCGATTTGTGGGACGGGTACGCCGCGTACTCGAACTACGTGGACGCGGTCGGCGCCCACCGCTGGCCGCTGTTCACCAGCCTGGAGATGGCCGGGTACAAGGACTGGCTGACCCAGCGGAAGGCGCTCACCGGGCCGGGCAAGCTGTCGTGGACGTGGATCCAGACGCACCTGCCGGACTGGTACCTGGCGCAGATCCACGGCGACCCGGCGTGCGACACCTTCCCGACGCCCGTCGGCCCGCACCCGGAGCAGCTGCGGCTAATGGTGTACCTGTCTTTGGCGGCCGGGTACCGCGGCATCGGGTACTGGTCGGACAAGTTCCTGTCCGACGCCACCCACGGCCAGGACCGGCTGCTGGAGATCGCCCTGCTGAACGCCGAGATCGAGCTGCTGGAGCCGATCCTCGGGTCGGTGCCGGACTCGGCCACGTGGGTGCCCACGTCCCACCCGAACGTGTTCGCGGCGGTGCTGAAGGGGGCGAAGGAGACGCTGGTGCTGCCGGTGTGGCTGGGCGGCGGCACGCAGTTCTGCCCGGACTTCATGTCGGTGAACGGCCTCACCGTGGACGTGCCGGGGGTGCCGGACGGGGCGACGGCGTGGCACGTCACCGCCGCCGGCATCGACGAGGTGAAGGACCTGAAGGCGACCAACCGGGGCACGCGGGTGGTGCTGCCCGAGTTCGACACCGCCGCGGCGATCGTGCTGACGACGGACGTGTCCGCCCGCGGGCGGGTGGTGCGGTGGCAGGAGAACACGCGGTTCAAGCTGGCCCGGCCGGCGGCGTACTGGGCGCGGCGGCAGGCGTGGGTGCAGTACGAGAAAGCGGCGGCCGTCCACAAAGCCATCCTGGCCGCCGGCGGGCCGTGCCCGCCGGACGTGCTGGACTACTTCGCCAGGGCCGCCGGGCTGATCGAGGAGGCGTCGAAGTACACCGACAACAACCAGCCGGACATGGCGTATGTGGCCGCCCGGCGGGCGCTGCGGCCGCTCCGGCTGGTCATGCGGGAACACTGGCGGCAGGCGGTGGAGAAGCTGGACTCGCCGACCGCCAGCCCCTACGCCGTCAGCTTCTACTCGCTGCCCAAGCACTGGGAGCTGGCCCGGCAGATGGCCGCCAGCCGGCCGGCCGGGAACGGGCTGGAACACGGCGGGTTCGAGCTGAGCGAGGACGCGCCGAAGGAGGGGGCGGCGGTGTCGTCCCTGCCGGGGTGGATCCCGCGGCGGCAACTGCTGGACAACGTCACCGGCATCGCCGCCATCGTCAACTCGAACTCCGAGCGGGTGGCCGACCCGCCGATCGCCCCGGACCCGGTGCGGGT
>JALHQU010000188.1 GCA_022841795.1 Fimbriiglobus sp.
CCGCCGGCCACACCGCCCCGAGCCGGGCGGCGAGCAGCGCCAGCGCCGCCGACGCGATCAGCCCGCCGGCCGCCCCGCTCCGCTCTTTGCGGATCATCAGTGCCAGACCGACCGCGGCCATCGCCACCACCGCCCACCCGCCGGGGCCGCTCAGCCCGTTGTCGTGCATCACGTCGGCGTTGGCGAACGCCACCCAGTCCGGCGGGGACGGGTCGTCGCACTCGCGGCGCATCCACAGGAACCGGCTCCAGTCGGTCATCCACCACAGGTTCGCCGCCACCCCGAGCACCAGCACCGCGGCCGACCCCAGGTGCCACGCCAGCCCCCGCGTCGGCGCGGCCACCAGGTAGACGATCGCCACCGCCGGCAGCACCCCGGCCCACGCCACCGGGTGCGCGTACCAGCCGGCCACCGACGCCACCGCCATCAGCGCCCACCCGCTGACGCCGCCGGACGCGGAGGCGTACCGGGCCAGCCCGCCGAGGAACAGCACCGCCGCCAGGCCGACGCCGAGTAGGTCGAACGCGCCGGCATCGAGCAGCGGGCGGACCGGCGGCGCCCACCACACCACGCACCCGCCGACGCCCGCCCAGCAGCAGCCGCTCGCCGGCACCCCGAACCCGCGGGCCGCCGCCGCGAACACCAGCGGCACCAGCCCGCACAGCACCAGCAGCCCGAGCTTGTACGCGACCGGGTCGTACCCGCCGGATCCGAAGGCGTACACGGCCAGTTCGGGCAGCCGAGCGGCCGAGTCGAACACCGGCGTCTTCGGGTACCCGGCCTGGAAGTTCGGGTCGTAGCAGGTGACGGCGAGCGAGCGGCGGAAGGTGTCGGCGCCGAGGCCGGCGTGGTACAGCCGAAGCGGGTGGCGGCCATTCAAGATCGGGCGGTCGTCGGCGACGGCGTCCCACGGGCGGTCGGGGTCGAACAACCGGCCGGCCAACCCGACCTGCGCGACGACCAGCACGGCGACCGCCACCAGCCACGCCGGTCGTCGTCGGAACCCGCACCCGGCTTGGCCGTCGTCCGCCATCGACGAGCGCGTCCTTGCGACTCGGAAGAGGGGGCGGACAGTAGCGGAACCGGCCGGGGCGGGCAAGGCGGAGTTGCGGTGGGGGAAACGCCCGCGGGCCGAACGGCGATCCGTTCGGCCCGCGGCAGAGATTCGACCGGCGGTTACTTCTTGTCGGCTTTCTTCGGGTCGGTGGACTTCGCCTTCAGTTCCTTCTCCTTGGCGATCCGCTCGCGGTTCGCTTCCAACTTCTGGCGGTACTCATCGGACAGACTATCCGGCTTGACCGCCTGATTCGGCAGAATCAGATGACGCTTAAACGGGAAGGCTTTCACGATCTCGTCCTCGTCCACGTCGAGGCCATTCTGGATATCGTTCTTGATGTTCTGGCTCACATGGTACGGCACGCCCCGCTTATTCGGCTTTTGGCTGGCTGGGATCTTCCCCTTCGGCCGCGCGTCGATCCGAATTAGGATGCAGTACTCTTCCTTGTCGTCGATGTCGTGAACAATGTCCACGGAAACGGTGTCCCCCTTCTTCACATCCTGCCAGCAATACGAGTCGGCATCGCCCGAGTATTCGATCACCTCGCCCTTGCTGAGCACGTCAATCGGTCGGAGGACGCGGTCCTTTGGCTTCACGCGATCTTCCGATCGCCACCCGCCCACGCACCGCAACGTCATGCCTTTGTTGTCGATGTCCAGTACTTCTCCCGTGTACGAGTAGCTGATGTGCGAGTGGTAGAACTGAGTTCGAGTTTTGACATTACGGTGGACCCACGAGCCGTCTTCCGTGGTTTTTGGCAAGTACCGTTCTTGCGGCTGGGCATGCACAGGATAAGTCGCATAACCCGACGCGACGATCAGAACCGCCATGGTGGTCATCCGCATGATTCTTTAGCCTCTGTGTAAAGGTGGGCCGAATACGATCCGGCCGTTCACCGCGGTCGAACGGCCAGATCGAAGCTACCGCCTCACTTTCGCCTCACAAAGAGCGTTTTTTTGTCCGTTGTGGTCGCGAGTTCAAAGTTGTCGTTCACCGCGAAGTTGGGATCGTTGCAGGTCAGACTGGCAGGCGCACCAGTAATCTTGTCTTCGGATTTGATCAAGTCCCACGACGGGTGGTCGGTCAGGCCGAGCGCGTGCTCGTCCCAGCGGAGTCGGAGGGCGGTGTAGTGGGTGTTGAGGATATACACCTCTCCGGTCGCCACGATCTGGTCTTGGATCAGTGCCCCCAGAGTCGGCGGCTTAGCGATCGCCAAGCTGACGGTACCCGCGTTCCACCTGAAAAAACCGTTGATCTTGAGGCGGTTGTAGGACGGACCCGGCATGTTTAAGACGGCCGATTCTCCGTTGAGTTGAAAGTTCCCGTCCACGATCGCGTCCGGTTGAGTGTAGTTGCCCGCTGACGCGAACTTGGTGATTGAGAATGTTCCGCCGGCTACCGAGAGCGCGTATGCGGTGTCTGCGATAGCGGAGATCATGCTGCCGGCCTCCAGAAGCGTCGTCCCGCTCATCTGCCAGATGTAAGCTGCGTTGAAACCGCCGATGCCCCCGTAGCCACTCGACTCGGTCACCTTGAGGTCGGTCTTCTCCTTAACAGTGAGAGTACCACCATCGTTTTTAATTGGCAGGTTCTGGGTGTAGAGGTACTGTTTAGCCGGGTCGTAGGTCGTCGCCTTCGGATAGTACCCCACCTCGCCGTTACTCTTGATGAGCAGTTTCCCGTTCGCCTCCTTCACCCCGTTCTCCGCGTCCAACCCGTGGCTCATAGCGGGTAGCGGCGATCCCGGCGGGCTGGGCGGTGAGGTGGTGTCCACCTCGTCGGCGATGAGGTTGAGGTTCGCCCACCCCTCGACGACGATGCCGGTGCCCTGGCTGAGCTTCCACACCCCGGTGTGGTGCGTCAGGACGGCGCCGAGTTCGGTGGTGTTGTTCCCCTTCAGCGTCAGCGTGTCCCCGAGCGTGACCGTGTTCCCGTCGCCGGGGTTGATGCTGCCCGCCGCCGTCGAGGCCAGCACGAACGCGCCGGGCACGGTGTTGCTGTTGATGGTGCCGCCCGTCCAGTCGAGCGTCTGCACCACGGTCAGGGTGCCGGCGTTGCCGCTGCCCACCGTCCCCTGGTCGTTCTGCTTGATCTTCCCGCTCCGCACGTCCAGCGCCGTCACGTTCGCGCTCTGCCGCAGGTCGATCTCCTTGGTGTACGCGCTCAGCAGGGTGACGCCGCGGTAGTTGGCCACCCCGTTGGTGGTGTACTGCGACGCCTGCGACAGGACGCAGTCGGCGTTCGACTGGTGGGCGGCGATGGTCTGCTGCTGGCCGCCGTACTGGTAGACGTAGGTGACCGGGATCCACGCGCCGAAGATGAGGTCTTCGAGCGGGCTGGTCGGGGTGTCGGCGGTGGTGCAGCGGACGATGCCGGACGAACTGTCCTTGCACCAGTTGAGCGGGTTGCCCGACGACAGGTCGGTGCCGAGCGGATCCCAGTACATCGCCGGATTGACGTGGTCTTCGAGCCGTTCGAGTTGTGGCCGGAATCGGTTCCTGTCGAACATGGGCGACCTCCTGGTGTCGGCGTGGGCAGATGGGTGTGACACCCACGCCGACAATCATATTGACCGACTGTTGTGTCGTCGTCAAGTTGAAAAGTAGCCAATGTCGCCAATGTAGCGAATGTTACAATCCGCGGGTCGGCGGCGGGCTGCTCGGGGGGATGGGACTGCGAGTTGGCAATGTTGGCAATGTTGAGAATGTCCGCCGTCGGCCGGCACGGGCCGCACGGCGTGCGGCCCCTACTTGTCGGCCCCGCGGCCCGCGATATGATGGCGGTTTCCCCGGCCTCACCCTCCGACCCACGACCCAGCCATGTCGATCGATAAGAGCCTGAAGCGGAAGTCCGGCGGCACCCGCAACCGCTGCGTCCTCACTCGCGTGGAGCGCATCCTGAAGATGCAGGAAGCCGGCCAGTTCGCCGAGCGGAGCCCGTACGGCCTGCCCAAGACGCGGGTGCAGAAGGTGGTGCTGAAGAAGAAGGCGAAGAAGGAGGCGGCCGAAGGGGACGCGGCCGCGGCCGCCCCCGCCGCCGGCGGGGACGCCAAGAAGAAGTGACGAAAAGCCGTCGGCGATCAGCCGTCAGCGGTCAGTCGGAAAATACCATAGCACCGCCGCCCACCATCCGGTTCGCGGCGGTGCTTCCATTTCGGGCTGACAGCCGACCGCTGACAGCCGAGAGCGGACCCATGCCAACCGTTCACCTCGCGCTCGGCAGCAACCTGGGCGACCGCCGGGCCAACCTGGACGCCGCCGTCCGCCGCCTGCGGGCCGAGCCGGGGGTGCGGGTGCTGAACGTGTCGTCGTACTACGAGACCGACCCGCGGGGGGAGGGGTTCGCCGGCCAGCCGCCGTTCCTGAACGCCGCCGCCGTGCTCGCCACCGACCTCGCCCCGCTGCCGCTGCTGCGGCTGTTCCTCACCATCGAGCACGACCTCGGCCGCGACCGCGGGTCGCCCAGTTCCGCCCGCACCCTCGACCTGGACCTGCTGCTGTACGACGCGCTGGTGCTGGACGAGGAGCAGGCCACCATCCCGCACCCGCGGCTGCACGAGCGGGCGTTCGTGCTGGTGCCGCTGGCCGAGATCGCCGACGACGCCGTCCACCCGCTGCTGCGGCGGACCGTCGGCGAACTGCTGGCCGAGTTGCCCGACCGCTCCGGCGTGGTCCTCTCCCACCAGCGGCAGCCGCTCCGCAAGCGGGACCTGAGCGGGTACCGCACGCTCGTCACCGGCAGCACGTCCGGCATCGGCCGGGCGATCGCCGAGGCGTTCGCCGACAACGGCGCCGGGGTGATCGTCCACGGCCGGTCCGCCGATAAGGCCGCCGCCGTCGCCGCCCACCTGACCAAGTACGGCGTCGGCACCGACACCCACCTGGCCGACCTGACCGACCCGGCCCAGGTGGACCGGCTGGCCGCCGAGGCGTGGGGCGACGGGCTGGACGTGCTGGTGTGTAACGCCGGCGCCGACACCCTCACCGGCGACGCGGCGAAGTGGTCGTTCGAGCAGAAGCTGGACAACCTGCTGAGCGTGGACCTGAAGGCCACCATGCGGCTGAGCCGGGCGATCGGGGCGAAGATGGTGCAGCGGGGCCGCGGGGTGATCCTGACCGTCGGCTGGGACCAGGCGGAGACCGGCATGGCCGGCGACAGCGGGCAGTTGTTCGCGGCGGTGAAGGGGGCGGTGGTGTGCTTCACCCGCAGCCTGGCGGTGTCGCTCGCGCCGGCGGTGCGGGTGAACTGCCTGGCCGCCGGGTGGGTGCGGACGGCGTGGGGCGAGACGGCGTCGGACGAGTGGCAGAACCGGGTGCGGGGGGAGACCCCGCTGGGCGTGTGGGGGCTGCCCGAGGACGTGGCCGCGGCGGCGGTGTGGCTGGCCAGCCCGGCCAGCAAGTTCGTCACCGGCCAGACGCTGCGGGTGAACGGCGGCGCCGTGCGGGCGTGAGGGCGGCCGGCTCGGTCTTCCGGCCCACCGGGGCGAAGAACCGACGACATCGGCGAGCCGGGAGCGTGAGCGACCGGAGTGAATGAAACCTCCGGTCGCTCACGCTCCCGGCTCGCCACAACGCTCCCGGCTCGCCACAACGCTCCCGGCTCGCCGCATCACCGGCGGCGAAGCCGCAAGCGGCTCACTACTTGTCCAGCGGCAGTTTGGCCGTCTCCGTTACGCGGTTCAGGAACGCCGCATTGCACACGTGGTGGACGATCTCGGCCACCTGCTTGTCCTCGAACACCTTCCGCAGCCCCTCCACGTCGGCGTCCGTCACCGTCGCCGGGGCAACCGTCAGCTTGCGGGCGAACGCCACCGCCAGCCGCTCCTTCTCCGGCAACTCCGTGTTGTCCCCGTCCAGGGCGAACATCTGGTCGGCGGTGAACCCGACCGCCTTCAGCCGGTCGCGGGCCAGGGCCAGGGCGTACCACGCCCGGTCCTCGCGGGCCGCCGCCCACGCGATCTCCGCCTGAATGCGGGCCGGCACCAGCCCCTTCTCGGCCGCCGCCTTGATGCCGGTGACTCGCGAGGTCATCGACCGGGGGAACACGCCCAGCAGCCGCTCCCAGTTCGGCCCGCTGCCGTCAGCCGGCGGCAGCACCGGCGTGCGGGTCTCGGCGTCTTTCCACGCCGCCTCCACCTGCTCCCGCGACTCCAGCTTCGGCCGGGGCACGGTGATCGGCGGGGTCGGCCCCTTCGCTCCGGTCTTCAGCGGGGCGATCGACGACACCAGGTCGGCGTACTTCGGCGAGGTGGGCGTCTTGAACGTGCTGAAGTCGTGCTTCGAGTCCGGCTTGGCGAACCGCTCGCCGGTGGCCTCGCCGGGGATGTTCAGCCCGTCCGTCCAGCGGTTCGTACTGTTGTACCCGGCGACGGTGACGGCGATCTCCAGCACCTGCTTCGGGGTGTAGTGTTTGGTCACCGCCTCCACGTCCGCCCGTGTCAGCTTGTGCGGGGCGAGGGTGAGTTGGCGGGTGAATTCGAGGGCCGCCCGCTCGGCCTCGGTGAACTCGGTCCAGTCCCCGTCCAGGGCGGCGATCTGATCGTCCGTTTGGCCCGCGACCGCGAGCTTGTGTTCCTGGTGGCCGAGTCAGTAGAAGCAGTTGTTCGCCCTCGACGTCACCCAGAACAGCTTCACCTTGAACGTGCCGTCCACGCTCATGTCCGGGTCGGCCTCGCGGACCCCGCCGCCGGTGCCCCGCCCGCCGCCGGAGCCGGTGCCCGGCCCGCCCTGGCTCAGGTGGCTCAGGTAGTACGAGCGGAACCAGCCGTTGTTCACCCGCGACGGGTTGTCCGCGTCGGCCGGCGGCATGGGCAGCCGCGGCTTCGCCGTCTTGTACCCGTCGAGCGCCGCCTTGAACTCGGTGCGGGTGGCCGGCACGGCCTTCGGCGGCGGGTCGGCCGCCGGCCCGAGGGCCGCGGCCAGCATCAGGAGCGGGGTCATGGCATCGTGTCCTCTTTGGAGATGGCGATGTTCGGGCTGGTGACGACGCGGTACGCCAGCTTGCGGGTGGCCGGCGGCCTGGTGCCGTCCTGGGTGGTGAGGGTGACGACATAGGTGATGCCGGTGCCGACTGCCTTCGGCTCGCCCTCGAACTTGTAGTCGAGCAGCTTGTGCTTCCTGGTCAGGCTGTCGTCGGCGAACACCACCGGCGGGGTCTGGGCGGCCAGGGTCTCGCGGGTGGCCCCGCCCTTCCAGGCGTCCAGCGCGGCGACCAGCGCCTCGCGGGACTTCTCCGGGGTGGTGGCCATGTCCAGCGGGGGCGGGTCGCCGCCGCAGCCGGCCGCGAGGACGGCGAGCAGCGGGAGCAGGTGGTGCGGTTTCATGGATGAGTAGTGTGCAGATGGGGTGTCTTCGCCGCGACCAGCGGGAGCGGAACCCGCTCCCGCTGGTCGCGGCGAAGAGGGGATGCGGTCACTCGACCACGATCTCGCCGCCGTCCTTCGACCCCATCGCCCGCCAGGCGGCGATCGGGATGCTGTCCCGCACGAACCGCACGCTGCCGTCGCACAGCCCGACCATCACCCCGCCGGTGTGCTTGCTGGTGGCGGTGGTGCTGATGCGGCCGGGCGGGAACATGCACGACCGGGCGTTCGGCCCGGCCACGTGGAAGTACTTGGTGGTCGAGTGGTACCCCTGCAGCCACGGCGCGCCCACGTCCGACACCCGCTGGAAGCTCAGGTTGGTCGGGTCGATGGCGTTGCACTGGGCCACCGCCTCGTCCGGGGTGGCCGGGTAGGTGTTCGGCCAGAACGTGTCCGGCGGGGTGGACTGGCCGTTGTTGAAGTCGCCCTTCAGGTGCTCGCTGAACGCGGCCGTGTTGCTGGTGCCGTCGGTGATGCCCACCAGGGTGGTGGTGAGCACCGGCGGGAACGGGCCGTTCGGCGCGGGCATGCCGAAGTTCGGGTCGCCGGGGGTGGTGGGCGGCTGGCCGTTCAGCAGCCCGCTCCCCTGGTTGCTGCGGTAGTTGTTCCCCGCCCACCCGGCCGGCGTCTGCGTCACCGGGTCGGACGGGCACAGGAACGTCTTGATCACCGCCGCGCGGGCGGCGGTGTTGTTCGAGTGGTTCCACGCCACCGTCTGGTCCACCAGCCGGTACACGTTGTCCTGCTCGAGGTACGGCAGCAGGAACATGTGGGTGGAGAACGCGGTGCCGGTGGTGTTGCCGGTGGGCAGGGTGCCGTAGGCGTCGTGGTAGTTGTGCGACGCCAGCACCATCTGCTTCAGGTTGTTCGAGCAGGACATGCGGGCGGCCGCCTCCCGCACTTTTTGCACCGCCGGCAGCAGCAGGCCGATGAGGATGGCAATAATCGCGATCACCACCAGCAGCTCGATCAGCGTGAACCCCCGGCGAGCCGGGAGCGTGAGCGACCGGAGTTTGGAGCGACGCATGGGAGAGATACCTCGGAACGATGAAGGATGAAACGGAACGAATCCGATCACGCCCGCCGATCGGCGGGCGCGGAATCCGACGGGGATGATGGTTGAGTCGCTTGCGGCTTGGCGCAGGCGCTAAGCCGCAAGCGGCTTAGACAGCGCGGGAACGGCCGGAGACGGGATCAGACCGACCGAGGGGGGTGGAACGGAGCAGACGGGCGGCTGACGGTCGGGCCGCAGGACGGGTCGAACGGGAAACCGGATCGGGACTTGTCGCAAGAGTTGGTCGTCGAATCCGCCAGTGCCGACTCCACCCCGCCGGTGGGCGAAGCCAGCGGCACGGTGACGGGGGCGGTGGGCAGCGGCTTCTGGGCCGAGCAGTTCGGCCCGTGGCACGGCCGGTGGGCCGCGTCCGCCGGGTCGTGGTCGGCCATGTTCTGGGCCGACCCGTCGGCGTTCAGCACGGTCAGGTAGTCGCCGCACCCGGCGTTCGCAGAGCCGGCCGACCCGACCAGCGCAGCCGCGACCAGGAGCGCGAGCGCGCTCAGTCGGGCCGGCAGGGGTCGGGACGATGCGGGCACACGTCACCTCATGCGGAACCAACGCAATGTAACACGCCGCGGACGGGAGGGGTACTCAGAATCGCCGGCCGGTGAGCCGGTTCTCATTTCTCGCCCGGCCCACGGCCATTCCGAGATTGGATCGGTGTAGGGTGGGTCCGGTCCCGGTGACGGGACCGCGACCCACGGTGTTCGCCCCTCATTTCTCGCCCGGCCACAGAAACCAGGAAGTGGTCCGGCGGGGCCGGACCACGGGCCGCCACAGAGGGCGGCCCCTACAAATCCGCCCGTTCTGTAGGGGCCGCCCTCTGTGGCGGCCCGCCGATCGCCACCGGCGATCGGCTTTTGGAACTCAGTCCGCCCGGCCCATCCGCCGCAGCCAGCGGTAGTGCGACCGCACCCCGGCGAAGAACGTCGGGTGCGACGAATACCGCACCCCGTACTCCTGGCACGTCTGCTCGACGATCGTCGACAGGGCCGGGTAGTGGACGTGGCAGATCCGCGGGAACAGGTGGTGTTCGATCTGGTAGTTCAGCCCGCCCACGTACCAGCTGAGCAGCCGGTTGTCGCGGGCGAAGTTCACCGTCGTCTCCACCTGGTGCACCGCCCACGCCGACTCCATCCGCGGCGGGCTGTGTACCGGCTCCGGGAAGTCGGCCTCCTCCACGCAGTGCGCCAGCTGGAACACCACCGTCAGGATGACGCCGATGCACCCGGTGACCACCATGTAGAAGATGAGCACCACCCACCACGGGTGGACGAGCATGGGGATGCCCAGCAGCAGGGCGATGGACGCCGCCTTGCCGAGCAGGAACACCGCCAGGTCCAGCCCCTTCGGCCGCGGGATGGGGTGGTCGCCGATGCGGCCGCGGATCACGTCCTTGAAGTCGCGGAACAGGTGCCACACCGAGGCGGTCAGGGCGTAGGCCGGCCACAGGTACAGGTGCTGGTAGCGGTGGAACTTGTACCGCGGCTGGTGCGGGGACAGCCGCGCCACCCCGTCCGACTCGATGTCCGTGTCGTGCCCCTGCACGTTGGTGAACGTGTGGTGCAGGATGCCGTGCTTCCACCGCCACAGGTACGAGCTGGCCCCCACCAGGTCGAGCACGCACGCCATCAGCCCGTTCACCCACGGGCGGCGGGAGTACGCCCCGTGCCCGGCGTCGTGCTGCACGGCGAACCCGGCCCCGGCCATGCACACCGCCAGCGCCACCGCCAGCGGCACCGCCTGCCACCACGCCAGCGGCAGGAACACCAGCGCCGCCCACACCCCCGCCCACGCCAGCAGGATGGTCGCCGTCTTCAGGTACATCCGCCACCCGCCCTGTTCCGCTTTGCCGGTGCGGGCGAAGTAGTCGGCCACCCGCTCCTTCAGGACGGCGTGGAACCCGGACGGGTCGGGTGGGAACTTCGGCGGCGGGGTGCGGGCCGGTGCGGCAGTAGCGGGAGCGGGCGCGAGAGCGGTTGCCATGAAGACCTGAGCGGGGAGGGGGTGGGTGGGGGGAAGGGGCTCCGGACGATCCATCACCGAGGCCCGCCCCGCGGACCGGCCCGCCGAGGGAGGGACGGCGGTAGTGTACGGAACGGCCGGGCGAACCACAACCCGATGCGTGTCGGGAGAATGGAGGGGGGGGGCGGAAACCCATTTGATTTGACCAGCGGGGGCGCCGGCGTTACCGTTGGCGGATCGGCCGGCCTATCCCGCAAAGAGGTGCCGTCGTGAGCACTGCCCCGCCCGGCCCCGCCGGCCCCCCGCCCACCCCCGACGGCTTGGCGGCCGTCACCCACGACGTGCTCAAGGAGGAGCACAAGCAGCGGCGGCAGGAGATCGGCGAGATGCGGGGGCGGATGGAGGCGGACAACCGGAACGGCCTCATCCTCACCGGGGTCATCTGGTCGTGGCTGGCGACCAACCAGACGGCCACCGCCGGGCACGGGTACTTCATGTCGGTCATCGTGTTCCTGCCGGCGGCGCTGATGGGGTTCTTCTGCTTCCGCTGGTACGCCATGCACAAGTCCATCTTCACCAACGCCGCCTACCTCCGCGAGCTGGAGGCGTGGGCCAACACCGGCCTGCTCGGCTGGGAGACGTGGCTCCAGGAGCAGCGGCGGAAGGCGCCGACCACCGCGTCCCTCATGCGAACGGGGGGCGCGTTCTGGGCCGGGCTGATCGCCGCCAACCTGCTGCTCGCGGTGTTCTTCGGCATCTCCCGCGGGTGGTTCGCCGGATGACCGGCCGCCGGCACGCGGTGTGCTGTTGACCCGCTCACGGTTCGCCCCCCGACCCGTGAGCGGCCATGTTCTCCACCCAGTTTCAGCCCTCCTGCCCGGTGTTCGACCGCTTCCCCCCGCGGGTCGAGCCGTACCCGGTGGTGGTGATGCTCGACGACCGCGGGCGGCTGCTCGCCGTCCGCATCGGCACCGGCGTCGATGTGCGCACCCCGAAGCAACCGCCCGCCGACCCCACACCAGGCGAACAGGCGGCGTGAGCCGTTTGTGGCGAACCGCGGGCGTTAGCCCGTCGGGTAACTGGTTCAAACCACCCGACGGGCTGACGCCCGCGGTTCGCCCGCACGGTAATCTTCCGCCCCGGCAGGAACCGCCGGCGGCGGCGGCGCGGGTGCTAATTCCGCACTACAGTTCGGCGCCGGGAACCCGTCCCCCGGCGACCTCCGGAACCCCCCGCGATGATCGGCCGCACCATCCTCGGGCGCTACGAGATCCAGCGGCTGCTCGGCGAGGGCGGCATGGGCCGGGTGTACCTGGCCAAGCAGACCGACCTGGGCCGGCAGGTGGTGGTGAAGGTGATGCACGAGCACATCGCCGCGGACGAGAAGTTCCGCGAGCGGTTCGTCCGCGAAACCAAGCTGATGGCCCGGTTCCACCACCCGTACGCCGTCACCCTGTACGACGCCAGCCTGAACGCCGCCGGCGAGTCGTGCATCGTCATGGAGTACGTGAAGGGCGGCAACCTGGAGGGGCTGTTAGAGAAGGTGAAGCGGATGACCCCGCCGCGGGTGGTCCGCATCCTCACCCAACTGTGCGAGGTGCTCCAGGCGGCGCACGAAGAGGGCATCATCCACCGGGATTTGAAGCCGGCCAACCTGATGGTCATCGACCCGGACACGCCGAAAGAGCGGATCAAGGTGATGGACTTCGGGCTGGCCAAGCTGATCGACGACACCGAGGCCCCGCGGGTGACGGACACGAGCGTCGACTTCGCCGTCGGCACCCCGGCGTACATCTGCCCGGAGCAGGTGCGGGGCGAGGCGATGGACCACCGCGGCGACCTGTACAGCGTCGGGGTGATGGCGTTCGAGCTGCTCACCGGGCGGGTGCCGTTCAAGGGCAACTCGGGCATGGACGTGCTGCTCGCGCACGCCACCGAGGACCCGCCGCGGTTCAGCACCATCGGCATGGGCGGGTGGGTGCCGCCGGGCATCGAGGGGGTGGTCCGCAAGTGCCTGGCCAAGTCGCCGGACGACCGCCAGCAGTCCGCCCGCCAACTGGCCGACGAACTCGGCGACGCCTTGCGGAAGGCGCAGGTGGCGACCGAGTCCGGGCACCGGCTGAAGGCACTCCCGTCGGACGCCCCGCCGCCGATGAGCGACACGGTGTTCCCGCTGGTGGCGGCCGAGTCGGGCCGGCCGGCCAAGCCGGCCGGCGGGCTGGAGCCGGTGAACCTGTCCGCCGTCCACCCCGCCCCGCTGCCGAACGTGGCCGTCAGCTCGGCCTCGACCGCCGTGGCGACCCCGCCCCCGCCGAGCGGCGAGGAGGTGGCCGCCCTGCCGTTCAAGATGGAAGCGTGGATGCCCGAGTCGATCGCGCTGATGAAGCTGCGGGGGTACGTGCAGGACTGCGGCGGGATGGTGCTGGAGAGCGTGCCGGGGCGGGTGCTGATGAAGGTGGGTAAGGAGCAGTGGTTCGCCCGCCGGGCGAGCGCGCCGGTGGAGGTGGAGCTGCGGCTGCAGAAGCCGAACCCGGACCGGCCGAACCACCTGTACATTCACGTGCTGTTCCGCCCGTCGCACCAGTCGCTGCTGTCCGACCTGGGCTGGCGGGAGCGGTGCAGCACCATGTTCATCCAGCTTCGCGCATACCTGATGGGCGGGTTCAGCGGGTGAGGTGATGGGCGGTGACCCCCACCCCTCCCCGCTGGGGAGGGGTCGCCGACCTGAGCGGAGCGAAGGCGGCGGGGGAGGGGTTGCGGGCCAGTCCGGGGG
>JALHQU010000189.1 GCA_022841795.1 Fimbriiglobus sp.
TCGGTCGGCCGCGGCGGGGGCAGCACCTCGGCCGGCGGCGGCGGGGCGGGCGGGCGGCACTGGTCGGCCGGCGTCTGGCGGGCGTTGGCCGGTTGCTCGGGCGGCGGGTCCGGGATGAGCACGGGAACGGTCAGGTACTCCCGCCGCCCGCTGGCGGCGGCCATGTCCACCCCGGCCTGGAAGCCGGCGAAGTAGTCGCGGACGCGGGCGTGCCCGTCCGGGTTGAGGAAGTGGCTGCGGCGGTACTTGAGCGGCGGCACGGCCGGCGGGGTGGCCACCCCGCCGTGCTCCAGGAAGTCGGCGTACCCGTCCTCGAACCCGTCCTCGAAGTCCTCCGACACCATCTTGTGGTGGTGCCCGCACCACTCCCGCAGCAGCTTCCGCCCGTCCTTCCGCAGGTGGGCGGTCACCTTCTTCTCGTCGAGGTACGTGACCGACTCGTTCACCAGCACGTGGGTGGCGGAATGGGCCAGCCGACAGCCCGTCAGGGCCAGCCCGAACCCGGCAACAATCAGGGCCACCCGCCGCATGTCCGTCCCCCGCCCGACAGCCGGACCGCAACCCGCCGGCCGGCGGCGGGTTCACCTCGGAAGCCTCATCGGCAGTTGGACTGGGGGGAGTTGACCGATTGAACGGATTCTGCCGTTCGCGCCCGGCACTGATTATGCTTGAGCCAAAAATGAAACTCTGTGGGAAGATTCGGGATTCTGCTTGGCGTACCGTGCGTCGGACTGAATAATAACTCCCCGAATGGGGGAAAACAGGGAGTTTCGGGGGCGTAGGAACTATATGCCCCTTGGATGGCTGGTGCGGCCCCTCCGGTGCCCGCCGTCGAACGCCCACCCGGATCACCACGCTTCATCACCCTTGTCCGCCGAGGTCCGCAATGCGCCGCACTCCGAAGCCGACCGTCGTCCCGCAGCTGTTCGTGCTCGAATCCCGCGAGGTGCCGGCCACGTTCTACGTGGACCCGACGCTGGCCGGGAAGACGGACGGCAGCACCCAGACGTTCAACGCCGGGAAGGCGAACCAGGTGACCGGGCTGACCTACGGGTCCACCGCCGCGGTGAGCGGGGCGGTGCTGTTCCCCACCCTGTCCGCCGCCCTGGCCAAGGCCGAGGGCAGCGCCGGGGCGGACACCGTCCTGCTGGCGAACGGCGACATCGCGGTGGACAACTCGGCCGGGGCGGTGATCGTGAACGACCTGCTCACCCTCCGCGGGAGCGGCAAGGCGGTCACCTTCCTGAAGCCGACCGCCGACCGGCCGAACAACGCCACCGTCGTCGTCGAGGTGGGCAAGTCGCTCACCGCCACCGACCTGACGTTCGACGGGAATAACAAGGCGCTGGGCACCGCCTTCTTCGTGGACGGGGCCACCGGCATCTTCAACACCGTGACCGTGACGAACGTGCGGAACGGCACCAACGGCGGCACCGCCCTGGCCGCCGACAACGGGTCGTACCTGGAGGTGCAGAACAGCACCATCTCGAACTACGACCGCCTCGGGGTGAGCATCTACAACAGCATGGGGTCGGTGTACACCACCACCATCACCGGGCCGGGCAACCTGGGCGGCAGCGCGGTCACCTACGGCATCCAGGTGGCCGGGAACACCGCCCAGCCGGTGAACGTGGTCGGCACGTCGATCAGCGGCAACCAGTCGGCCACCAGCACGTCCGAGCAGTCGGCCGGGCTGTTCACCTTCCAGGACGGCGGGTCGCCGCGGGTGAACGTCAGCACGACCAACTTCTTCAGCAACACGTACGGCGCGCTGGTCGGGTTCCTGCGGGGGTCGGACGGCAGCGTCGCCACCTTCACCCGCAACAACTTCGCCCTCACCAACACGTTCGGGCTGGTGGCCCAGAACAACACCACCGTGGACGCCCGCCGCAACTACTGGGGGTTCCGCAACGGCCCGCGGGACTCGGCCAACAACCCGAACGGGCTGGGCACCCAGGTGGACGACCAGGTGGACTACAAGCACTTCCTGCGGCGGCCGTTCGAGCAGGGCGAGTTGGCCGGCAACTACACCATCGCCCCCGGCGGCGGCGGGTTCCCCGGGTACACGTTCAACGGGGCCGGCGGGCTGGTCGGCACCGACACCGGGGTGCTCGGCGGGTTCACCGGCGAGGTGCGGGTGGCCGCCGGGGACGTGAACAACGACGGCGTGCCGGACCGCATCTACGCCCAGGGCGGGGGCGGCAGCCGGGTGCAGGTGTACGACGGCAAGAGCGGCGCCCTGCTCCGCGACTTCTCGGCGTACACCGCGTCCTTCTCCGGCGGGGCGTACGTGGCGTCCGGGGACGTGAACGGGGACGGGTTCGCCGACATCGTCACCGGGGCGAACACTGGCGGCGCCCCGCACGTCCGCGGGTTCGACGGCAAGACCGGCGCGCTCATCCGCGACTTCTTCGCCTACGACGGCGCGTACCTGGGCGGCATCACCGTCGCCGTCGGGGACGTGAACAACGACGGGTTCGCCGACATCGTCACCGCCCCGAAGACCGGCAGCACCCTGGTGCAGGTGTTCGACTCGTTCTACAACCCGACCACCGGGGTCGGCCGGCTGCAGGCGTTCAACGCGTTCACCGGCTCGTTCTCCGGCGGGGCGTTCGTGGCCGCCGGCGACCTGGACGGGGACGGGCGGGCGGACGTGATCGTCGGCGCCGGCCAGACCGGCGGGGCGAACGTGCGGGCGTGGTCGTCCACCGTCAGCGGCGGCAAGGGGGCGCTCATCAGCAGCTTCCTGGTGGACGGCATCGCGTCGTTCACCGGCGGCATCCGGGTGGCCGCCCGCGACCTGAACGACGACGGGTGCGACGAGATCATCATCGGCATGGGGCCGGGCGGGGACACCAAGAACCGCGTGGTGTACGCCCAGAACGTCGGGCTGGCCAACCCGCCGGTGTCCGTGTTCGCCCCGTGGGGGTCGTACCCGACCACCGCCGGCGTGTACGTCGGGTGATGCCGGTGGTCCCGCTCGCCGTCACCCTGTTGTCTCACCTCGCCGCCCCGCCGCCGCTGGCCCTGGCCACCGACGGCGGGGCGGTGCTGTCCGTCCGCACCCAGTGGGCACTGGTCGAGGCGTGCCCGCGGATCCGGCATGGGGCGGACAGCGGCACCGCCGTGGTTGTCGGCCAAGGCAAAGACTGGGTGTACCTGCTCACCGCCGACCACCTCGTCCGCTCGGCCACCGAGTTCGAACTGGATCGGTACACCCTCGACTCGTACCCCCTCCCCGATCAAACTCGTTCGTTGAAGAACGTGCCGGCCGTCATCGTCGCGTCGTCGAAGGACGCGGACGTGGCGCTCATCCGGGTGCCCGCCGGCAAAGAGGCGTGGCCGCTCATCAAGCTGGCCCCGCCCGGCGACCGGCCGAAGAAGTTCCCGTTCCCGGCCGTGTCCGTCGGCTGTTCCGGCGGGGCCGCCCCCACCTGCCAGGCCGAAAATGTGATCGCCAAGAAGTTCGGCCGCGGCGACCGGCCGGGGGAGGAGATCGCCGCGTTCGTGTGGGAGGCGGAGCGGCCGCAGGCGGTCGGGCGGTCGGGCGGCCCGCTGGTGGACTCCCGCGGCAAGGTGATCGGGCTGGCCCGGTCCAAGTCGGACGCCCGCGGGTACTACACCCACGCCGACGACCTGCTGGCGGTGCTCAAGGAGAAGGGGTACGGGTGGCTGTGGGAGTGATCGGCCGTTTCACCAGTCGGCCAGCTTCACCTCGACTATTTCGGTGTCCGTGCCGCGGCGGAGCTTCAGCCGGGCGGTGCCGCTGGCGACGGTCGCCCGGCACAGCAGGCGGTTCAGCTCGTGCAGCGAGTCCACCTTCCCGCCGTTCACCGTCAGGAGCACGTCCCCGGCCTTCACCCCGGCGGCGGCGAACGGCTTCTTGTCCGCCACCTTGGTCACGCTCACCGCCCCGTCCTTGCCGACCGCCGCCTCCAGCCCGTCCTCGGCGCTCGAATACCCCTTGAGGCCGAACACCGTCTTGTCGTTCGGCAGGTGGATGGCCGTTTCACTCGGGTTGCCGCCATGGAAGAGCTTGATCGCGCCGCCCGCGCAGAGCACGCAGTTGGATGCACTGTTCAGGCTGATGCTACCGAGAGCCAGCACGGCAACACCGCTCATGTGGCCGGCGCCGCGTGCTTTCTCCACCCCGAGGTCCAGGCTGCCGGTGGTGATGACGATACAGTCCCCGAATGAGCCGATGTGCGTCGTCCGGGCGTTCGTCAGGAAGATCACGTCTTCGGGGTTGGCGTTAGAGTCGATGTCCAGGGCGGACGAGGCAATTACCAGTTGTCGGTTAGCGAACATATACTTGTCGGCGAAGTCCTTCGCCCGCAGCACGCACGTCTCGCCCAGGTAGGTGTGGTGCCGCCAGAAGTCCTTCTCCCCGCTGGTGACGAACCCGCGGTGTTCGGTGAGCGGGTAATACAGCCCCTTCTTCTTCAGCCCCTGCCGCGGTTTGGGCGGTGTGTACTTGGCGTCCACCTCGTTGTACACCTGGAGTACCAGGTCCATCACCTCGTCCCGCTCGGTGAGGTCGGCGTACTCCCGCCACTCCACCAGCGTCTCCACCAGGTGCATCACCTTCCGCTCCTTCACGTACTCGGGCAGCTTGGCGAATCGCTTCTTCGCCGCCTCCGCCGGCTTCTCCTTGTCCCCCGCCGGCACGGAGCAGCACACCCCGACCAGGAGCAGGCCGGCAACGAGCAAGATTCGGTACATCGAACTGTCCCTTTAGGGTGTGAGGAGTCGGCCACGGGCGGACGTGTTACGGGAAGACGTAGTTGCCGGAGAACGAGGCGAGGTTGACGCCCCCGATGGTCAGCGGGTCCAGGTACACGCCGATCTGCGGGGCCAGGACGGGCGACCCCTGCCCGTTCGAGATGAACTCGGTGGTGGCCGCGCAGTTGAGTTGAACCACCCCGAAGGTGCAGAATCCGCCGCCCAGCCCACCGGACACCAGGTTGCCGCTCGAGTCCTTCACGCCGTACGCCTTGTTGTTCTTGATGAGCGCCGTCTGGAGGGTCACGTTCACGGGCGCGGAGTCGTCGTTGGTCGTGAACAGGCCACCCCCATCTCCGTGGACGGCCATGTTGTTGTCGATGATCCCGTTCTTGATCTCGACCAGCGTCTTCCCGGCCCCCCAGCCGAACGCGAACCCGGCGATGCCCCCGCCCGACAGCCTGGCCGTGTTCTCCCGCACCTCGCTGGTGTTGGCCATCTTGATGTAGATGTTGGTGCCGGCCACCCCGCCGCCGTTCCCCTCGGCCTGATTGTTGAACACCCTGGTGTCGGAGCCGTCGAGCACCAGTTGCTGCATCTTGTCCACGTCGCCCCGCGCCCAGATGCCGCCGCCGTCGCCCATCGCGACGTTGCCCATGACCTGCGAATGCGAGAAGACCAGGTTCGCGTTCGTGGACTTGACCCCGCCGCCGTTCGGGTCGCCCGCGGTGGCCACCCCGTTGGTCACCCACACGTACTCGAACTCGACCTTGTCGTTGACCGCACCTTGCGGCAGGTTGATCTCAAAGATGCGGAACGGGGCCACGTCGTCCGACCGGCGGACGACCGCCGCCGTCTGCGTGGTGCCCGGCTGCGGCAGCGGCTTGCCGATGGTCACCCCTTCGGTGATCTGGATCGGCCCTTCGGTCACCTCGTTCACCGCCCCGGCGAAACCGCCGAACTCGATAAAGTCCGCGCCGGGGGTGCTGTTGGCCAGGATGACCGCCTGTCGCAGGTTGAGCAACCCGAGCATGGGGATGTCCCACGGGTTATCGACTATGAACGTGGCCGGGGTGTCCCGCTTCTCCAACTACTCGCACCCGAGTTTCGCCCTCATGACTGCGTCCTCGCAAGGTGATCCGGTGGGAATGTGTGTGGCACACCGGCAGGGAAGATGATTTCACTTTGGCCTCGGTTTGTCAACAGTCGGTTTGTAACAAACTCCGGCACTCGCGGAATCTTTACGGCGGCCGATTTCGCGAGATGCCCGCCACTTCCCGCCGAATCCCCATCACCCCGCCGTTTTCCGTTGCCGTTCGCCCACCGCGGCCGGCACAATACCGGCGTCGGCTCACGCACTCTCCGAGGGCTTCGTCATGGGACTGTGGGACAAACTCACCCGCGAGTTCATCGACATCATCCAGTGGACGGAGCCGAGCCAGAACGAGATCCTGGCGTACCGCTTCCCCCGCTCGGACAACGAGATCAAGAACGGGGCCAAGCTGATCGTCCGCGAGGGGCAGGCGGCGGCGTTCGTCAAGGAGGGCCAACTGGCGGACGTGAAGCTGCCGGGCATGTACACCCTCGACACGAACAACATGCCCATCCTGTCGAAGATCCTCGGGTGGAAGTACGGGTTCGAGTCGCCGTTCAAGTGCGAGGTGTACTTCGTGTCCACCCGCCAGTGGACGGACCAGAAGTGGGGCACCCAGAACCCGGTGATGATGCGGGACCCGGAGTTCGGCCCGGTCCGCATCCGCATGTTCGGCACCTACGCGTTCAAGATCACCGACCCGGCCACGTTCATCAAGGAGTGCGTGTCCACCGACCCGCTGTTCGAGGCGTTCGAGATCACCAACCAGTTCCGCAACGCCATCGTGCCGATGATCACCGACACCATCGGGGCGGCGCAGATCCCGGTGCTGGATTTGGTCGGCAACTACCAGCGGATGAGCAAGCTGGCGCTCGAGCGGATCAGCCCGGAGCTGGCGAAGATGGGGGTGAGCCTGACGCAGTTCTTCGTCGAGAACATCAGCCTGCCGCCGGAGGTGGAGGCGGCGCTGGACAAGCGGTCGCAGATGGGGGTGCTCGGCAACCTGGACCAGTACGCCAAGTTCCAGGCGGCCGAGGCCATGCGGGACGCGGCCAAGAACCCCGGCGGCATGGCCGGGCTGGGGGTGGGCATGGGGGCGGGGGTGGCCCTCGGCCAGCAGATGGGCGGGGCGATGGCGGGCATGGCCGGGGCGAACCCGGTCACGTCGTCCCCGCTGCCCCCGCCGGTGCCGCTGGCCGCGACGTACTTCGTCGCCATCAACGGCCAGCAGGCCGGGCCGTTCGACGTGCCGACCATCGCCGCCAAGGTGCGGGGCGGGGAGGTGACGAAAGGCTCGCTGGTGTGGAAGGCGGGCATGGCCGGGTGGACGGCCGCCGACCAGGTGGCCGACCTGAGCGGGCTGTTCCAGGGTGGCCCGCCGCCGCTTCCTTCGTAAGTGACAAGTAGCAAGGGACAAGGAGCAAAGAAGAAGGGTCACGGACCTCGTTCCGGGGTTGGTCCGTCTTCGTTGTCCTTGTCCCTTCTGGCGTTTTCTCTGCCCTTGTTTCTTGTTCCTTTTCCCTTGTCACATCCCCGCCCATGCCCGACGACATCCCGATCGCCAAGCCGGTGGTGAAGGAGCCGACGGTGTCGTCCGCTCCGCCGGCCGGCCGCAAGTTCCCGTGCCCGTCCTGCGGCGCCCGCCTGGACTTCGACCCGTCCGCCCGCGGGCTGAAGTGCCCGTACTGTGGGTACGAGCAGAAGATCGAGCGGGGCGACAAGGCGGAGGTGGCGGAGCGGGAGTACGGCGAGTACCTGGACCGCGAGGAGGCGCGGGGGAAAGCCATCCCCGGCCGGTCTTCGGAGACGCGGTGTACCGGGTGCGGGGCGAACGTGCTGCTGGAGGACAACATCGCCACCGAGCGGTGCCCGTTCTGCGCCACCCACCTGGAGAACAAGCCGGAAGCCGCGCACGCCATGATCCCGCCGGAGTCGCTGCTGCCGTTCGCGGTGGACCTGCGGGACGCGCGGACCGAGTTCGAGAAGTGGATTCACTCGCTGTGGTTCGCCCCGAACGCGCTCAAGCGGCTGGCCGCCCTCGGCCAGCTCACCGGCGTGTACGTGCCGTACTGGACCTACGACGCCATGACCATCACCTTCTACGAGGGCCAGCGGGGCGAGGACTACACCACCACCCAGACGTACACCGACGCCCAGGGCAACCGCCAGACCCGCACCGTCGTCCACACCAACTGGTACCCGGTGCAAGGCGAGGTGCGGCACTTCTTCGACGACGTGCTGCTGTGCGGGTCGCACAGCCTGCCGGACGACCTGCTGGCGAAGGTGGACGAGTGGGAGCTGCGGAAGCTGGAGCCGTTCCGCCCGGACTACCTGAGCGGGTTCCGCACCGAGCGGTACGGGGTCGGCCTGCGGGACGGGTACAAGATCGCCAAGCAGCTGATGCAGCCGACCATCGACCAGCTCGTGCGGCGGGACATCGGCGGGGACCACCAGCGGGTCCACAGCCAGAACTCGCGGTACAGCGCGGTCACGTTCAAGCCGCTGCTGCTGCCGCTGTGGGTGGCGGTGTACCGCTACCACGACCGCACGTTCCAGATTCTGGTGAACGGCCGCACCGGGCGGGTGGCCGGGTACCGGCCATACAGCGGGTGGAAGATCGCCGCGTGGGTGACGCTGGCCGTGCTGGCCGTCATCTTCCTGGTGCTGCTGGTGATGACCCTGGCCGGGAAATGAGTTGTGTTCGGGTGCGCCACCCCCGCGCGAACTCATTTCACTCTATCCGACGAAATAGTGTCGGAATGGGCAACCGCTTGGCGGTGAACAGGTTGAAGGGCACGGTCATCGACAACCTATGGTTCGGTCGGCAGGGTTCCGTCCGCCAAGTTCGACTCTTCAGCCTGGAGTTGGCGGACCGCTTCCACCCACTCCGGTCGTGCCATCCCGGCGCGAGCGTGCCGTGCCCATTTGTCCGAACTCCGGCGACACCACTTGTACCCGCCGGCGTCGGTCGCCCACAGGTGTTCGTGCCACCGGATGGCGTCATACCCGAAATCCGTACCGGGGGCGGTCTGCCGCAGCCACTCCCTCCCTCGGCGGATGTCGGTTTTGAGATTGCCGGTCGAAAGCCCTGAGACGAACCCGCCGAGCAGCAACGTCATACCGACTTGTGCCGGGGTCAGTCGCACTTCAACCCTCCACCGGACCGATAAACAGGCAATTACGATAGTAGACGTGTCGCTTATCTCTCGACCGCGGGTGCGCGGGTTCTTCGTTGGTGTCCGGCCTTCAGGCCGTGTCTACCGGCACAAAGACGGGCTGAAGCCCGGACACCAACACTTGTCACCCCCTCACGGCCGGCCGCACGGCCTGCCACCAGCCCCAGGCGCGGGCGGCCAGGCCGGCCCGCTCGGTCAACTTCGCCACCACCCGCTTGTACACCCGCCCCAGGCCGACCGGCACCTCGGCCGGCGGGCACGCCCCGGCGGCGGCGCGGATGTCCTCCCTCGCGTCGGCGAACGCCTTCGCCGGGTTCGCCGCCGTCCGCACCGCCAGCACCGCCTTCGCCAGCGCCACCAGCAGGGCGACCGCGTCCGCCAGCCCGACCGTGTCGATGTGCGCGAGGTGCCCGCGGGCGACGGCCGGGTCGTCGGTCAGGGCGGTCTCCAAGGCCAGCCACGCCCGCATGTCGTCGGGCAGCTCCTCGTCCGCGTCCTCGGCCAGTTCGGCGGCGGCGGTCAGGGTGCGGCGGGCGTCGGCGTCGTTGCCGGTGGCCCGGTGGGCCTCGGCGATCGCCCGCAGCATCCACGGCTCGCACCCGGCCCGCTGCTCCCAGTCTTGCAGCCACGCCAGGGCGAGCGGGTACTTCTTCGCCCGCACCAGCACCGCCCCGGCCCGCCCCCACCCGTCGTCCGTCTGGCGGATCAGGTCGGCGAACCGCTGGACGGTGGCGGTGGCCGTTTCAGGCTGGTCGTTCACCGCCGCCGCCCACGCGGACACCAGCGCCGCCTCCCGCCCGGCGTCCGGGCGGCGGTCCACCAGCTGCTTCAGCCGGTCGGCCACCTTCCACCCGTTGCCGGCGGCGCAGTGCCGCTCGGCCCACGCCGCCGCCGCCGCCGGGGTGCCGGCGTCGCCGCCCACCGCCGTTTCCAGCTCCTCGTCCGCCTCCGCCGCCCACCCCTGCTCGTCCAGTGCCGCCGCGGCTTCGCGCACCAGCCCGCGGTCGGCTTTCGCATCGGCGACCAGCTCGCGGAGGGCGGCGCGGGCGGCGGACAGGTTCCGCTGGCGGGCGGCCAGTTGCACCGCCCGCAGGCCCAGCCGGGCCGACCCGTCCGGCGCCCCCTCGCGGAGCGTCTCCAGCGTCTTCTCCGCCCCGCTCAGGTCGTCGGTGGCGAGTTGCTCGGACAGCAGTTGGTGGCCGGCGGCGTCGAACTGCGGGTCCAGGTCGTAGGCGCGGCGGTAGTCGTCGAGCGCGCCGCGGTGGTCGCCGAGCGCCCGCTTCGCCTCCCCCCGCAGCACGAACGCCACCGGGTCGGTCGGGGCCAGCCGCACCAGGTGGTCGGTCGCCCGCAGGCAGTCGCGGGGGCGGCCGAGGTCGCCGTACCAGTGGGCGAGCTGCCGCCACCCCCAGGTGTAGTCCGGGTCTTCGGTCACGCACGCGGTCATCTGCTCGATGGCCCGCTCGCGGTCCCCCCGCATGGCCTCCACCCACGCCGCCCGCCCGCGGAGCGTCAGCGGCAGCGGGTTGTGCGGGGCCGCCCGGCAGGCCGCCGCCGCCTCGTCGTACCGCCCCAGCCGGGCCAACTGCTCGGCCTTGCGGTCGTGGCCGGGGATGAACGTCGGGTAGTGCGTGAGGACGGCGTCGCACGCCCCCACCCGGTCGGCCGGCTCGGCCGTCTCGCCGGTCGGGGTGTCCAGCCACAGGAGCGCCGCCCACGGGTTGAACGGCTCGCCCGACCGCCACGCCTCCTCCATCGCCTCCACAGCCCGCGGCTCCAGTTCGGCGTCGGTCATCTCCCGCCACGCGGCGTGCAACACCCCCGGCGGGCCGTCGCCCTCGGTCCGGCACACGTCGGCGAACGCCCGCACCGCCCCGTCCTCGTCCTGGGTGTGGACGGCGTAGGCCAGCTGTTTGACCAGCACCTCCGGCCCGGTCATGTGCTCCTGCAGCACGGACAGGGCGGCGCGGGCCTCCTTCCGCTCGTCGTCGGCCAGGCAGGCGTCGAACAGGATGGCGGCGGCCGGCGAGTACCCGGGGTGCATCCGCAGCGCCTCCCGCAGATCGGCCTTGCCGCCGTCGCGGTCGTCGGTTTGCAGCTTCGCCTCCCCCCGCAGGGTGAGGGCGGTGGGCAGGTCCGGCCGCAGCTTCACCATCTCCTCGGCCGCCTCCAGGTACGCCTCCGGCTTGCCCGTCTCGTTGTACCAGTCGGCCAGTTGCCACCACCCCCAGTAGTACTGCGGGTCCACCGACACCAGCGCCTGCATTCTGGAGATGGCGGCCGGGTAGTTGCCGCGGCGGGCCTCCACCCACGCCGCCCGCCCCCGCAGGATCAGCGGCAGGTCGTCGGCCAGTTCGGCCGGGGCGGCGGTGGTCATGGCCTCGTCGAACCGCCCCACCTCGGCCAGCCGCTCGGCCTTCAGGTCATGCGGCTCCGGGTTGGTCGGGTCCAGGGCGATGGCCTTGTCGAGCGCGGCCAGCGCCTCGTCGGTGTGTTCGTACTTGTACAGGGAGCGGGCCAGCTTGAGGAACACCCGCGCGTCCCCGGCCCGGTCCTTCGCCAGCTCGCGGGCCAGGTCGAGCGCCGCGTCCGGGTGGCCCAGCCGGTCCCCCCAGTTGGCCACCGCCCCCCACGCCCAGTCGTACCCCGGCTCGTGCCGCACCGCCGCCTCGGCGTGCCTCACCGCCTCCTCCCCGCGGTCCGAGTTCCACAGCCGCTCGGCCAGGAACCCGTGGGCGAGCGGGTCGAGCGGGGCGCGGGCGGCGTTCCGCTCCAGGGCGGCGACGGCCGCGTCGAACTCGTCCTGCTCGCCCAGCGCGTCGGCCAGATCCTTGGCCGCCGGCGTCCACCCCGGGGCGGTCGCCACCGCCGTCCGCAGGGCGTCGATCCGCTCCTCCGGCCGGCCGGTCATGCGGGCGGCCTCGGCCTGGTCGGCCCACAGGCGGGCGAGCAGCGGGAACCGGGCGGTGGCCTGCTGGGAGAGGGCGAACGCCTCCTCCATGCGGTGCGTCATGAGCAACTGCTGCACGTTCACCGACCACGCCTGCCACAGGTCCGGGCGGTCGTCCAGGAACCGCTCCAGCTCGGCCGACACCTCCTCCTGCTCCTCCGGGTCGTCCACCAGCTGCATCGCCTGGTCGCGGTACGCCACCAGCCCCTCGCCGTTGGTCGGCTGCAGGTGCAGCTGGTCGCGGACGAACCGCACGGCGGCCCACTTCTCCTTCGGCCCGCGGGCGGTGCGGACCAGCTCGGCGATGGCCAGCTCGTGGTCGATGTACCCGCTCAGCCCGTCGCGGAAGGCGGCGGCGGCCTCGTCCGGCTTGTCCGCCCGGCGGAGGACGTTCGCCAGCACGGCGAACTGGGACGGGTGGTCCGGCTCGTACCGGCCGGCGGCGCGGGCGGCGGCCAGCGCCTCGTCGGTGCGGCGGCGGTCGCCGTACACCAGTGCGAGCTGGCGGTGCGCCCAGGCGTCGTGCGGGCACAGGTCGAGCAGGTCTTGCGTGGCGCGGACGGCGGCGTCGTCCGGCTGGCCGGTGAGGAACTCGGCCCGCAGCCGCAGGGTGGGGTAGAAGTGCGGGAACCGCCCGCACACGTCGTGCAGGTGCTGCCGCGCCGCCGCCCGCCCCTCCACGTCGTGCAGCAGGGCCACGCACAGCCGCTGGGCGTCCGGGTTGAGCGGGTCGTCGGCTAGCACCTCTTTCAAGCGGGCGAGGGCGGCGCGGTAGTCCGGCTTCATGCGGGCGATGCGGGCGGACGCCTTCAGCCACGTCACCCGCGGGGCGTGCGGCTCGGCCGCGGCCAGCTCCGCCTCGGCGTCGGCGAACCGCCCGTCCGCCGCCAGCAGCTCGGCCTTGAACAGCCGCAGGTCGGCGAGTTGGCTCCCGTCCCTTCCAGTCTTCGCCGCGACCTCCGGGAGCGGGGGTAGCTCAGCCGCTCCCGGAGGTCGCGGCGAAGACGGGTCGTCCCTCAGCTTCTCCATCGCCTTGTCCAGCGCCGTGCGGGCGAACTCCGGCTCGCCCCGCTCGACCAGCGCCTGCACCAGTGCCCGCACCGCCGGCG
>JALHQU010000190.1 GCA_022841795.1 Fimbriiglobus sp.
GCACCCGGCCTGTTTGTGGGGGCCGCCCACTGTGGCGGCCCGCCGACCGCCGACAGGCGGTCGGTTTGAGGACCTCGATCGAGCACAGCGAGGTCACCCCATGCCGAGCGAGCGGGAGAAGATGCTGGCCGGCGGGTTGTACGACCCGCTCGACCCGGAGCTGGTGCGGGGCCGGGAGCGGGCGCGGGACCTGTGCTGGGCGCTGAACGCCACCCGCGAGGCCGAGCAGGAGGAGCGCCGCCACATCCTGCAAGAACTGTTCGCCGCCGGCGGGCACGACGTGTGGGTGCAGCCGCCGTTCTTCTGCGACTACGGGTCGAACATCCGCCTCGGCCGCAAGTGCTACTTCAACTTCAACTGCGTGGTGCTGGACGTGTGCCCGGTGACGGTCGGCGACCACACCCTGTTCGGCCCGGCCGTGCAGATCTACACCGCCACCCACCCGCTCGACGCCGAACTGCGGCGGACGCAGGAGTCCGGCCAGCCGATCACCATCGGATCCGACGTGTGGGTGGGCGGCGGGGCGATCATCCTGCCGGGCGTCACGATCGGCTCGCGGAGCGTGGTCGGGGCGGGTAGCGTGGTCACCCGCGACATCCCGGCCGGGGTGCTGGCCGCCGGCAACCCGTGCCGTGTGATCCGCGAGTTGACCGGCTGACGGTGCATACAATCCCCGCGTGAACCACCTCGCCCACCTGCTGCTGTCCGAGCCGACGCCGGAGGCGCGGCTGGGCAACCTGGCCGCCGACTACATCTCGCAGCGGGAGTACCTCACGCTGCCGCCGGCCGTCCGCCGCGGGGTCATGCATCACCGACAGGTGGACTCGTTCACCGACCGGCACCCGGTGGTGTTCCGCGGCATGGCCCGGCTGCCCGAGCGGTGGGGGTGGTTCAAGGGCATCCTGCTGGACGTGTACTTCGACCACATCCTGGCGACGAACTGGGACGCGGTCTGCCCGGTCCCGCTGCCGCAGTTCGCGTTCGAGGTGAACGCCGACCTGCTGTCCATCGCCGGACACCTGCCGGATTCTGCCGCCGCCAGCGTGCAGCGGATCGCCGGCACCAACCGCCTGCTGACGTACCTGGACCTGACCGGGGTGGAGGCGGCGCTGTACCGCATCACCGGCATCCTGCGGGAGCGGATCCCCGACCGGGCGGTGAACCTAATCGAAGCGTTGCCCGACCTCACGGCGATTCACACCGACCTGACCGCCGACTTCGCCGAGTTCTTCCCACAGTTAGCGCAATTCTCGACCGAGTGGTGTCGCACTTCGTAGGTCCGTTCGCCAAGCCGCAAGCGGCGTTCCGTGTTCTATGGTTGCAACGGTGTCGGGAATCACGACTCGTTGGGGTATCGGCGATGCGGGTGATTATCGCCCCGGAGTTCCACGAGCAGATGCGGGCGGTGCCGTACCACCCGGCGGACTGTTACGTCCGCCCGGGCGAGTACCTGCACCACATGTACATCGAGGGGGTGAAGTACATCGTCGCCCCGGCGGTGATGGAGTGCCTGGCCGAGGCGGAGGCGAAGAAAGACCAGGAGGCGGTCGCCCACCTGAAGCTGCACAAAGTCCACTACGAGAGCCTGCTGGCCGACGCCGCCCGGTACGGCAGCCTGGACGGCGTCACCCTGCTCGGCGACCCGCCGCCGACCGACGACGAGGCGGTGCCGATCACCGGCAACGCGTTCGTCCCCCGCGTGCCCACCACCTGGGAGGAGACCGGGCTGGAGCTGCCGTTCCTGTTCGAGAGCGTCCTCCGCACCATCTTCCTCCGCGGGCAGATGACCGGGGCCATGCTGGCCGACGAGATGGCCCTGCCGTTCGCCGTCCTCAACCCGGTGCTACAGGGCATGCGGAAGCAGATGCTGATCGACATCGTCGGCCAGCGGGGGAACAGCGGGGACGCCAGCTTCGTGTACGAGGTGAAGCCGCCCAAGGGCAGCGCGGCGCTCCAGGACGCGATGGACAAGACGAGCTACGTCGGCCCGGCCCCGGTGCCGTTCGCCGACTACGCCGAGAGCGTGCTCGCCCAGACGGTGCGGAAGATCGTGGTGACGCGGCGGAGCATCCGCAAGGCGTTCGACGACCTGATCATCTCGGAGGCGTCGTACAACGAGTTCGGCCCGGCCATCAACTCGGCCCAGTCCATCTTCTTCTTCGGCTACCCCGGCAACGGCAAGACGAGCATCGCCGAGCGGATCACCCGGCTGATGGGCGACCACATCTACGTGCCGCACGCGGTGGTGGCGAACGGGCAGGTGATCAAGGTGTACGACCCCATCCAGCACACCCCGGCGAAGGAGGCGGACGACCTGGACGCCACCGCCGCCGGGTCCGGGGCGGAGACGGTGCTGCGGCGGGGGGTGGTGTACGACAAGCGGTACATCCGGGTGAAGCGGCCGACCATCGTGGTGGGCGGCGAACTCAGCCTGCCCATGCTCGACCTGCGGTACAACTCGACCGGCAAGTACTACGAAGCGCCGCTGCAGATGAAGGCGAACGGCGGCATCTTCATGATCGACGACTTCGGCCGGCAGATGATGCGGCCGATGGACCTGCTGAACCGCTGGATCGTGCCGCTGGAGAAGAAGTTCGACTACCTGAGCACCACCACCGGCACCAAGATCGAGGTGCCGTTCGACGTGGTCCTCATCTTCAGCACCAACCTGGACCCGACGCAACTGGCGGACGAGGCGTTCCTGCGGCGGATCAAGTTCAAGATCGAGGTGCGGGACCCGGACGAGGCGCAGTTCCGCCAGATCTGGGAGCTGGTGTGCAAGGGGCGGCGGGTGGAGCACGACCCGAGCGGCATCGACTACCTGATCACCAAGTGGTACCACCCGCACAACCGCCCGTTCCGCATGTGCCAGCCGCGGGACATCCTGGACCAGATGATCTCCATCGCCAAGTACAACATGGAGCGGGTGAACTTCAGCCCGGACCTGATCGACGCCGCCTGCTCCACCTACTTCGTGAACAACCAGAAGCGGGACTTCGGCGCGAAGGTGCGGGACTGAGCCGGACCGCGGGCCGCCACAGAGGGCGGCCCGTACAAGACATCCGGGTTGTAGGGGCCGCCCTCTGTGGCGGCCCGCCGAACGCCCCCAGCGTTCGGCTTCTACTTCCGCGGAGGCGGCGGGCCGGGCAGCGACCCCGGCGGCAGTGGGTCGCCCGGCTTCCACCCCGGCGGCAGCGGCTTGCCCGGCGGCCAGCCGGGCGGCAGTTCCCACGGGTGGAACGTCTGCTTCGACTCCTCGGCCTTCCCGGTCGTCGGCGAACCCGTTGTTCCGGTCGTGCCCGCCGACTTCCGCCCGAACACCACGTACCCCACCGCCGCCAGCACGCCGACCACCAGCACGATTCCGACCACCAGCACCGCCAGAAACATCTGCCGTTCGCGGGCGTTCCGCTCCCGCCGGGCCTTCCGCCCGGCCAGCCGCGGCCGGGTGCGGATCTTCTTCCGCGACTTCGGGGCCGGCGGGTCGTACGCGATCGCCACCTCGGTGGCGTGTTCGGCGACGGGTTCGGTCTCGACGGACCCGGTCGTCGGGACGGTCACCACCTCCGCGTTCAGCACCCGCACCGTCGGCCGGATGACGAGTTCACGTTCCACGCTCCGCAGGTCGGCCACCAGCTCGCCCGCCGACTGCGGCCGCCCGGCCGGGTCCTTGTCCAAAAGCCGGTCGATGAGCAGTTCCAGCCGCAGCGGCACCTTCGGGTTCAACCGGCTGACCGGCACCGGGGCGTCCATCGCCAGTGCGGTGAGGATGGCCATCGTGTCAGGCCCGTTGAACGGCAGTTGCCCGGAACACATCTGGTACAGCACCACGCCCAGACTGAACAGGTCGGAGCGGTGGTCCGCCTTCCACGCCCGCGCCTGCTCCGGACTCATGTACGCCGGGGTGCCGACCACCAGCCCGGTCTGCGTCAGCTTGGTGTCGCCGGGGGCGAACGGGGTGGCCAGGCCGAAGTCGAGCAGTTTCACCCGCCCCTTCGGCGCTTCCAGAAGGATGTTCCCCGGCTTGATGTCCCGGTGCAGCAGCCCCACGGCGTGAGCGGCTTCCAGCCCGGCCGCCACCTCGCGGGCGATCCGCACCGCCGCCGGCAGCGGCGGGATGCCCTTCGCCGTCATGTACCTGTGCAGGCACACCCCCTGCAGGTACTGCATGGCCAGGAATGCCGTCACCCCGTCCTGCCCGGCGTCGTACACGGACACGATGTTCTCGTGCGCCACCGCCGCCACCGCCCGCCCCTCCCGCAGGAACCGGGCGAGCGACTCCTCGTCGCACGCCAGTTGCGGCAGCAGCACCTTGAGCGCCACCTTCCGCCGCAGCCGCTCGTCCCACGCCTCGTACACGCACCCCATGCCGCCGCGGCCGAGCAGCTTGACGATCTGGTACTGCTCGACGTTCGCCCCCGGCCCGAGCACCGGCAGCGGCGGGGGCAGCGACCACGACCGCGGGCCGATTTCGGGCTGACCGTCCGGGCGACGGGAGTCGGGGACGGCGGAGGTGATGGTGGTGGCGGCCATGTCCGATCGGCCCGGCGGGAACGGGGATGCGGAAAGGTAGAACGGCCCCCGCCTTTTGCAACGCCTCAAATGATCGTCCGGAAAACCGCCAACACCACGAACCCGGCCGGGTTCGGATGACTAGGCCAACGCTCCGTCGAGGTCGTGTCCGAAAATCGCTTGCTACGGTCGTTGACACGGATACCGACATCAGCCCATAATCCAAGCGTTGGATCGCATTGACCCTTCCCTTGCGAGGACGCGCCCATGTCCGGTTTCGGCCACACCGTCGGTCAGACCTTCGCGCGGCTCGAAGGCCGCGAGACGCCGGCCACCTTCTTCGTCGCCCTCCGCAGCCTGACCACCGGCCAGGCGGGGCAAACGCTCGCCGCCCACTCCGGCTACCTGGACCTGAACGCCGCCCACCCGTCCGTGCCCGGCGGCATCCTGGTGGACGCCCCGTCCGCCGTCGATGCCGTCCGCAACGGGTTGTTCGGGCGGGTCGGGGTGCGGTTCAACGGCGAGGCCTTGTTCTACGACTACGGCACCAGCACCACCGGCACCGTGTACACCCAACAGAAGCCGTTCCTGGTGGAGGCCAGCCCGCCCGGCCCGGCCTACCCGTACACGCACGTGGTGCGGCTGGAGGACCTGGCCGGCAGCATCCTGAGCACGCCCGACTGGGACTACAACGACCGGGTGTGGTACGTGGACGCCATCGACATCACCAACCCTCCCTCGCCCCCGCCGGGCACGGTCGGCGTAACGGTACCGCCGGTGAACGGGCCGAAACTGGAGATCCTGAACGCGAACAACCTCGGGATGACGGACGCGAAGGTGGCCAAGTGGCAGGACGCCTACGAGAAGGTGTCCGTGAACGTCGGCCAGAACAACATGGCCGACAAGGTGCTGGTGAAGTCCGACTTCCCGACCGGCGACGCCGACCACTTCTACCTGCGGGTGACGGACCAATATTTCGCGGACAACCCGGGGCAGTCGCCGCAGACGCTCCAGGTGCGGACGGACAGCGACATGATGACGAACGGACTGACCCTATCCAAAGTGGCGGCCGGAGTGTACGAAACGCGGAAGTGCGTGCTGGTGTCGAACACCACGGACGACGTGTTCAAGGTGAACGGGGTCGCGGACAACGCGGTGGACGACGCCACCTACCGGGTGAAGCTGGGGGACACGCTGACCATCAGCTACGACGCCAACCCGGCCGGGCAGATCTCCCGCCCGATCATCCACAAGCGGGTGCCGGTGCGGGTGCTGAAGGAGGTGAAGGTGCATGTGACCGTCATCACCAGGGACATCCAGGATAGGGGAGGGAATAACAACCCGTCGCGGGGGTACGCCACCCAGGACCAGGTGAACCAGTGGCTGACGCAGGCGAACGAGACCTACGCCCAGGTGGGGGTACGGCTGGTGTGGGACACGACCAGCCAGTTCGCCGACCAGCCGCTGCAGACGGCGTTTCAGCCACTCGACGAGGACGTGATCCTGGAAGAAACTCCGGTGCTGGACGAGGGCGGGCTGAAGAGACCCGACATCCCCGAGTGGATGCCCGAGGTGCGGGGGCTGATCCACGGCAACCGCACCGGCGGCGGCTTGGGAACATCCACCCCGCTCCGCTCCGCGGCCACCGACGACGTCGAACTGTTCTTCGTCAACTACTTCCGTAGCCGCGAGGATGCGCCGGGCGGGGGCACCACGACCTACCACGACGAAAAATTCGCGGGGTACTCGTTCCCCGCCAGTGCGACGTTCGAGGATCTGGTGGACTCGGTGGTGGTGTCGGCCAGCTACCTGGACTACTTCACGGTGGCGCACGAGATCGGGCACATCCTCGCCAACGACGGGGAGCATGTGACCGTGGAGCCGGGCTACTTTACGCGGGAGCGAATGGAGGCGAACTTGATGCGGGGCGGCAGCGTTGGCTTCCTCTACCTGGACGAGATCGAGTTGCCCCCAGCGGGCGACCCGCGGCGGGCCGACTGGACGACCGCGAGCAAGCGGCTAACTGAGGCCCAGCAGACGGCCATCCGAACGCAGCGGCCGTCCATCGTCAAGGACTTCATCCCGTGAGCGTGGCGGCGGGGTGTTTTTACTCGCTCCGCGAGTGGGGGTCGGTGCCGCTCGGCTCGCGGAACCGACACCACCGTGACCCATCAGGAGACGACTATGCGCCGCTTCCTCCTCGTCGGGTCCGGTGTCCTGCTGCTGGTGGTGGCCGTCCTGTTCGTGTACGGCCGCCTCACACCCCGCCCGGTCCCGCCGGTGGCGACGGTGTACGAGCCGCCCGTCCCGCGGCAAGCGGGGGTCACGGAGTGGGAGTGGCGGAACCCGTTGCCCCCGTTCGAGCCGGACCCGAACTCCCCGTTTACCTCCCAAGAGCAGGCCATACTGCGGTATCTGAAACGCGGCCACGCCGACCGCCGTTCGGAGCGGGAGATGGCGATCGAGAAGCGGGATAAGCGGGCGTTCGTCGACGCCGGCGGGTACACCCCGGACGCCCTGCCGTTCTACCTGCGGTTGCTCACTACTGAGTCGGGGCACGCCTGGGGGCATGACAGCGCCATCATGCGTCATGTGTCTTGGATCCCGAGCGACCGCTCCACCTTTCGTCAGCCGGCGGTTGAGCGACTGAAGCACACCAAAGGTTCTACGGTAGAGTCCGCCGTGCGATTGCTGAAGGAGATCGGCACACCTACGGAGGCGGCGGAGGTGGTCAAACTGATCGAGAACTTCGAGTTCGACCACCCAGGCGATCATTCCTACGGTGGCGTGGCCTACGCGGTGCTGGACGCCCTGACGGCCATCGGCACGGAAGCGGAGATCAAGGCCCTGGACAGAGCGAAGGCCAACAACTTCCTGTGGGACAACGACAAGTTCTGGGCGCACGCCGAGGAGTGCAAGACGGCCATCCGCGAGCGGCTGGCGAAGGAGAAGGCGGAGAAAAAATAGACCCGGTTTGTCCGGCCACATCCCCCGTTCGCCGGAACCGCTCTCATGCCCCCCCGCGTGCTGTTCGGCCCCGCCCCGATGCGGGACATCCCCCACTGCTACGAGCCGGTGCTGGCCGCCGCCGGGTTCGAGCTGGTGTACCCGGCGGCCGCCCGGCAGATGACCGAGGACGAACTGCTCGCCCTGCTGCCGGGGTGTGCGGCCAGCCTGGCCGGGAGCGAGCCGTACACCCGGCGGGTGATCGCCGCCGGGGCCGCCGCCGGGCTGAAGGTGATCGCCCGCGCCGGCGTCGGGTACGACGGGGTGGACGTGCCAGCCGCCACCGACCACGGGGTGATCGTGACGTACGCGCCGGGGTCGAACCACGAGGCGGTGGCCGAACACGCCCTGCTGCTCATCCTCGGGCTGGCGAAGAGCGTGATCACGCAGCACGCCGACACGAAGGCCGGCAAGTGGCCGCGGAAGGCCCAACACCCGATTCGGGAGAAGACGCTCGGCATAATCGGCCTGGGCCGCACCGGGCGGGCGACGGCCCTGCGGGCGCTGGCGTTCCGCATGAACGTGGTGGCGTGCGACCCGTATGTGGACGGCGAGTTCGCCAAGCGGCACGGCATCCCGCTGGTGAGTTTGGACGAGGTGCTGGCGTGGTCGGATTATGTGAGTTTGCACGTCCCGTTGACGGCCGAAACTCGCCACCTGATCCGGGCGGAGACGATCGGCAAGATGAAGCCGACCGCCACACTCATCAACACCTCCCGCGGTGAGGTGGTCCACGAAGCCGACCTGTACGACGCCCTCAAATCCAAGCGGCTGGCCGCCGCCGGGCTGGACGTGTTCGAGCACGAACCGCTCCGTGATCACCCGTTCCAGACACTCGACAACGTGCTGCTCACCGCCCACACCGCCGGGGTGGACTTCCGTAGCCGTGAGGACATGGTGAACTTCGCCGCCCGCGGCATCGCCGCCCTGTTCGCCGGCCGGTGGCCGTCCGAGTGGGTGGTGAACCCGGAGGTGCGGGAGCGGTGGGCGGCCGGAATGTCGAAATCCGTCGGCCCGGTGGGGTAAGATGGAATAACCCGATCGGAGCCGAACATGCCGTTGCCCGAGCTGCCAGCGTTCCTCACCCGGTGGCCGGACGGCGAGGTCGTGCTGACCGGCACGCGGGTGACGCTTTACCACTTCGTGTTCCACTACAGCCAGGGCGAGTCGGCCGAGATGCTCGGGTTGCGGTATCCGCACGTCCCGCTGGCGACCATTCACAAGTCCATCGCGTTTTATCTGGAGAACAAGCGGGACGTCGATCTGTATGTGGCGGAATACCAGGCGGTTCTAGACCAATTGAGGGCGAACGGACCGACCCTCAACATGGAAGCGTTACGGGAACGGCTTCGCTCCCGTGCGGCAGCTCTTGCCGGCTGACCCGATGTTGCGGAGCCCAGAATGTTGTTGTTCCTGCTCGATGAAGACACCCACGGCGGGGTGGCTGAAGCGTTCCGCCGCCGCGTCCGACTGGGTACCCTGCCGCTGGTCGATGTTGTTTACGTCGGCGATCCGTCGGCCCCGCCGAAAGGCACTCAAGACCCGGAACTCCTCGTGTGGGTCGAGGAAGATGACCGAATCCTCGTGTCGAACGATCGGAGTACGCTGATCGATCATTTCCTGAAGCACTTGGCGGCCGGGCGACATTCCCCGGGTGTGCTGATCGTCAAGCCCGGCACAGGCATCGGTCAACTCATCAGCGAACTCGTTCTCATCTCCGAGGCCTGCACCGCGGATGAGTTCTTCGACCGCTACCAATTCATCCCGCACTGACGGCACCGCCGCCAGTTGGCCTCCCCGCGGCGGGCGGCCGGGTTTAAGATTCACCAGCAGCCGACGATTCTCCACACGAGGGGCCGATGGGCGAGCGCTACATCTACAACATGCGGAACCTGACCAAGCTGTACGGCAAGAAGGAGGTGCTGAAGGACGTGTACCTGTCGTTCTACCCCGGAGCCAAGATCGGCGTACTGGGCAGCAACGGGGCGGGGAAGTCCACCCTCCTGCGGATCATGGCCGGGGCGGACAAGGAGTTCATGGGCGAGGCGTGGCCGGAGGCCGGGGCGAGCGTCGGGTTCGTGCCGCAGGAGCCGTACCTGCCGGCCGGCACGACGGTGCTGGCGAACGTTGAGGAGGCCGTCGCCCCCATCCGCAAGCTGATCGACGACTACAACGCGGTGAGCGAGAAGTTCGCCGACGAGGACGCCGACTTCGAGAAGCTGTCCAATCAGATGGAGGCGTTGCAGGCGAAGATCGACGCGGCCGACGCTTACAACATCGACCGCCAGCTGGAGATGGCGATGGACGCCATGCGGCTGCCCCCGCCGGACGCGCTCGTGGACCGGCTGTCCGGGGGCGAGAAGCGCCGCGTGTACCTGTGTAAGACGCTGCTCCAGAACCACGACCTGTTACTGCTCGACGAACCGACCAACCACCTCGACGCCGAAAGCGTGTACTGGCTCGAACGTCACCTGCAACAGTACAAGGGGGCGGTCGTGGCCGTCACCCACGACCGCTACTTCCTGGACAATGTGGCCCAGTGGATCTTGGAGCTCGACCGCGCCCGCGGCATCCCGTGGGAGGGGAACTACAGCTCGTGGATGGAGCAGAAGCGGAAGCGGCTCCAGGTGGAGGAGAAGCAGGAGAGCGCCCGGCAGAAGCACCTCGCCCGAGAGCTGGAGTGGGCGAAGAGTTCACCGAAAGCCCGCATGGCGAAGAGCAAGGCGCGTCTGGCGTCCATCGAGAAGATGCAGGCGCAAGAAATGGACGAGCGGGACGAAGAACTCTCAATTCAGATCCCGCCCGGCCCGCCGCTCGGCGACCTGGTGATCCGCGCCGAGGGGCTGAAGAAGGCGTTCGGCGACAACGTGCTGTTCGACAACCTGACGTTCAACCTGCCGAAGGGCGGGATCGTCGGCATCATCGGGCCGAACGGGGCGGGGAAGACGACCCTGTTCCGCATGATCGTCGGCACGGAGAAGCCGGACGGCGGCACGCTCACCGTCGGCCCGACGGTGAACATCGCCTACGTCGATCAGAGCCGGGAGAGCCTGAACGCCGAGAAGACCATCTTCGAGGAGATCACCGGCGGGACAGATTACATCATGCTGGGCAAGCAGAAGGTGGCCAGCCGCGGGTACGTCGCCCGGTTCAACTTCAAGGGGCCGGACCAGCAGAAGATCGTCGGCAACTGCTCCGGCGGGGAGCGGAACCGCATTCACTTGGCGAAGCTGCTGCGGAGCGGCGGGAACCTGCTGCTGCTCGACGAACCGACGAACGATCTGGACGTGGACACGCTGCGGGCGCTGGAGAACGCGCTGGAGAACTTCGCCGGGTGTGCGGTGGTCATCAGCCACGACCGCTGGTTCCTGGACCGCCTGGCCACGCACATCCTGGCGTTCGAGGGGGACGGGCAGGTGGTCTGGTGCGAGGGCAACTTCCAGGTGTACGAGGAGCAGCGAAAGGCCCGCCTGGGCGACGCCGCCGAACGGCCGACGAAGATGAAGTACCGCAAGCTGACATCGTGAGGTGCGTCATGGGCGAGGGGGAAGAGCCACAGGCCGACGCCAACCGTTCGCCAACCCCGTTCACGCCGGAAGAGCGTGCGGAGTACGATTGGTGGGCAGCGCTCGGCCACCAAGCGTGGTCGATGATCGACGAATGGGAAAGAGAAGAGTCGCCCCATAAACCGGGAGAGCACGATGGCACTTGACGAGTTCTGGCGAGACATCCGCCGGGCGGGAAGACAGACGGGGCCGTCGACCATCTCAGGTCCGTCGGGTGACCGACAGATGTATCTCGACTTGTGGCTGACCCCGGCGGTCGTCGGCAGTTTCCGTGAAGACGACTTCTCCTTCCTCCCCGCCGAAGAGCGGGCCGAGTTGACGGCGGCGGTGACGCACTTCCGGCAGGTAGCCGGGCGTGTGGCGGCGGGCCGACCGGCGACCCCGGGCGAAGTCGAGCAGGGGAAGGCCGCCCTGCTCGGGATCGTGAGACTGCTTGACTTCGACCGCTACCAGGATGCCGAATCGTTTCGGCTGGGAAAGAAAGTCGAACACCGGCTCCGCGACCGTGAGTGGCCGCCCCTCCTCGACCACCTGCGGTTCGAGAGCGGGTCGGACCACGCCGGCTTCCCCGCCCTCTGGGTTTGGGCTTACTTGTCGGCCGCGGCAAGTGACAGCGACGAACAGGTGAAGCGGTCGGCCGGTCTGCTCCGTCCGATCCTCCGCGAGGCAGCCAGAGAGGTCGCCCCGGAACGATTCCCCTACGTCTCGTTCCGTTCGGTTTCGGACCCGGTGGTCGAAGGGGCGTCCAGATGAGTCTGCACGACGACTTGCTCGACCAGGCGCGGGAGCTGAAGACGACCGACGCCCGCCGGCCACGGCAGGTGAACCTGCGGCGGGCAGTGTCCGCTGCCTACTACGCCCTCTTCCACCTGCTCGTGGCGGAGGCGACGCGGTTGTACGTTCGGGACAACTGGGAGTTGGCGGCGAAACTGGGGCGGACGTTTAATCACGGAGAGATGTCGGAGGCGACGAGAGGATTCGCCAATAGTCAAGTGCCGGCGGCGCTGCAACCCGTCGGCATTCCCGGCTTCCCGTCGGTGGACTTGAAACTGGTGGCCGAAGCGTTTGTGAGTCTGCAACAGCACCGCCACGCGGCGGACTACGACCTCGCCCGCGAGTTCACCCGCGCCGAGGTCAACGGCTTCATCGAACAAGTGGAGTCGGCGTTCATCGCTTGGGACCGCATCAAGACGAGCGACGAAGCTCGGCTCTTCCTGGGTTGCTTCCAACTTTGGAAGACTTGGAACAAAGCGCGATAAACCCCGCAAGGACCGCCCATGATCGCACTCATCGACGTGACCAAGACCTACGACCAGGGGCGGCGGGTGGTGAACGCCGTCCGCGGCGTCAGCATGGCCGTGGCCGGCGGCGAGTTCGTCACCATCATGGGCCCTTCGGGGTCGGGCAAGTCCACCCTCATGCACCTGATGGGGGCACTCGACACCCCATCCACCGGCCGGGCGGTGTTCCAGGGCCGCGACCTGCAAGCCATGTCCGACCGCGAGCGGTCGCTGCTGCGGCGGACGAAAATCGGGTTCGTGTTCCAGGCGTTCAACCTACTCCCCACCCTGAGCGGCGGGGAGAATGTGGCACTACCCTTGCTGCTAGACGGGGTAGACCGCCGCACGGCCATGACGAAGGCGTGCGAGTGCCTGGAGCGGGTCGGGCTGGCGCACCGGGCGGACCACTTCCCGGAAGAGATGAGCGGCGGGGAGATGCAGCGGGTGGCCGTCGCCCGAGCGCTCGTGGCCGACCCCGAAGCGGTGCTGTGTGACGAGCCCACCGGCAACCTGGACACCACCACCAGCCGGGAAATCCTCGGTCTGCTGGCCGAACTGCCGGAACCAGGGCGGCGGGCCGTCGTCATGGTCACGCACGACCCGACGGCGGCGGCGTTCGG
>JALHQU010000191.1 GCA_022841795.1 Fimbriiglobus sp.
CCACGGGGCGAGGGCGTCGCCCCGCACGCCGTCGGCCTTGCGGGCCAGCACCAGGAACGCGGCCTGCGCCGCGTCCTCGGCGTCGTGGGCGTGGCCGAGGGCGCGGCGGCACACGTCGGCCACCAGCCCGCGGTACCGCCACACCAGCAGCTCGAACGCCGCCTCGTCGCCGTGCCGCACGAACCGGCGGACCAGTTCGGCGTCGGGCACCGTCGTCGGCGGCGGCAGGGTGCGGGTCATCATCACCAACATAGAGGCGGGGTCGGCCGGCCGAAATGCGCGAGCCGGGCGAAAATGTCGGCTACGACCGAGCGGCGGCCAGCCGGGCGGCCACCTTCACCGCCATCACCAGGCTTGACTCATCCGCCACGCCCTTCCCGGCGATGTCGTAGGCGGTGCCGTGGGCCACGCTCGTCCGCACGATCGGCAGCCCGGCGGTGACGTTCACCGCCCGCCGCCCGCCGATCAGCTTCATGGCGATGTGCCCGTGGTCGTGGACCATGCACAGCACACCGTTAAGCCGCAAGCGGCCAGGGGGCAGGAAGATGGCGTCCGCCGCGATCGGCCCGGTGGCGTCGATCCCCTCCCGCTTCGCCGCTTCCACCGCCGGGGCGATCACCTCCGCTTCCTCGTGGCCGAACAAGCCGCCGTCGGAGGCGTGCGGGTTGAGCGCCGCCACCCCGATCCGCGCCGGTTGCCCCGTCAGCTTCGGCACGATGCCGTGCAGCAGTCGAATCTTGTCCAGCACGTTCGGTGTGGTGATGCGGTCGAACGTGTTCCGCAGGCTCTGGTGCAACGTGACGTGCGCCACCGCCAGCGGCAGGTCGTCGTCGTACAGCAGCATGGCGTGACTCTTCGCCCCGGTGCGGTCGGCCAGGATTTCGGTGTGCCCCGGATACGACACCCCGGCGGCGTGCAGCCCCTCCTTGTGCAGCGGGCACGTCACGATGCCGTCCGCCCGCCCGGCCCGGCACTCGTCGATGGCGAAGCACAGCCAGTCGTAGGCCGCCCGCCCCGCCTCGGCCGACACCTCGCCGACCTTCACCCCGCTCAGGTCCGCCGCCGACGGGTTGACGCACGGCAGCCCCGCCGGCAGGAACCGCGGGTCGCCGACGACAACGGGCACGCAATGGTCGTGCAGCTTCGGCCACGCCTTCGCCACGATCTCCGGCCCGATGCCGGCCACATCGCCCAGGGTGATCAGAAGTTTCGGCTTCACGCGGTTGACCTCGGCGGTTCTCCCGTCATGCTATTCAACACCCGCGTGTGAGGTTCCCCCATGCTCCGCCTCTCCCCGCTCGCCCTACTGCTGTTCGCCGCGGCCGCCCCCGCCCAGACGTACTCGCACGGCCCGCCGGGCGGCCTCCGCCCCGCGGTGTACGACCCGGTCGAGCTGGTGGTGACGGTCAAGAACCCGAAGGCGAACACCAACCCGTTCGCCGACTTCGACCTGGTCGCCACGTTCACCCGCAACAACGGGAAGCCGGTGGCGGTGCGGGGGTTCTGCGACGCCGCCGACGGCAGCGTGTACAAGGTGCGGTTCCTGCCCACCGTGCCGGGCGAGTACGAGTACAAGCTGACCACCGGCGGGGCGGCGTCGAACGAGAGCGTGTGGCAGAGCACGGTGACGGTCGAGGCGAAGAAGAACGCCCGCGGGCCGGTGCGGATCGACACAGACCACCCGCACCACTTCGTGTGGGCGGGCACCGGCGAGCACTACTTCTGGAACGGCACCACGACGTACTGGCTGCTCGGGGTGCAGGACGACAAGCGGATCGAGGCGGCCATCGACCGGCTGGCGAAACTGAAGGTGAACCGCATCCGGGTGGCGCTGAACGCCCGCACCACGGACGGCAACCGCTGGTTCGAGCCGCAGGTGACGAACAGCACGGACTTCCAATTCCGCATCGACCCGTGGGTGGCGAACAACCCGGACAGCGTGGAGGACCCGCAGTTCGACACCAGCCGGTTCAACGTGGCCATGTGGCAGAAGCTGGACAAGCTGGTGGCCCACGCCCGCAAGAAAGACGTGATCGTGTCCATCATCTTCCACCTGGACGGGCCGGACAAGGGGGTGGACCCGTTCAACGGCGGGAAGAGGAAGGGCGAGGGGTACACGGATTACAAGGCGGAGGAGGCGTACTACCGCTACGGCGTCGCCCGGCTGGCGGCGTACAGCAACGTCATGTGGGACGTGACGAACGAGTGGCACCTGTTCCGCGACGAGAAGTGGGTGAACCACTTCGGCGACCTGATCCGCCAGGCCGACCCCGGTGGACACCTGATGTCCGTCCACGGCCGCGGCGACTTCCCGTTCTACAAGTCGGCGTGGGCGGACTTCGCCATGTACCAGGTGTGGGACGACGCCGGCGCGTACCCGTTCCTGCGGAAGGCCCGCACTCTCGCGGAGAAGGCCGGCCGGCCGATGCCGCACATCAACGAGGAGTACGGATACGAGGACCACTACCCCGGGCCGTGGGGCGGGGGGAAGAAGAAGCCGGCCCGCAGCGCGGACACCCGCCGCCGGCTGGCCTGGCAGATGAGCATGGCCGGCGGGTACCAGACCACCGGCGAGCGGGCGGACGAGCCGGGCCAGGGCGGGTGGATCACCGGCCTGGGCAACGACCGGATGACCATGCTCGACGGGTACGCCAGGATGGTGGACTTCTTCACGGCGTTCGACTGGTGGAAGCTGGACCCGACGGACGGGCTGGCGGACAACGGCGGGCGGGTGCTGGCCGTGAAGAACAAGCGGTATGTGGTGTACGCGCCGACCGGCGACAAGGTGCGGGTGAAGGTGCCGGCCGGGGCGTGGCGGGTGCGGGCGTACAACCCGCGGACCGGCGAGTGGGGGAAGAAGGCGGACGAGACGGCCGACGACAGCGGGCTGGTGCTGCGGTTCGCCGACGCCGAGGACTGGGCGGCGGTGATCGAGCGGGAGTGATTTTGGTGAACCCGGCCCGCGAGGGCCGTGGGGGCGAGCCAGTCGTGATTCGCACCCACGGCCCTCGCGGGCCGGGTTCGCCTAGATCCGCTCGATCACCTCGCCCGGCTCGTACCGCACCTTCTTCAGTCCGGCGTAGTGGTCGTCCGCCGCCCGGTACCCGGCCGTCGCCACCACCCGTGCCGCGTACCCCTTCGCCCCCAGCCCCAGCACCTCGTCGTACTTCTCCGGCACGAACCCCTCCATCGGGCAGGCGTCCACGCCCAGCACGGCGGCGGTGGTCAGGAACACCCCCAGGGCGATGAACACCTGCCGGCTCATCCACACGTCGAGCTGGTCCGGCGGGGTTTTGGACAGCGACCCGGCCATCATCTGCCGGTACCCCTCCAACTTCTCCGCCGGCACCCCCCGCAGTTGCACGGTGCGGGCGACCAGCCGGTCGGCGTCGGCCGGGGCCATGCCCGTCTTGAGCGCGAACACCACCAGCTTGTCCGCGTCCACGATCTGCCGCTGCCCCCACGAGTGCGGCAGCAGTTGCTCGCGGACGGCCGGCGTGTCCACCACGAAGAACTTCCACGGCTGCAACCCGTAGCTGGACGGGGACAGCACGAGGGACTGTTCGAGGGCGGCCCAGGTGCCGGCCGGGATCTTCTTGGTCGGGTCGAACTTCTTCACCGCGTACCGCCAGTTCAGGGCGGCGATGGCGGCGTCCGGGGACAGCGGGGGCATCGAGGCTCCAGAGTGTGCAAGTAGGTGCCGCACGCCGTGCGGCACACGGGTGGCCGACTCCCTCCGGGAGTCGGCGCCGACTGTCGGAGACAGTCGGACACCCGGGGTGCCGCCCGACGACCGGCGCCTACCGGCTCGGCTACACGACGATTGATAGGCGGAGAGGATGTGGAAGACTACCGGCGGCGGGCGAGAGCCTTTCTCGCCCGCCGCGGATCAAGCTGGTCACTACTCCCCACAATCCTCGCACACCTGGAAGCTGACCGCCGCGACCACGTTCCCGCCGCGTGACACCACCAGAATGAACGTCTGGCACTCTTCGCAATCCCCGAGGTTGGTGAGCGTGAATGACCCGGACATGTATCCATCCTCACGTTCCAGGGTGACAGACAGCGGATAGAGTCGCATTTCGAGAGAGCCGTTGACGCTGGAACGGGTGTGGATCGTAAACGAGTACGACCCCGAACTGGGGACAGGTTCGATGTGGAAACTGATGTTAGCCACACCGCCGTTACACTCGAAACAGGGCAGGTCGTCGTCTCCCCCCGTGTTCGGGAACGTAACGACGACGGGCTTGTACTCGAATTTGTCGTCTTCGTTCGCCCGCGGCTTGCCGTTGTTGGCAGTCTTGGGCTTGTCGGCGGTTTTGACTTTCGCCACGGTGTCCTCTCGGGTTGGGGGTTATTCGTCGGCCAGTCGGGTCACGCGGATGTTCTTGAACTGACCGGTCCCTTGCACCACGAACACGCCGAACCCGTGGCCGAGGGTGGGACCGCCCATCGCCACGCGGTTGACCGCCACCAAGTCGTCCCGGTCCGCCCTGCCACAACTCACGCCGTCACGGAACGCCTGGATCTTCCGCCCGCGGACCTCGACGGCCAGCGTGTGGAACGGGCCGGGCTTGCCGTTCGGGTCGATCGGGTCCGCCGGTCGGATCTGTTTCCACTGCTTCAGCATGGGTACGAACATGGATTCGCCGTTGATGTTGCCGTCCGGGACGGCGAACTTGCCGGCTGTGGCGATGGCCATGTCGTACTGGCTCACGTCCGGATTTCCCTGGACGCGAGGGCCGGGGCCGAAGCAGTTGAAGAACGCGGTGTGGACCACCTTGCCGTCGGGCTGCGGGTGGCCGCGTTCCAGCAAGTAAATCCCGACCCGCGTCTGGCCAACCGGCGTGCTCACCGACACGTCCGCCTCGAACCGCACCGGAAACGACAATTCCCCGTTGCCGAACTCATGGAAGTAGATGGTGGCCGTGTTCAACTCGAACCGGCTGCCGAACCCCAGAGTGGGTTTGCCCACGAACCCGTTTAACGGGCCGACCTCTTCGACCGGCATCCCGGTGTCTCCGACGAACGGGACCGAGTCTTTCTCCTTGAGCAGCCGCTCGGCGAGCGACTTCTTTGCCGGCGGGGGGACGGCTGTGCGATCCGCGGGGGGCACGATCGACGGCTGTCGATTCGGCCACAGGGTGGCCGACAGCACCGTCGCGGTGAGCAACACCGCGGCGAGTGCGGCGGCGGCCAGTTTCGGCTGCCACCGGCCGGGCGGCTTCGGCGGCGCCTCCGGCGCCGTCACCGTCGGGGCCACATCTTCCGGGTGTTCGGCGGCGGCCCGCACGTCCGGGGCGTCGGGCTGGGCACTCGGGGCGATCGGCTGGCCGTCCAGCCAGCGTTGCAGGTCGTCGGCCAGTTCGCCGGCCGTCAGATAGCGGTGGGTCGGCGACTTCGCCAGGCACTTCAGGCAGATTGTTTCCAGTTGCTCGTCCACGTCCGACAGGGCGTCGGCGGCGCCGCGGACCGGCGGCGGGCGGTCGTGCCGGATGCTGCGGTACAGCTCGGCGTGGTCGTCCCGCCCGCCGGTGAACGGCCGGCGGCCGGCCAGCAGTTCGTACAGGATCACCCCGACCGCCCAGATGTCGGACCGGGCGGTACACCCGCCGGGGCCGGCCCGCGTCACCTCCGGGGCCATGTACCCCGGGGTGCCGAACGGCGCGTTCCCCAGGGTGGTGGTGTGCCCGTCGTCCACCCACGCCAACCCGAAGTCGGCCAACAGCGGGTCGCCGGCCTCGTCCACCAGGATGTTCCCCGGCTTCAGGTCGCGGTGCAGCACGTTCCGCTGGTGGATGTACTCGACCGCCGCCGCCAGCTTCCGCACGAACCCGGCGGCCGTGCGGGCGGAGGTGCGGACGGCCTTCTCCTGCCGCACCAGGGTGCCGGTCGGCACGTACCGCATGGAGTAGTACACGAACCCCGGGATGCGGCCCACCTCGTACACCTGCACCACCTTCGCGTGGTCCAGGTTGCGGAGCGTCTCGTACTCGCGGACGAACCGCTCGATGAGCGTCGGCGGCGAGTCGGGCCGCACCGGGCACAGCTTGACCGCCACCTGCCGGTTGTGCCGGTGCTCGTGGTACAGGCTGACCAGCCCCATCCCGCCCTTGTCCAGGAACATCTGGCAGGTGTGCCCGGGCAGATGGATGGCGAGCGGGGTGGGCGTCGGGGTGGGGGTGAGGCCGCCGGAGACGGTGCTGGTGGCGGCCGAAACCGCGGCTTCGGCCGACGCGGTGGGGGCGGCGGAATCGACCGAATCAACGGCCCGGTCGAACGACCGGGTGGACGGGTCGGGGGCAGCGGTCGGGTTGTCCGCGGGACGGGTCATCACACGCCGGGGGGCACGAGTGCGATGGTGTTAGCGTAATAGTACCGACGGTTGCCCGAGCGCTTTCATTCAAAATGGGGAATTTTTGCCGGACCCGCCGGGCAGCACCTCGGCCAGCACGTCGGCCCACGCCCGCCGCTCGGCGTCCGGGGTGAGCAGCGGGCGGACGGCGTCGCACCCGGCCCGCAGTGCGGCCACGAACGCCGGGTCGGTTTCGCCCCGCCGCAGCAGCACCTTCAGCGCCCCGCATTCGCCGACCGGGAAGTAGCCGGGGTAGTCGTCGCCGAGCAGCCCGACCACCCCGCTCGTCGGCGTACTCAGCACCGGCACCCCGCACGCCACCGCCTCGGACACCGCGCTCGGCCCGCCCTCCGCCCGCGACGACATGACCAGCAGCCGACACCGGGCCAGCGCCCGCACCGCCTCCGCCCGCGGCAGCTCGCCCAGCCACTCGTACCGGCGGTTCGCCGCCTGCTCCTGCCGCGCCTGGTCGGCGAACTCCGGTTCCAACGCCCCGCCGACGTGGACGATTTTGATCCGCGATTCGGCCGGCAAGCTCCGCACCGCCTTCGCCGCCAGGAACGGGTCTTTCACCGCCCGCAGGTGGCCGAGGACGCACACCTCGAACTTGTCCGGGTTCACTTCCGGCAGCGGGTGCGGCGGGACGAAGCTCTGGAAGACGACGCGGACCTTGTGCCGGAACTCGGCCGGCACCGCCGACGCCATGTGACTCTGTAGCGCCACAATACGGTCCGAAACGCGGAGCGTTTCGCGCAGCACGTCGGCGGTGCGGCCGTCCTGGAAGATGTCGGTGCCGGTGAGGGCGACGAGGGCCGGGCGGGCGGGGTGCCGCCGTTTGAAGGCGGCGACGGCCGCCGCCGACTTCACCGCGTGCAGGGCGATGAGGAGATCACAGTTTGCTCCCCTCTCCCCTCGGTGGGAGAGGGGCTGGGGGTGAGGGGGAAGAAGTCGAACCGCGTGCCCCAGTTCGCGCAGCAGGGCCGCCCAGCGGAGTGCGGTGACGCGGTTGCCCGTCCGCGACCGCGGCGGGGCTGGGCAGGCGATTCACAGGCGGGGCATGCGGACCTCGGCGGGGACGACATCGTGATGATAGCCGGCCGGGGTGGTAAGATCACACCCACCCGTCCGGAGGTTCCGCCATGCACCCCACCCGCCGCCAGTTCGCCGCCGCGTCCGCCGCCGCCGTCGCCGCCGCTGCCCTCCGGGCTGCGGACAAGGCCGGCCCGACGCTCATCACCAACGTGTACCCGTGGGGCACCTTCTACGCCCGCGAGAAGAAGGACTTCAACGCGGACCTGGACGCCGGGCTGGCGGCGGTGAAGGCGGCCGGGCTGGACGGGTTCGAGCCGGTGCTCACCGCCGTCGAGCAGGTGGGCACGCTCGGGCCGCTGCTGACGAAGCACGGGCTGGTGCTGAAGTCGTTCTACGTGAACAGCAAGCTGCACGAGAAGGCCGACGCCGACGCCAGCATCGCGGCGGCGGTGAAGATCGGCGAGGCGGCGAAGGAGATCGGGGCGGCGGTGGTGGTGACCAACCCCAGCCCGATCAAGTGGGGCGGGGCGGACAACAAGACCGACGACCAGATCAAGTTGCAGGCGGAGAAACTGGACGCGCTCGGCGCCGGGCTGCGGAAGCTGGGGCTGACCCTGGCGTACCACAACCACGACATGGAGCTGCGGAACGCCGCCCGCGAGTTCCACCACATGCTGACCGCCACCGACCCGGCGAACGTCAAGTTCTGCCTGGACGCGCACTGGGTGTTCCGCGGCGCGGGCGACTCGCAGGTGGCCCTGTTCGACGCCGTCACCCACTACGCCGACCGCATCGTCGAGCTGCACCTGCGGCAGTCGAAGAACGGCGTGTGGACCGAAGCGTTCGAAGACGGGGACATCGACTACGCCCGCCTGTGGGCGGTGCTTTCGGCGAAGAAGCTGGCCCCGCTGCTGGTGCTGGAGCAGGCGGTGGAAGCGAAGAGTGCGAGCACGATGGACGCGGTGGCGGCGCACAAGCGGAGCGCGGCGTTCGCCAAGAAGCTGTTCGGGTGAAAAGACGAAAGAACCCCGGCCGCGGGGCCGGGGTTTGGAGGATCACCGGCGAGCCGCCGGTGCCACGAGCAGACAGGTCACTTCCCGCCGCGGACGGTGCCCGGCGGCAGGTCGGCCAGCTCCACCGACACCGGGGCGTAGTGGCTGAACTCCATGCTGAAGCTGGCCTGCCCCTTGGTCGCGCTCCGCAGGTCGCTGGTGTACCCGACCAGGTTGGCCAGCGGGATCTTGGCCGTCACCTGGGCCACCCCCATGTCCTCGCTCGTCTCCTCGATGATCCCCCGCTTGCTGCTGATGTTCCCGGTGATCTGCCCCTGGTAGTCCTTCGGGGAAATCACCACCACCTTCATGACCGGCTCGAGCAGCTGGATGCCCGCCTTGTCCTGGGCCTCGCGGAACGCCTCCAGGGCGCACAGGTAGAACGCGTCCTGCGACGAGTCCACGTCGTGCATCTTGCCGAAGTGCAGGTCGAACTCCAGGTCGACGAACGGGAACGGGTACTTGTACCCCTTCTTCGCCCCCTCCCGCAGCCCCTCCTCCACGCTCGGGATGTACTGCTTGTCGATCGCCCCCTGGGTGATGTTGTTCACGAAGTACACGTTGTTCGGGTCCGGCTTCACCTTCGGGTCGTTCAGCTCCTCGATCTCCTTCACCTTCTCCTCCACCTGCTCGGGCGTGAGCGGGGTGTACTTCACCGCGATGACGGCGAACTTGCCCCGCCCGCCCGTCTGCTTCTGGAACTTGTACTCGAAGTCCACCGTCCGGGCCAGGCTCTGGCGGTACGCCACCCGCGGCCGGCCGAGTTTCACGCTCTCGGTGTCCTCCTGCTTGATGTTCACCGCCCGCTTCAGCTTCTCGATGCTGATCTCCAGGTGCAGCTCGCCCATGCCGGACAGGATGGTCTCCTTCGTCTCCTCGTCGGTGTGCGTCTTCAGCGTCGGGTCGTCCCGCACCAGCCGGTTGAGCGCCTCGCCCACCTTGCCGGCGTCCAGCAGCTTGCTGAACGACAGCGACTGCGAGATGACCGGCTTGGGGAACTGGATGGCCTCCAGCGCCACCGGGTGGTCGGAGTCGCTCAGCGAGTTCCCGGTGAACGTGTCGGCCAGCCCCATGGCGGCGACGATGTCGCCGGGGCCGGCCTTCTCCAGGTTGATCCGCTTGTCCCCCATCATGCGGTAGAACCGGGCGATCCGCTCCCGCTTGCCGGTGGTGGTGTTCGTGTAGTTCTCGCCCGGCTTCAGCTCGCCGCTGTACACGCGGATGTACACCAGGTCGCCGTTCGTCTCGGCCACCGTCTTGAACGCCAGCGCGCTCATCGGCTCGCTCGCGTCCGGCCGGCGGAGGGAGATCTCCTTCGTCTTCGGGTGGGTGCCCTCCACCGGCGGGCGGTCGAGCGGGGACGGCAGGCAGTCCACCACCAGGTCGAGCAGCTGCTGCACCCCGTGGAACATCTTGCTGCTGCCGCAGTGGACGGGCGTGAACAGGTTGTCCAGCGTCCCCTTGCGGAGCGCCGTCAGGATCTGCTGCTCGCTCACCGGCTTCCCTTCGAGCACCGCCTCCATGATCTCGTCGGACGCGGCGCTCACCCCGTCGAGCATCTGCTCCCGCCGCTTCGCCGCCTCGTCCGCGTACTTCTCGGGGATGTCCGTGGAGTAGAACTCGCGGTGCGTCTTGTCGTTCAGGTTGCGGGTGATCAGCTTCATGCGGATCAGGTCGATGATCCCTTCCAGCTTGTCGTCCTGGCCGGCCGGGATGGTCACCACCACCGGGTTGGCGTGCAGCTTCGTCCGCATCTGGTCCACGCACGCCCAGAAGTTGGCGCCCATGCGGTCCAGCTTGTTCACGTACGCCAGCCGCGGCACCTTGTACTTGGTCGCCTGCCGCCACACCGTTTCGCTCTGCACCTCGACGCCGCCCTTGGCGCAGAACACCCCGACGGCGCCGTCCAGCACCCGCAAGCTCCGCTCCACCTCGGCCGTGAAGTCCACGTGCCCGGGGGTGTCGATGATGTTGATGGCGATGTCGTTGCCGGCGTGGTCCTGCCAGTCGATGGACACGGCGGCGCTGTTGATGGTGATGCCCTTCTGCCGCTCCAGCGGGTCGAAGTCGGTGGTGGTGTCCCCGTCGTCCACGTCGCCGACCTTGTGCTTGGTCCCGCTGTAGTACAGGATCCGCTCGGTGGTCGTGGTCTTGCCCGCGTCCACGTGCGCCATGATCCCGATGTTGCGTACTTTGTCGAGCATCGTTCAGCCTGCCCCGGATCGAGGCCGGGGAGTAAGTAAGGGGACGGTCCGGCGGGGCACACGCCCGTCGGCGGGTAACGTCGGTGTCACCCAGTAGTGTATGGGAGCCGCCAAAAAGCGACCGGGTTCGGCCACCCGCCCCGGACCCCAGGGCGAATTCTTTATCCTACCGCCGCCCGCCGGAACGTCCACGCGAGGCGATGAAGGATCGGGGAAGGTGGGCGGCGGTAGGACCTCACCCCCCGGCCCCCTCTCCGAACCGGAGAGGGGGTGGTCAAACGAGGCGGGCATCAGCGACGCGACACAGCCAGCCGCAGAAGGGAACGGGCACACCAGCCACGACGGCGACTTGAACACCCCCTCTCCGGTTCGGAGAGGGGGCCGGGGGGTGAGGTCCTACCCCGCGAACGACCCCCGCTCACTTCCGCACGTCCTTCGCCTTGATCGCCTCGTTGGCCGCGTCCACCGCCTTGCGGACCTTCTCGTCCGAGTCGAGCCGCATGTCCGACAGGCACTTGTTGATCGCCTTGTCGTTGTTCTCGTCGTAGATGGCGACCAGGGATTTGATCGCTTCGAGCCGGGTGTTCGATCGGTACGTTTGGGCCGCAATCAGAAGAGGTTTGAGCGCGAGCTTTGCGTTCTTCAGGTCACGCACCAGCACCACCGCTTCATGACGAATTGGCTGTAGGTCATTGGCGTCCCCCTTGTACGCCCGCAGAAAATCTGAGTTGGCAAACGTGATCGCTTCGATCACCATACGGTTTACCTGCGTGTCATTCGGGGCTATCTCGCTGAGCGTGCGAAGACAAGTCTTGAGCGTCCCCATGGGTATTTGCTTCGCGAGAGCGCCCGTCGAAACCTGTGTCGCAAGCGACAAGATAAGCGGGGCCAGCGGCTCGCCCTCCTCTTTCAACTTGGCAGCGGCTTCCACCGTCTTCGCGTCCAGGTTGATGTAAATCTTCACGGCCATGTCCGCCATCGGCTTGTCCACCTTCTCCAGCGCGTCGGCGGCGGCCGTGCGGACCTTCTGGCTGGTCTTGTCGAGCATCGCCTCGCACAGGTCGCGGCGGGCGGTCTTCCCCTTCGCCCCGAGTTCGCCGATCATCTCCACGCCCTTGATCCGGTCCTCCACCTTCTTGCCCTTCAGGTAGTTGCGGGCGGTGACCAGGATGGCCTTGATCTCCTCGGACGGCGCGTCCTTGTCGTCGGCCGAACACGGACGGACGGTGCCGAGAACCAGTGTGATCAAACACAGGCAACGGGCGGTGAACATGGTCCACTCCATCGAAATGGCGAACGGGAGCGGCAACCGCCACTCCGTGGGGCGTTCGTCTGAATGGAAATGGTAAGTGTGACGAACGAGAGATGCAAGCCCCGTAGCATTTACCCGAACTTCCGCCGCACCTCCAGCGGCACCAGGCGGTTCAGGCTGCCGGATTGCAGGCCGTCCAGGTCGAGCGTCACGAACTGGAACCCCAGTTCTTTCAGCTTCGCCGACAGCGCCGCCGCGGCGGTCGGGTCGGCGAACCGGGGCAGGGCGGCGGCCGGCACCTCCACCCGCGCCAGGTCGCCGTCGTGGTACCGCACCCGGCAGTCGGTCAGCCCCAGCCCCTTCAGGTACGCCTCGGCTTCCTCCACCCGGCGGGTCCGCTCGGGCGTCACGGCCAGCCCCGGCGCCAGCCGACTCGACAGGCACGGGGAGGCCGGCTTGTCGGCGTTCGGCAGCCCCCACTCGGCGGCCAGCGCCCGCACGTCGGCTTTGGTGAACCCGGCCTCTTGCAGCGGGTGGCGGACGGCGTGTTCGGCGGCGGCGGTCAGGCCGGGGCGGTAGTCCCCGCGATCGTCCAGGTTCGCCCCGCTACAGATCACCGGCACGCCCAACTCCGGCAGCAGCGACTCGATCCGCGCGTACAGCTCGGACTTGCAGAAGTAGCAGCGGTCGCCGCCGTTCCGCAGGTAGTTCGGGTCGTCGAACTCGGCCGTGGTCACCACGACGTGGCGGATGCCGATGACCGCCGCCAACCGCCGGGCGTCGGCCAGTTCGCTCCGCGGCACGCTCGGCGAGTCGGCCGTCACCGCCACCGCCCGCTCGCCCAGTGCCACCGCCGCCGCTTTCGCCACCACCGTACTATCCACGCCGCCGCTGAACGCCACCGCCGCCCCCGGCAGGTCGCGGAGGACGGCGAGCAGGCGGTCGCGCTTGGCGGCAAGGGTGGTCGGGGTGGTCATGGCGGCATTTTATGCACGGCGGCGGGCGGGAGTGTGGTCCGCACACGCCGTGTGCGGGTTTGCCGAACCGCACACGGCGT
>JALHQU010000192.1 GCA_022841795.1 Fimbriiglobus sp.
CCCACGGGGCCGGGGGAGGGGGTTGGTTTTCCGGAACCCCTCTCCCCGTCGTCGGCTGTCGCCGCCGCCGACCCTCTCCCCAACGGGGAGAGGGTGAAAACACCCTCGGACCAGTTCAACTATACCGGACGGACGGGTCGAACGCCGCATCAAATCGGCCGCAGGAGTGTGGGGCAAGTTTCCAACTTGCCGTGGCCGCATGGCAAGTTGGAAACTTGCTCCACACCCGGCCGGCGCGGCGGCAAACCCGACCGTTACCCCCCACTCCTCTGGTACGGACACTCGGGGTGAGGTAAAATGGGGCGGCTGTATCAACGAGTTTCATTCCGGGTCCGCCTCGCCCCGGGTCCGCCCGCCCCCGCGGGAGGGGGGAGTGCTCCACTCGCGGAGCGAGTGGAGCACCCCGCCGGCCTCGCACGGACGACCCGCCACTCATACGGAGTCCACCGCCATGTCCGCTACGGTGACCACCCTTCTGGAAGGACTGCGCTCGCAAATCGACCTGACCGAGTTCAAGAAACTGAACTGGGAGGGGTCGTTCCCCGAGTACCTGGACACGGTGCTGCGGCAGCCGGCCGTCGCCCGCACCGCCTTCCAGCGGCTGTACGACATGATCCTGTCGCACGGCACCGAAGACATCTACGAGAACAAGGACAAGCTCACCCGGTTCAAGTTCTTCGGCGAGTTCGCCGGCCGGCACGGGGACGGCATCTACGGGCTGGACCGCTCGCTCATGCAGCTGGTGAACACGTTCAAGAGCGCCGCCCTGGGGTACGGCACCGAGCGGCGGGTGATCCTGCTGCACGGGCCGGTGGGCAGCGCCAAGTCCACCATCGCCCGCCTGCTCAAGCGGGGGCTGGAGGAGTACAGCCGCACCGACGCCGGCATGCTGTTCAGCTTCGCCTGGAAGAACGACGACGGCACCTACGCCAAGGACCCGATGCACGGCGAGCCGCTGCAACTGGTGCCCGAGGAACACCGCCCGCGGCTGCTCGCCGGGCTGAACGAGAACAGCGTCAAGCCGCACCCGTACGAGATCCGCATCAAGGGCGACCTGTGCCCGTACAGCCGGTACGAGTTCAAGGCGCGGCTGGCGAAGTACGACGGCGACTGGCTGGAGATGCTGAAGAACGAGGTGAAGGTGTACCGGCTGATCCTGTCCGAGAAGGACCGGGTGGGCATCGGCACGTTCCAGCCGAAGGACGAGAAGAACCAGGACAGCACCGAGCTGACCGGGGACATGAACTACCGCAAGATCGCCGAGTACGGGAGTGATTCCGACCCGCGGGCGTTCAACTTCGACGGCGAGCTGAACATCGCCAACCGCGGCATCGTCGAGTTCATCGAGGTGCTGAAGCTGGACGTGGCGTTCCTGTACGACCTGCTCGGCGCGTCCCAGGAGCACAAGATCAAGCCGAAGAAGTTCGCCCAGACGGACATCGACGAGGTGATCCTCGGGCACACCAACGAGCCGGAGTACAAGCGGCTCCAGAACAACGAGTTCATGGAGGCGCTGCGGGACCGGACGGTGAAGATCGACATCCCGTATGTCACCCGGCTGCGGGACGAGGTGAAGATCTACGAGAAGGACTTCAACGAGAGCAAGGTGAAGGGCAAGCACATCGCCCCGCACACCGTCGAGGTGGCAGCCATGTGGGCGGTGCTGACGCGGATGACCCCGCCCAAGCACGCCAGCCTCAGCCTGATGCAGAAGCTGAAGCTGTACAACGGCAAAACCCTGCCCGGGTTCACCGAGGACAACCTGATCGACCTGAAGAAGGAGTCGCCGTCCGAAGGGATGACCGGCATCAGCCCGCGGTACATCCAGGACAAGATCAGCAACGCGCTGGTGGCCCACCCGGACGAGGACAACATCAACCCGTTCATGGTCATGCACGAACTGGAGTCCGGGCTGCGGCACCACGCCCTGATTAAGGACGAGGAGCAGTACCGCTACTTCAAGGAGTTGCTGGCGGTGGTGCGGGAGGAGTACGAGGACGTGGTGAAGAACGAGGTGCAGCGAGCCATCGCCGCCGACGAGGAGGCGCTCACCCGGCTGTGCGGCAACTACATCGACAACGTGAAGGCGTACACCCAGCGGGAGAAGGTGCGGAACCGCTACACCGGCGGGTACGACGAGCCGGACGAGCGGCTGATGCGGAGCGTGGAGGAGAAGATCGACATCCCGGAGGGCCGCAAGGACGACTTCCGCCGGGAGATCATGAACTACATCGGTGCGCTGGCCATCGACGGCAAGAAGTTCGACTACCGCACCAACGAGCGGCTGCAGAAGGCGCTGGAGTTGAAGCTGTTCGAGGACCAGAAGGACACCATCAAGCTGACCAGCCTGGTGAGCAACGTGGTGGACCGGGCGACGCAGGAGAAAATCGACGTGGTGAAGTCCCGGCTGATCCGCAACTACGGGTACAACGACTCGAGCGCCACCGACGTGCTCAACTTCGTGGCGAGCATCTTCGCCCGCGGGCAGACGAAGAAGTGACGGGTGGACGCTCGGTCGAGATCTTCAGAACCGACCGCGTTCCGCGGTCGGCGGGCCGCCACAGAGGGCGGCCCCTACACCGAAAAGCCTGCTTCGTAGGGGCCGCCCTCTGTGGCGGCCCGCTGGTCTGGCGGAGCCAGACCAGGATTTCGACCGAGCAGCCGCCGGACATTTCTGCGATTCGGTGTAACGCCGCGGGGGGTGAGTGGCACGGTACGGGGGCGACCCGTGCCGGGCCGCCCACCCCCGCGAGTGTTTACCATGCCGCAGCCTCTCATGGGCATCACCGGATACCGCAAGTGCGTGCGGGTGACGGCGGCCGGTGCCGCCCCCCCGACCCCCGCCCCGACGACCGCCGCCCCGCTCGCCATCCAGTTCGCCGTCGGCGTCGGCGGGAAGAACCTGCGGGACGACGTGGGCCGCATCCAGGAGGCGCTGAACCGCGTGCCGGTCGCCCAGGGCGGGCCGGCCCCACCGCTGGCCGTCGATTCGTGGATCGGGCCGAACACCTGCGGGGCGATCAAGAAGTTCCAGGTGTACCACTTCGGCCCGGCGAAGGCGGACGGGCGGGTGGACCCGAACCAGTACACGATCGCCAAACTGCGGGAGTTCCAGACCGCGTCGGCTGCCCCGGCCCCCGGCTGCGGTTGCCCGCCGAAGGGCGGCAACGGGTTCGCGCTGGTCTCGACCAAGAGTGCCCCGGCCGCCGACCCCTGCCCCGACCCCAAACTGCCGGTGATGGACCGGGTGTACGACAGCCTGCCGATCTGCCGGACGTGGATCCTCGCCGCCCTCGCCCGGCTGAACGAGGCGCTGAAACGGCTCCAGGGCACCGCGACGGTGACCGAGTTCATGCTGTGTACCGCCAGCCTCGACCTGGTGGACCGCTGCTTCAAGGTGAAGTCGCTGAAGGAGCTGGACGCGGTGGCGGCCACGAAGGACCTCCGGTTCATCTTCCAGAAGATGCTGACGGTGGTCGTCGGGTCGGTGAAGGGGCAGGGCTACTTCTACCAGGCCCCGCCGGGGACGGAGAAGGAGGCGGACGGCACCACCATCAACGCCTTCACCTACCCCGGCGGGTTCACCCGCCGGGACAAGGACGGGAAGATCCCGATGGCCAACCCGGATTTCAGCGGCCCGAACCTGTCGCAGAACGGCATCTACATGTGCGAGCCGAGCATCGCCAACATGAGCTGCGACAACCTGGTCGATCTGATGAACCACGAGATGGCCCACTTCTGCGGGCCGGAAGCGGTCGGCGACCGCGTCGGCGACCCGTCCGGCGGGCTGGCCGCGCTGGAACTGCCGCACCACACGGCGGCCCGGTCGGCCACCAACTACGCGTGGCTGGCGTGGCTCGCCCGGCTGCCGCGCGACCAGTGGATGACGAACAAGGGGTGAGCGGCGGGGAAGATTTTTCCCCGGATCCCTGTCCGCCACCGCCCGCCGGGGTGTAAACTACCCCAGCGAACACCCGCGCCGGAGCGAGGGGGGTGGGGGCCTGACAGACCTGAAGGCGTGAACCTGGTCAGGCCGGAAGGAGCAGCCATAAGCGGCGGAGGGTGCTGCTCAGGGCACCCCCACTCACCCCCGCCCCGGCGCGGACGACCACCCGAAAGCCCACGGACAGCCGTCCGTGGGCTTTCTCCGTATCACACCCCCATGTCCGCACCCACCCTCGACGTGCCCGCCACCCCGCCGCCGCTCGGCGCCCCCATCGTCGAAGTCGTGGACCTGTTCAAAGACTACTACATGGGCGACGTGACGGTGAACGTGCTCAAGGGCATCAACCTGTCCTTCCAGGAGGGGGATTTCGTCGCCCTGATGGGGCCGTCCGGGTCGGGCAAGTCCACCCTGATGAACATCCTCGGCTGCCTCGACCGGCCGACCAGCGGGCAGTACTACCTGAAGGACAAGGACGTGTCGCACATGACCGACGACCAGTTGTCGGAGGTGCGGAGCAGCTACCTCGGGTTCATCTTCCAGGCGTACAACCTGCTGCCGCAGTACACGGTGACGGAGAACATCGAGCTGCCGCTGGTGTACCAGGGGGTGCGGTTGGACGAGCGGACGGCCGCCCGGTGCGAGGCGCTAGCCGGGCTGGTCGGGTTAGGCGACCGCATGGACCACCGCCCGCTGCAACTGTCCGGCGGGCAGCAGCAGCGGGTGGCCATCGCGCGGGCGCTGGTGAACGACCCGCAGGTGCTGCTGGCCGATGAGCCGACCGGCAACCTGGACAGCCGGACGAGCGACGAGATCATGCACATGCTGTCCGAGCTGAACCGGACGGGCAAGACGATCATCATGGTGACGCACGAGAACGACATCGCCGCGTGGGCGCGGCGGGTGATCCGCCTCCGCGACGGGCGGGTGGAGTCGGACGAGCGGAACGCCCACCCGCACGGGTACCGGGCGGGTTAATCCCGGTGTGGGCGGGTCGTCACCTCGGTGCCTGCGACCTCCTCCCCCCGGTGCCCCATGTCCCTTTCCCGTCGCGCGTTCCTCGGTTCCGGTCTGGCCGCCCTCGCCGCCCCCATTCCTGTTGGGGGGCAACCGCCCCCCAAACCCCCTGTCGCCGCCGACGCTGCCAAACCGCTCTGGCAGTACGACCTCGCCAGCGCGTCCTACGGTGGCGGGGCGCTCGGCACGCTCGACGGCAAGCTGGCCCTCGTGTTCGGCACCTACTTCAACGACGAACACGTCTACGCCCTCGACGCCAAGCACGGCACCCTGCTGTGGAAGTTCAAGTCCGACGGCGGGCCGTTCGACGCGTCGGTCGCCCTGGCCGATCTGGACGGCGACGGCAAGCTGGAAGTGCTGGCCGCTGATTCCAGCACCGGCACTCTGTTCTGCCTCGACGGCGCGGGCAAGGAGAAGTGGAAGCACACCCTGCCGAACTCCACCGACTCGCCCCCGGCGGTGGCCGACATCGACGGCGACGGCAAGCTGGAGATCGTCATCGGCACCATGAGCCTGGGCGACAAGCACGGCCGCGTGGTGGTCCTCGACGCCGCCACCCGCAAGGAGAAGTGGACGGCCAGGGTGCCCGGGTTCGTGCAGTCCGAGCCGACCCTGTTCGACCTGGGGAACGGCGGGCTGGACGTGCTGGTGACCACCTGGCGGGGCGACAAGGCGGTGCGGGCGCTCAGCTTCAAGACGGGCAAGGAACTGTGGTCGCACGTCATGAAGGGGGACATGTATCACGGCGTGTCGGCGTTCAGCAGCGACGGCAAGAAGGTGGTGGCGAACTCGATCGCCGGGGACGTGACGCTGCTCGACGAGAAGGGCAAGGTGGTGTGGGCGAAGGAGCCGGGCGGGTACCTGTTCGCGCCGAGCGTGGTGAGCGACGTGGACGGCGACGGCAAACCGGAGATCGTCGTCTGTAGCGGCAAGGTCCACGCCTTCGACCTGAAGGGCGAAGAGAAGTGGAAGTCGGCCGACCACGGGAGCGTCCCCCGCGGGGTGGCCCCGGCCGAGGTGGACGGCCAGCCGGTGGTGGTGTTCGGCGGGAGCAACCGCCACTTCCGCACGCTCGACGGCAAGACGGGCAAGGAGCTGCGGGCGTTCGACGCCACCGTGCAGAAGCACGTCCACGAGGGGATCGACTCCGGCCCGGTGGTCGGCGATTTCGACGGCGACGGCATCCTGGAGGCGTTCTTCGTGTGCGGGAAAGGCACGTCCGACAAGACCCGCCCGCAGAACTTCGGGCGGGCGTATGCGGTCAAACTCGGCAAGGGGAAGAGCACCTGGCCGATGTTCCGCGGCAACCTGTGCCGCACCGGCACCGCCTGACCCGGACGGTACTCGGGCGTTCCGTTCGTCGCTCTCGACCCGCCCACCCGCACGGGTACCGGAATTGACCGCGGGTCGATTTCAGGCCTAAAGGCGTCCCGCGGATCGACCAGCCGTTTTCAGGCCCGAAGGGCCGTCCTCCCTCAGCCCAGGTCGGAGCGAGCGCCAGCGAGCGCAGGCCTGGGTACGCGAGCAACGAGGAACAAGCCCCGAAGGGGCGGGCTACGGAGTGCGCCCCTTCGGGGCTTGGTCTCTTGCACGTTCGTACCCAGGGCGACGTTCGCCTTCGGCTCACTTGCCCTGGGCTGAGGGAGGACGGCCCTTCGGGCCTGAGAACTTGGACGGCCGCTCACCCGCCGGCGGGGGACAGCCGGTCGGCGGTGAACCCCGCCCGCTTGGCGTCTTGCAGGAACTCGGCGGCCGACTGGTACCGCAACTCGGGCGGCTTCGCCAGCAACTTGAACAGCAGCCGGTCCACCTCCGCCGGCACCTTCGGGTTCTTGGCCGACGCCAGCGGGTACACCCCCTTCTCCTTCGCCGTCACCAGTTCGAGGAAGTTCGCCCCGGCGCCGAACGGCGGCTCGCCGGTGAGGGCGAAGTAGATCACCCCGCCCAGCGCGTACAGGTCGCTGCGGGCGTCCGCCCGCTTGGCGTCGCGGATCTGCTCCGGCGGGGCGTACAGCGGGGTGCCCATGCCGGTACCGGTGCCGGTGAGCGACACGTCGGTGTCGTCGGTCGCCTTCGCCAGCCCGAGGTCGGCCAGCTTCACCTCGCCGGCGGCCGTCAGCAGCAGGTTGTCCGGCTTCACGTCCCGGTGGACGATCTGCTTCCGGTGGATGTACTCCAGCGCCCGCCCGGCCGCCACCCCCACCGCCAGCGCGTCCGCCACGCTCAGCTTCTTGTCCGCCTTCACCCGGTCGGCCACGCTCCCGCCGTCCACCAGTTCCATCGCCAGGTACACCAGCCCGTTCACCTCGCCGGCCGCCAGGTACCGCACGATGTTCGGGTGGGTGAGGCGGCTCATCGCCTGCGCCTCGCGGTGGAACCGCTGGCGGAACCCCGGCCGCTGCACCACCTGCCGGGACAACACCTTGAGGGCCACCTCGCGCCCGTCCTTCCCCCGCACCGCCCGGAACACCGCCCCCATCCCGCCCTCGCCCAGCTTGGCCGCGATGCGGTAGTCGCCGACGGCGTTGAGGGCGGGGTGTTCGGTCGAGTCGGTGGGGGCGAACCCGTACCCGCCGGCCGCGGTGTCGCCGTCGGCGAACACGCCGGTCTGGTCGGGGTCGGCCCAGACGCGAGTCTGGTCCACGGGCGGGTCGGCGGCGGCGGACACGAGCGGCTCCGAACCGGAGGCGAAAAGTCGTCACCCGAGCATAGCACCGCCGACGGGCGAGCGGCACTCCCTGGCCGGGGTCGCAAGAATAACACCGGCTCGCGGCGTCCTCTTTCGCCCGAAGCCAAGGTAGTCGGTACACGCCGTCGGTTACGGGTTCGGAGGCCCGAAGGGCCGGACTCCCTCAGCCCAGGTCGGAGCGAGCCGAAGGCGAGCGCAGGCCTGGGGAACTGGGTGAAACAGGACAAGCCCCAACGGGGCGGACTACCGGAGGGCGCCCCTTCGGGGCTTGGGCGTTTGGTGGGCCGCGACCCAGGGCGACGCTCGCTTCGCTCGCTTGCCCTGGGCTGAGGGAGCACGGCCCTTCGGGCCTGAAGACCGCGGGTGCTGACCGGACGTGCGACCCGTTGCGGCCCGCTCCGAGGTGCCCGAAGCCGGACTACAGCCAGCGGAACAGTTTCAGCGACAGCAGGAAGCTGATCCCGCCCCAGGCGAGCAGGATGGCCGACGGCACCAGGATGCCGCCGAACCCGGCCCCGTCGTTGATGACCGCCCGCAGCCCGTTGTTCACCGCCGTCAGCGGCAGCGCCTGGATGAGCGGCTGGAGGACCGCCGGGAAGTTGGACGAGTCGAAGAACACCCCGCTCACCAGCCACTGCGGCAGCATGAACGCGTTCATCAAGCCGGACGCCGTCTCCAGGGTGCGGGCGCGGCAGGCGATGAGCAGGCCGATGCCGGTGAACGTGATGCCGCCGAGCAGGATGAACGCCAGCAGGGCCACCCAGTTGCCGTGGACGGTCAACCCGAAGAACGGCAGGTGCGCCACCGCAAGCAGCACCGCCACGTCGGTGATGGTGAACAGCAGGCGGGAGAGCATGATGCTGAGCATGAAGTCGGACTTCCGCATGGGCGTCGCCAGGTACCGCTTGAGCAGCTTCCGCACCCGCATGTCCACGATCAGGAAGCCGACGCCGAACAGCCCGCCGCCCATCAGGTTCATGCCGATCAGCCCGGGCATGAGGAAGTCGATGTACCGCCCGCCGGACTGGTCCGCCATCGTGGTGGCGGTGGGCACGGCGGCGGCCGGGTTCGCCTCGCGGAGGACGAGGGTGTCCACCGCCGCCCGCGCCAGCACGCTGCCCGGCTGGTTCTCGTCCACCACCGTGCGGTATTTCGCCGCCTCGGCCGGGTCGGGGAACACCACCAGCGCGGTCTTCGCCGTCCGCAAGCGGTCGAGCGCCTCCTTCTCCGGGTGCAGCTCGACCTTCAGCCGCGGGTCCTTCTCCCGCCACCGCTCGACCAGCTTGCCCGCTTCTTCCTGGGTGGCCTCGGTGGTCACCACGTCCACCTTGATCGCCTCGATCGGGCGGTTGCGGAAGGCGGTGCCCAGGATGAGCGCGAGGATGAGCGGGAACCCGTAGGTCCAGAAGATGGCCGCCTTCTCGCGGAAGAACTCGCGGAGGCGGGCGAGGAACAGTTGCGCGAGGGGGTGGTTCATTCTTGTGGGGTGGGCACCGCCCACCGTGGTTGTAAGAACGGTGGGCGGTGCCCACCCTACGAATCATCCCGCAGCTGGTGGCCGGTCAGGGTGACGAACACGTCTTCCAGGGTGGCGTGGCGGGTGCTCAGGCCGACCAGCCCGGCCCCCTTCGCCCGCACCAGTTCCATCACCGCCGGCAGCGCCTGCGCCGGGTCGGTGACGGTCAGGGTGAACGTGCCGCCGGCCCCCGCCCGCACCGACTTCACCGCCGTCGTCCGGCTCAGGTCGTCCGCCGTCAGCGGGGCCGGTTCCGTCACCGTCAGGTCGAGGACGTGTTCCCCGCCGAGCTGCAAGATCAGCTCGTTCGGGGTGCCGAGCGCGATCACCTTGCCGTGGTCGATGATGCCCACCCGGTCGCACAGCTTCTCCGCCTCGTCCATGTAGTGGGTGGTGAGGATGACGGTGCGGCCGCGGGCTTTGAAGTCGCGGATCACGTCCCACAGCTGGCGGCGGGACTGCGGGTCCAGGCCGGTGGTCGGCTCGTCCAGGAACAGCATCTCCGGGTCGCCGACCAGGGCGCAAGCGATGGCCAGCCGCTGCCGCTGCCCGCCGCTCAGCTTGTCCACGAACGCCTTCGCCTTCTCCTGCAACGACACCCGTTCGATCGCCTCGTCCGGGGTCAGGCCGGTGCGGTAAAAGCTGCGGAACAGGGTGACCGTTTCGCGGACGTTGAGTTTGTCGGACAGGCGGGTTTCCTGGAGGGAGATGCCGATCCGCTCGCGGATCTCCCGCTCGTCCCGGTCCCACCGCCGGCCGAGCACCTCCACCTCCCCGCCGGTCGGGGCGAGCAGCCCCTCCAGGATCTCCATGGTCGTCGTCTTGCCCGCCCCGTTCGGCCCGAGCAGGCCGAAGCACTCGCCCACCGTCACCTCCAGATCGACCCCGCGGACCGCCTCCACCGGCGGGCTGGCGGGGTACGTCTTGACCAGGGCGGACACGCGGACGGCGAGCGATGACATGCCGGCATGATACGGAGCCGGCCAGAGGGCGAGCTTGCAGGTCCTGTTAGCCCGACGCGCGAGCGAGGGACGTGCTTTGCCCCTCGCTCGCGCGTCGGGCTAACGGAAACACGACACGCAATCCTGGACTAGCGAGGCCGGATCCCGACCAAGTGAATTCCCTCACATCCGCCGATCTTCGCGCGGTCGTCGCGGGTTCTTCACACGCCCCGGCTACAACTCTCGGCGACCGGCCGACGCCGGATCGATTCCTACCCCCCTTCCCCTTCGATTGAGGTCACGATGAACAGGAACCGGGTGCGCTCGGGGTTCACGCTGATCGAGCTGCTGGTGGTGATCGCCATCATCGCCATCCTCATCGGCCTGCTCCTGCCCGCCGTGCAGAAGGTCCGCGAGGCGGCGTCGCGGATGCAGTGCAGCAACAACCTGAAGCAGATCGGGCTGGCGTGGCACAACTTCGAGAGCGCGTACCAGTACTACCCGGAGGGGCCGTTCGACGGCGACCCGCGGCTGTCCGGCATGGTGTACAACGAGCCGCCGGGCGCGTACGAGGGGAGCACCTGCTGCAACGCGGCCAGCCCGAACGGGTGGAGCCACTGGTTCAAGATCCTGCCGTACATCGAGCAGGAGAACGTGTACCGGCTGGCCAACTTCGACCTGCCGCCGATCCACAGCGGCCGCCCGGCGAACTACAACGGCGAGGACTCGGTCGCCCGCGCGCTCATCAAGACCTACTACTGTCCGACCCGCCGCGCCCCGACCGGGTACGGCGGCGGCCTGTTCGGCCGGTGCGACTACGCCGGCAGCGCCGGGTTCTACCAGGGCGAGATCCACGAGAACTTCGGGGACATCCCCCCGCCGCCGCTCGGCATGAGCCCGCGGCGGAACGAGCGGACGAATGAGAACTTCGGCAACACCCCCGGCCGCAAGGGGTACGTGTGCTGGTCCGCGTTCGGCGACAAGCGGCGGATCGCGGACGTGACCGACGGCACGTCGAACAGCGTGATCGCGGCGGAAAAGGCCCTGCCGGTCGGCCGGCACGGGGCGGACGGCGGGGACAACGAGCGGTGGAACAACGCCGGCTGGGACGAGTGCGTCATCCGCTACCACTTCCCGCCGAAGCACGACTCCGACCCGACCAACTGGAAGTTCAACGACGGCGGGGTGGGCAGCAACACCACCGGCGGCACCGCCTGGCGGCGGTACTTCGGGTCCGCGCACACCGGCGGACTGAACGCCGTGTTCGGCGACGGCAGCGTGCGGTTCGTGCGGTTCAACGTGGACCCGATCACCTGGATGCGGGCGTGCGTGATCGACGACGGCCAGGTGATCGACCTGAACCAACTGTAACCCCGACCCCCTGAGGTTGACACCATGCGACGTTGGACGAGTGCGGCCCTGGCGGTCGGCTGTGCGGCGGTGATCGGGTGCGGGTCGGAGACGACCGTGCCCACCGCCCCGTTCACCGAGGAGCAGAAGCGGGCGATTCAGGAGGAGGACCAGCGGGTGTACGACGAGGAAGGCGGCCCGCAGCAGAAGACGAAGGCCAAGCCGCGGCGGTGACCCCGCCCGCAGGACATTCCCTCTCGGCGGAACGGGGTGGCCACCCCGTTCCGCTTTTCTCATTCACCCCAATTCGAGAACCCGTCCATGATGAGGATCCACCGCTCGGTGGCGGTCCTGGCGGCGGCGGCGGCGATCGGGTGCGGGAGCAAACCCGGCACGCCGCCGACGGCGGCTGTCCCCGGGACGCCGACCGCGGGCGACTCCGGGGCGACCCCCGACCCCCGGCCCACCCTAGCCAGTCCCGAGTACGCCAACTGGAAGAAGTACCCGGTCGGCACTGTGGTGAAGCGGCGGCGGGAGGCGACGAACCCGAAAGAGCCGGGCAAGAAGACCGTCGAGACGACGACCCTGAAGCTGTATGAGTTGACCGAGCGGAAGGCGGTGGTCGAGTCGCAGGTGACGGTCGAGAAGACCGGGTACGATACGGACACCAAGCCGGCCCAGAAGCTGGACTACCCGGCGTCGTTCCCGCTGCCGGTCGGCATGAGCGAAGCGGAGTTCGGCAAGTTCCTGCTGCCGGACCCGAAAGCCAAGGTGACCGGGACGGAGACCGTGCGGCTGCTCGGCCAGGAGTACACCGCCACCGTCTACGAGTGGGTCGGATCGCTGGAGAGCGGCCCGATGCCGATCAAGTTGTGGTTGTCCGACACCATGCCCGGGCGGTTGGTGAAGTCGGAGTTCCTCATCGACAAGGCGGGCAGCAAGGCGGTGGAAGAGGTGATCGAGGTGAAGCTGCCGTGACCAGTCCGGGCGAACAGCGGGCGTCAGCCCGCCGGGTGATTCCACCACCCGGCGGGCTGATACCGGATCACATTGATTCGTTACCGTTCGAGTCGCTCAGCCCAGTGAAAGCCGACGACCGGTTTCACCACCTCTGGGTGTTCGGCGAGGTAGGCCAGCCGGCGGCGGAGGATGG
>JALHQU010000193.1:0-4464 GCA_022841795.1 Fimbriiglobus sp.
GCTGCGGAACTCCGACCACCCGAGCGTCCCCGCCGCCATCCGCGAGATGGTCGCCTTCCCCGGCCGCGCCCTCGACCTGCTCAAGAACCCACCTTCAACCTCTGAGTAGCCCTGGCCTGCACCCCACCTTCCTTGACGAACCCTCCGTCCGGCCGGACACTACGCCTCACGACCACCGCGGCCGAGGGGCGGGGATGATCCGGTTCGCCTGTCCGAATTGCGACGCCACCTACACCACCACCGACGACAAGGCCGGGAAGGTGAGCAAGTGCCAGAAGTGCGGCACGTCGTTCACCATCCCGGAACCCTACGTCCCCCCGCCGCCGCCACCGCCGCCGCCGCCCCCTCCCCCGCCGCCACCGCCCCCCCCGCCGCGGCCGCTGGCGCCGAACGACCCGATCGAAATCCAGCCGTGCCCGAAGTGTCAGTCGCGGCTGTCCGTGCTGGCCGGCGACCTGGGGTCGGAGATCGAGTGCCCGACCTGCCGGGCGACGTACACGGCGGCGCGGGCGGACGCCCCGCTGCCGCCGGGCGGGGTGGCCGCCCCGCCGAGCAGCAAGCTGGTGAAGTTCGGCAGCGGGCGGGACGACGATGACGACGAGGAGGATGACGACGACGACCGCCGGCGGCGGAAGAAGAAGCGGCGGGACGACGAGTACGAAGAACCCCCACCCCCGCCGAAGCGGCGACGGAGCGGCCGACCGACCGGGACCGTGACGGTCGCCCGCCTCGGGGTGCTGTCGGCGGGCAAGATGATGGGGGCGATGTACGCCCTGTTCGGGCTGATCGCCGCCATGATTCAGGGGGTGTTTCTGCTCCTCGGGATTGGCGCCGCCACCCAGTTCGGCGGCAACACGAACGCGGCCGTCGGGTTGCTCAGTTGGACGGTGTGCTTCCTGGTGCTGACGCCGATCATCTGGGGGGTACTCGGGTTCATCGGCGGGGTGATCGGCGCCGCCGTCTACAACGTGCTTTCGAGCATGATCGGCGGAATCGAAATGGAGTTGGAGTGACGGCGAACAGATTGGGGTGGGGCGAGACCTCACCGCCAGTGGGGGGGAGAAAGCCCGTCTTCGCCGCGACCTCCGGGAGCGGGTTTTCAAGACCGCTCCCGGAGGTCGCGGCGAAGACCGGAGGTCCGCATGATCCGGTTCGCGTGTCCGGGGTGTATGGCCAGCTTCACGGTCGGCCCGGAGCAGGCCGGGAAGCCGGGGCAGTGCCCGCACTGCCAGGCCCGGTACGTCGTCCCGCCCGCCCCGGTTGATACGAGTGAACGGCAACGCCCCCCAGACCCCCTGCCCGTCGGGTCGGACGACCCGGTGGAAATCCGCCCGTGCCCGAAGTGCCAGTCGCGGCTGTCCGTGCTGGCCGGCGACGTGGGGGTGGAGGTCGAGTGCCCGAACTGCCACACCATCTACAAGGCGATGCGGGTGGGCGCCCCGCCCCCGCCGCCGGTGGAAAAGCCGCGGGCCGGCGGGAGACTGGTCGAACGCGGCAGCGACCGCGATAACACAGACGACGACCGGCAGTCCCGACGATCCAGCCGGGAGCGCGACCGCGACGACGAGGACGACCGCCGGCCCCGGCGTAGCAGCCGCCGGGATGACGACGAGGACGACGACCGGCGGGACCGCCGCCGCTCCCGCCGCCGGCGATACGAGGACGAGTACGACCGCCACCTGCTCCCGCACCGCGGGGGCATGATCCTGACGTTCGGCATCGTCGGCCTGGTGTTCTGCTGGACGTTCATCGCGCTGGTGTTCTCCGCCCTCGCCTGGGTGTTCGCCGTCCAGGACCTGCGGGCGATGGACGCCGGGCGGATGGACGACTCCGGCCGGAGCAGCACGAACACCGGGAAGATCCTGGGCATCGTGTCGCTGGCCCTGTTCGCCGCGGCGGTGGTGCTGCGGTGCGGGGTGGCGTTCCTCCAGGTGGCGGCCGGCGGGCGGTAGGGGGGCGACTCTTCGCCGCGACCAACGGGAGCAGTGGAAGCTCTCTCCGCTCCCGTTGGTCGCGGCGAAGAATCTGAATCATCATCCCGCGGCCCCGGCCGCTTCGGAGATACCGGCACATGATCCGCTTCGCCTGTCCGGGCTGCCAGGCCTCGTTCACCGTGGGCGACGAGAAGGGGGGGAAGACCGGCAAGTGCCCGAAATGCGGCACCGCCTTCTCCATCCCCATGCCCGACCCGGCGTCGGCCCCGAAGCCGCCGCCCCCGCCGCCGGTCGATCCGAACGCGCCGGTGGAGATCGCCCCGTGCCCGAAGTGCGGTCTCGCCCTGACGGTCGAGCCGCAGCACCTCGGGGCGGAGGTGGAGTGCCCGACGTGCCACACGATATTCGCGGCGGTGGACAAGAACGCCCCGGTGAGCAAGCCGAAGCCGAAGGCCCCGCCCCCGCCGGTGGTCGAGGCGGAGGACGACGACGAGGACGACCGGCCGTCGCGGCGGGGGAAACGACGGGATGACGACGAGGACGACGACGACCGCCCGGTCCGCAAGAGCAAACGCCGGGACGACGACGAGGACGACGACGACCGGCCGGTGAAGAAGAGCAAGCGGCGAAACGACGACGAGGACGAGGGGGAGGACGACGGCCGCCCGCGGAAGAAGAAAAAGAAGCGGAAGTACAAGGAGGAGAGCAAGCGGATCACGGCCGTGCTGCTGGCGATTTTCACCGGCAGCCTGGGGATCCACAAGTTTTACCTGGGGCACAACACCGCCGGCATCGTCTACCTGCTCACCTGCGGGCTGTGCGGGATCGGCCCGTGGATCGATTTCATCATCTACCTGACCAAATCCGACGACGAGTTCATCGAAGTATACCAGCGTGGCGGCAAAGAGTGGTTCTGAGCCGGTGCCGAAAGTAGCCGGCCCACGCCGTGGGCCGGTACGTCTTCGGCCCACGGCGTGGGCCGGCTACTTTCCGGCGGGAGGCGTCATGATCCGGTTCGCGTGCCCGGGGTGTTCGGCCACGTTCACGGTCGGCGAAGACCAGGCCGGCAAGGCCGGCCAGTGCCCGAAGTGTAACAGCCAGTTCCTCATCCCGGCGGACGCGGCGAGTGAGCAACCGCCGCCGCTGCCGGACCAACCTCCTCCACTACCTTCGCAGGAATCGGCCCCGAAACCGCCGCCCGTGCCGGTGGAAATCCAGCCGTGCCCGCAGTGCCAGACGCGGCTGTCGGTGGAGCCGAAGGACGTCGGCGGGGAGGTGGCGTGTCCGGGGTGTGCTACCATATTCCGGGCGACGCGGGGCGACGCCCCGCCGCCGCCCAAAGCCAGCCCGTCGCGGCGTGGTAAGCTGGAGCGGCTCGGCAGCGGCACCGCCGACCCGGACGACCGCGACGACGACCGGGACGAGCGGCGGCGGTCCCGGCGGTCGCGCCGGCGGGACGAGGATGACGACGATTACGACCGGCGGTCCCGCCGCGGCGGGTGCCGGAGTTGCGGGAGCCGCGAGACGGTCCATAGGAGCGAGATCTCGACCGCCGGGTGGGTGACGTTCGCCATCTTGCTCACCATGTGCGGGCCGTTATGCTTAATCGGGTTGCTGATGAAAGACGAGTACCGGGCGTGCGCCGACTGCGGCCGGCGGTACACCTGACCCTCCTGCCCACCCCATGATCCGTTTCGGCTGTCCGAGTTGCGACAAGGTGTACAAGGTGCCGGCCACGCTGGGAGGGAAGCCGGCCACCTGCACCCAGTGCTCCGCCCGTTTCCTCATCCCCGTTCCGCCGAAGCCGCTGCCGCAGCCGGTGGATGTGGTGGAGGCGGAGGTGGTGGAGGACGACCCGCTGCCACCACCCGTCGAGGTGCTGGAAGCAGAAGTGGTCGAGGAAGCCCCGCCGCCGCTGCCCAAGTCGCCGTCCAAGCTCCGCATCCCGGTGGTGCTCGAACCGTGTTCCGGGTGCGGGGCGGTGCAGACCGTGTCCAGCGAGGACCTCGGCCAGTCGATCGAGTGCCCGTTCTGCCGCACCGTGTACAAGTGCGTCGAGCGGAAGGTGGCGGTGCTGCCGGCGGCGCCCGCCGACCCGCTGCTGCCCATCCCGCCGGCCGCCCCGGTGTACGGGTCGTCCGGCAGCGGGCTGCTGCCGCCGGGGTGGGCGCCGCCGGTGCAGCTCGCCCTGCCCCCGCCCCCGCCGCCACCTCCCCCGCCGCCGGTCGAGTTCGTCCTGGACGAATCGGACCAACCGCCGCCGTCGCAGCCGGACGTGCCCATCGCCCCGTGCCCGAACTGCCGCGCGGAGCTGACCGTGGCCGCGTCCGACGTCGGCTGGGACACCGAGTGCCCGTTCTGCCAAACCATCTATAAGGCCGAGCCGCCGCAGCCGAAGGAAGGCACCAGCCTGGCCCGCGTCGTCCGCCGCAACCCGCCGCCGCCGGCGGACGGGAAGAAGCCGTACCAGTTCCGCCGGGGCGACGACGACCGCCGGCGGAAGAAGCGGTGAAGGTTTAGACCTCACCCC
>JALHQU010000193.1:4564-12567 GCA_022841795.1 Fimbriiglobus sp.
ACCTCACCCCGTTACACTCGCGTGATACGGCCCCCGGCGCACGGGCGGTACAATCACCCACGTCACGCCCCTTGCCCGCCCCCACCTCCGGCGGGTACTCTGACCCTCTCCGCCGACCCTCCCTCGTCGCGTTCCCGCCATGCACGCACTCCTCCTCTCCGTCGCCCTGTTCGCCCCCACCGCCGACCCGGTCGCCAAGACCCCGCCGGAAGGCGTTTTGCCGCTCGGGGCCGACGGCAAACCGCTCAACCTGGACTTCGAGACCGGCACGCTGAAGGACTGGACGGCCGACGGCGAGGCGTTCAAGGACCAGCCGGTCAAGGGGGACACCGTGTTCCCGCGGCGGTCGGACATGCGGAGCCTGCACCAGGGGCAGTTCTGGGTCGGCGGGTACGAGAAGAAGGGGGACAAGCCGACCGGCACCCTCACCAGCGCGGCGTTCAAGGTGACGCACCCGTGGGCCACCTTCCGGGTGGCCGGCGGGCCGCACGAGAAGGAGACGTGCGTGGAGCTGGTGGACGCGGCCAAGAAGGAGGTGTTCTTCCGCGTCGCCGGCACCGAGGCCGAGTCGCTCTCGACGGTGGCGGTGGATCTGACGAAGCTGGTCGGCCAGGACATCTTCGTCCGCGTCGTGGACAAGCACACCGGCCACTGGGGGCACGTCAACTTCGACGACTTCCGGTTCCACAGCGAGAAGCCGAACGTCGCCCCGCGGGCGGTCACGAAAGCCGACGACTACAAGTTCAGCGGGCAGAAGCCGGCGGACGCGGCGAAGAACATGACCGTGCCGCCGGGGTTCAGCGTCAGCCTGTTCGCCGGCGAGCCGGACCTGCACCAGCCGATCGCCTTCTGCTTCGACGACCGTGGGCGGGTGTGGGTGGTGGAGGCGTATGTGTACCCGAAGCGGAAGCCGTTCGACGGGCCGCTGCTGCCGGAGGCCCGCCGCAAGGAGGGCGACAAGATCCTGATCTTCGAGGACACCGACGGGGACGGCAAGTTCGACAAGAAGACGGTGTTCCTGGAAGGGTTGAACCTGGTGAGCGGGATCGAGTACGGGTTCGGCGGGCTGTGGGTGGGCGCCGCCCCGTACCTGATGTTCATCCCGATCGGCGAGAACGACAAAGCGGGTGAGCCGAAAATCCTGCTCGACGGCTGGGGGCTGGAGGACACGCACGAGACGCTGAACAGCTTCGTGTGGGGGCCGGACGGCTGGCTGTACGGGTGCCACGGGGTGTTCACGCACAGCAAGGTGGGCAAGCCCGGCACGCCGGACAAGGACCGGCAGCGGATCAACGCCGGCGTGTGGCGGTACCACCCGACGAAGCACGTGTTCGAGGTGTTCTGCCACGGCACCAGCAACCCGTGGGGCCTGGACTACAACCAGTACGGCGACTTCTTCATCGAGGCGTGCGTCATCCCGCACCTGTGGCACATGGTGCAGGGCGGGCGGTACGAGCGGCAGGGCGGGCAGCACTTCAACCCGCACACCTACGACGACATCAAGACCATCGCCAAGCACCGGCACTACGTCGGCGACACCCCGCACGGCGGGAACAACCGCTCCGACAGCGCCGGCGGCGGGCACGCGCACAGCGGGCTGATCTGCTACCAGGGCGGGCTGTGGCCGCAGGAGTACCACGGCAAGCTGTTCATGGGCAACATCCACGGCCACCGCATCAACGTGGACGAGATCAAGCCGAAGGGCAGCAGTTACGAGGGCGACCGCAACCCGGACTTCCTGCTGTCCCACGACCGGTACTGCATCATCGTCGCCATCCACACCGGGCCGGACGGGAACGTGTACTTCTGCGACTGGTCCGACAAGCAGGTGTGCCACACCCCGCAGGAGGTGTGGGACCGCACCAACGGCCGGCTGTTCAAGATCAGCCACAAGGACACCAAGCCGGTCAAGAACCTGGACCTGCAAAAGCTGAGCGACGCGGAGTTGGTGAAGTTGCAGACCAGCGACAACGAGTGGATGGTGCGGCACGCCCGGCGGATTCTGCAAGAGCGGGCGCCGCAACTCCGGATTCCGCCGCACGGGGACATCTCGCCCGAGGCGAAGAAGTTCAAGGATCTCGTCCTCACGCTGCTCGACGCCAAGAACGACGAGCGGACGCGGCTCCGCGGGCTGTGGCTGCTGCACTGCGTCGACGGCGAACACCACATCCCCTACGCCGACCTGATCGCCAAGGACCCCAGCCCGCACGTCCGGGCGTGGGCGATCACCCTCGGCATGAGCGACCCCGAATGGTTGCCGTTCACCGGCAACGCCGGGGCAGCGGCGTACCGCGCCGCCGAGAAGGACGCCTCTCCCGTCGTCCGCCGAGCGCTCGTTTCCACCCTCCTCCGCCTGCCGTCCGACCGCCGCGGCGCGCCGAACCATCGGACCATCCTCGCCGGGCTACTCACGCACCCCGAGGACGCGACCGACCCGATCCTGCCACACCTGTACTGGTATGCCCTGGAGCCGATCGCGGTCGGGCAGGACGCGGAGGCGCTGGTGTCTCTGCTCAACCTCGCCCAGAAGGGGGCGATCCCCGGCCTGCTGGAGAAGACGGCGCGGCGGGTCGCGTCGAACGACAACACGTTCGCCATCCAGGCCGTGGTCCGGGTTCTCGGCGAAGTGGACACCGACCGCGACCGGCTGGCGGTACTGAACGGCATGGCCGACGGGCTGAAGGGCCGCCGCGGGCTGGAGATGCCGCCGCAGTGGGAGAGGGCGTACAAGCGGTGCGCCGGCTCGAACGACCCGGCCGTGCGGTCGAAGGCGCTGAACGTGGCCGCCACCCTGGGCGACCCGGTGGCGCTGAAAATCCTGCGGGAGGTGCTGGCGGACAAGAAGGCCAACGCCGGGCAGCGGCGGGACGCGCTGGCCAGCCTGCTGTTCGCCAAGGACCCGAACCTGCAGCCGGCGCTGGAGGCGCTGCTCGACGACCCGACCATCCGCGGGCCGGTCATCCGCGCCCTCGGCCAGTTCGAGGATTTCAACATCGCGAACAAGCTGGTCGCCCTGTACGCCAAGCTGCCGGCCGCGGAGAAGCGGGACGCCCTCGCCACCCTGACCAGCCGGAAGACGTTCGCGTTCGTCCTGATCGAGGCCATCGGGGTGAAGCAGGTGCCGGCCACCGACATCACCGCCGAGATGGTCCGCCAGCTCCGCGCGTTCAACGACGTCCACTTGAACAAGCGGATCGGCGAACTCTGGGGCGCCGTCCGCGACACCCCGGCGGACCGCAAGAAGCTGATCGCCGAGTGGGGTCGCAAAATGAACCCGGACGTGCTGGCGAAGGCCGACCTGGGGGCCGGGCGGGCGGTGTACAACAAGGTGTGCGCCCAGTGCCACACGCTGTACGGGGTGGGCGGGAAGGTCGGTCCGGAGATCACCGGGGCCAACCGCTCGGACATCAACTACCTGCTGGAAAACATCTTCGACCCGTCGGCGGTCATCCCGAAGGAGTACGCGGCGACGAAGATCGACCTGGCCGACGGTCGCGTTGTCACGGGCATCATCAAGGAGGAGACGGCGGCCACGCTCACGGTGCTGACGGCGAACGAGACGCTGACGATTCCGACGAAGGACGTGGACAAGCGGACGCCGTCCGAGCTGTCGATGATGCCGGACGACCTGACCAAGCAGGCGACCGAGCCGCAGATCCGCAACCTGATCGCGTACCTGAAGCACACCCAGCAGGTGCCCGCGCTGGCCACCGCCGACACCGCCAAGGACTTCTTCAACGGCAAGGACCTGACCGGCTGGGACGGGGACAAGGAGGTGTGGAGCGTGGAGAACGGCGAGATCGTCGGCAAGACGGCGAAGGGACTGAAGCACAACACGTTCCTGAAATCGGCGATGGACGTGACCGACTTCAAGCTGACGGTGAAGGTGAAGCTGACGCCGAACGAGGGGAACAGCGGCATCCAGTTCCGCAGCGTGCCCATCGAGGGCGGGGAGATGCGCGGCGCCCAGGCCGACATCGGCAAGGGGTGGTGGGGCAAGCTGTACGAGGAGAGCGCCCGCGGCCTGCTGGTGAAGGAGGGCGGGGAGAAGCACGTGAAGGAGAACGACTGGAACGAGTATGTGGTGGAGGCGTGGGGTGGGCACGTCCGGCTGAGCATCAACGGGAACCTCTGCTGCGACTACCACAACGACGACCAGCTCGCCCGCCGCGGGCTGATCGCCTTCCAGGTGCACTCCGGCGGGCCGATGGAGGTGCGGTTCAAGGACATCAAGTTGGAGGTGATCGAGAAGAAGTGACCGTCCTGGTTTGCCGCGAGTCCGCCCGGGTGGGTCGCTCCCTCCGAGAGAGACTTCTTGTACCGACTCTCGGAGAGAGTCGGCCACCCGGAAGCCCGCCCCAGAGGCTCCCCCGTGCTGCCGTTCACCCTGTTCGACGCCGCCCTGCCTTACGCCGACTTTCTCGCGCAGTTCGGCACCCCGGCCGACCGCGGGCGGTGGGACGCCGTCCGCGCCGCCGTCGTCCTGAGCGAGGACCAGCGGGCGGTGCTGGCCGCGTTCAAACGCCGCACGCCGGTGCTGGTGCTGGCCGGGGCGTGGTGCGGGGACTGCGCGGACAACTGCCCGATCTTCGAGCGGTTCGCCGAGATCGCCCCGGTGTTGAACGTCCGCTACCTGGACCGCGACGCCCACCCGGACGCCCAGGCCGAGCTGCGGATCAACGGCGGCAACCGGGTGCCGGTGGCGGTGTTCTTCAGCGAGGACGGGCAGGAGGTGGCGCGGTACGGCGAGCGGACGGCGGCCGACTACCGGCGGCTGATTTCAGCCGTGGACGGAAATCTCGCCCGCGGGTCGGAACCGACCGCAACGGCGGACCACCGGGCGGCGGTGGTGACGGACTGGCTGCGGGAGTTCGTGCGGGTGCAGTGCGTGCTGCGGCTGTCACCCCGGCTGAGAAAGTTGCACGCGGACTGAACTCGACCTACGGTTCGGACGACCGCCGGAACGCGGTCCCGAATCGTACCCCACCCGCCCCGCCGCCGCCGGCCGGGGGTCGAGACCCGCCGCATGTTCGCCTACCCCTGCCCGACCTGCACGCAGAAGCTGCTCGCCCCGGTCGAACGCGCCGGCCAGAAGACCATCTGCCCGAAGTGCCTCACCCCGCTCACCGTCCCGCACCCGGAGAGCGAATCGACCGCCGTGTTCGGCCCCACCCCGAGCGGGATCGAGACGCCGCTGCCGGCCGTCACCGATTCGCCGGCCGAGTCTGCGGACCTGAACCTGGACGAGATCAGCCGGCCGATCGAGGTGGACCTGCAGCCGGTGATGGCCGAGCCGGCCCTGCAACCCGTGGCGGTGGTGGCGGTCACGCCAGAACCGGCCGTCGCCCTCGCCCCGGTGCTGGTGAAGACGGCGGCGAAAGCGGCATCGGCCACGCCCGCCCCCCGCCCGCAGCCGAGCCGCCAGCCGAGTCGCCCGACAACCAAACCGGACGCGGACGGGAAGGTGGTGTTCAGCCCGTCCGGCCTGTTCTCGTTCGACGTGGCGGAGCTGAGCTGCGCCATCTCCATGCGGATGGCCCCGCCGCCGGAGCCGACCGCCGACCGCACGACGGTGTGGTCGTGCTGGCTGCTCGGGGCGATGGTCGGGCTGGGCACCTGGGTGATGAGCGTGCTGCACCACCCGGCGTGGCTGCCGTACACCGCCCTGGTGGGCGGCACGATGGCCGCGTTCGGCTACCTGTGGCGGGCGTACCTGAGCGGCCGCGGGAGTGGCCCGGCGGCCGGGTTCGCCACCCTGCTGCCGCCGGTCGGGCTGGTGCAACTGTTGCGGCCGATCGGCTCGCACGGGCTGCGGCCGCTGGCGTTCGTGCTGGCCGGGGCCGGGCTGGTCGGGCTGTACCTGAGCGGCGACCGCACGCGGGCGATGGCGGACCAGTTCCTGGGCACAGCGGAAGTTCGCCCGGCGACGACCGAACTGACCCCGGCCGAGGCGGTGGCACTGCTGGAGCGGAAAACCGACCGCGAGGCGGCGAAGCGGGCGCTGGTGAAGCACGGGGCGGGGGCGGAGAAACCGCTGGTCGAGGCGCTCGGGGCGAAGGCCGAGCCGGTGGTGCTAGCCGCGTGCGAGGTGCTGGAACAGGTGGGCGGGGAGGAGGCGGCGGCCGCCCTGCGGACGCTGGCCGATGACCCGGCCACCACCCGCGCCGTGCGGCAGGAGGCGACGGCCGCCGCCGCCGCCATCACCGCCCGCTTGAACAATTCGAAGTGATGCAGCTTCCGGGAACGCCGGCCGGGTTGGAGTTCACGCTTCAGCGTGAGGAGCGCTCACTCACGCTGAAGCGTGAACTCCAACAGCAGAACAAGCCACCCCAGTTCCGCATCATTTACTCTTCTTCGCCGACCACGCCGTGTCGCGGGATTGGCCGCCCACGTCGGTCAACGTCCACCCGCTGATGCCGGCGTCCGTCACCACCCCCTGATACGTCACGGTCACATCCCGGTTCATCGCCCGGGTGTTCACCGCGAACAGCAGCTTGTTCCCGTCCAGCTTCACGTCCGCGATCGGGGTGGTGGTCGGCTCCGCGTTGCCCCGCTTGGTTTCGAGCGTACCGGCCGGCTGACCGTCCTTCGTCTCCACGGTCAGGGTGAATGCCGCGACGTTCTGCCCCTGCCGGGTCTCCCAGGTGTACTTGCCGGCCGGATCGACCTTGGCCTTGGCGTCGAACTTGGGGAACGCCACCGGCGTCTCCGGCTTCATCGCCGCGGCCAGCTTCACCAGGTCGTCGTCCGACTTCGCCACGTCCGGGTGGTCCCGCCACACCCACCGCAGCATGTGCGGCAGGATGGCCCCGCCGTGGTCGTCCGCGTGCGGCCCTTTGCCCAGCACCGCCGCGTGGTCGTACCCCTTCTCCTTGAACGCGGCGATCATCTTCAGGTTCTGCAGGTACCAGTCGCGGTCCAGGTTCTGCGGGCTGCGGTTGTCCTGCTCGCCGTCTTGCAGGAACACGCGGATCGGCTTCTTGTCCGCCTTCTGGATCAGGTCCGGGTACACGTGCCCGCCGCGGAGGTTGGTGAAGCTGCCGATCAGGCTGATGACGTTGCGGAACTCGGCCGGCCGCTCCCACGCCACGGTGAACGCGCAGATCCCGCCGCTGCTCGACCCGCCGATCGCCCGGTTCTCCGGCTCCTTCGCCAGCTTGTACGTCTTCCCCACCTCGGGCAGGATTTCGTCGATCAGCATCTTGGCGTAGGCGTCGGACAGCGAGTCGTACTCGACCGAGCGGTTGTCCGGGTTGCCGGTACCGATGCCGTCCGGGAACGTGTCGCCCTTCTGCCCCGGCGTGATGAAGATGCCGATCGTCACCGGAATCTGCTTCTTGGCGATCAGGTTGTCGAGCACCTGCGGCACCCGCAGCACGCCGGTCGGGTTGATCGCCCGCGCCCCGTCCTGGAACACCAGCACGTTCGCCGGCTTCTCCCCGGTGTACTGGGCCGGCACATGCACCCAGTATTTGCGGACCGTGCCCTTGATCACCTGGCTCTTAAACAGCACCGGCCCTTCCAGTTTGCCCTTCGGCACGTCTTTCTGCGGCAGCGAGTCCGGGCCGAGCGGGTACTTCACCGGCACCACCGGCTCGCGGGCGGCGCGGGTCTGGGCGAACGCCCCGGCCGCGGCGGCCAGGATCGCCGCGACGGCCAGGAGGGAACGAGAGCGGGGGAGAGCGGTCACGCGGACGGTCCTCGGACGGGATGGGGCGGTGCGGCACGTTCGCGCCGTTATATCCCAGCAGGTTGGCGGACTCACGAAAAAAGCGATAGTGGGAGACCTGTGGGTTGGGGCCCCCACCCCCGCCGTCCTCGCTCCACTCGGAGCAGCGACCCCTCCCCGGCGGGGAGGGGTGAGGGTTTCCTCCGCCATGCAATCGCCCCACCCCTCCCCGCCGGGGAGTGACTGTGTTGTTTGTCAAGCGTGGGCGGGCTGTTTTCGTCCGGCGGCCAAGTCCCGGAGGATGGCGTTGAGGATGACCACCAGTTTGCGAGCC
>JALHQU010000194.1:0-4526 GCA_022841795.1 Fimbriiglobus sp.
AAGAGTGCAGTCTCGTTAGCCCGACGCGCCAGCGAGGGGCCAGCCACCATTACTGTCTTTCCAGGACGTACTCCACAACCGCTGCCAATTCTTCATCGTCGTCGATGTACACGTCCCACCCGCGCTCGGTCCACCAGTTGGCCCGTGCGGTGCCGCCCGCAGTGGCCTGTTCCTTCAGCCGTCGTGTACACCACGCCTTGAACTGCTCCCGCGGCAGTTCGATAGGTTGCTCTCCGGCCGAGACGACGACGTGAACGTGGTTCGTCCGGCAGTTGACGGCATGTAACGCCCACCCCCGGAACGTCGAATGCTCGGCGATGACAGATCCCACCAGCTCACGCTGCATCGGTGTCAGGATGACCGCGTCCGCACTCATCAGCAGGGCAGACGCGAACGACCTCCGTTCGTTCGGTTCCCTCCAACCGCGACGCCTCTCGAACCAACCGCGTTCGTCACCTGGCAGCCAGGTGCCGTAGGTCGTCCAGGTGGAGAAGAACGCGATGGCCACGATTGTCCCCCAAAGCTGGCTCGCCCCTCGCTGGCGCGTCGGGCTAACGAAGAAAAGAACCCTCGCTGGCGCGTCGGGCTAACAAAACCGGGCGAACGAAACCATCCCTCGCTGGCGCGTCGGGCTAACAAAACCGGGCTAACGGATCGTCGTGAAGTCGGCGTGGTTGAAGATCGCCTGTACCAGGGCGGCGGGTGAATTCGTAGCCAGGAACTCGGCACACAGCTTCGCCTCGGCGGCGGTCGGCGGGCGGCTCAGCAGCTTGCGGAACACCTCGGCCACCACCTCGCCCGGCTCCTTCGCGGTCAGCCCTTTCGCCACCGCGTCGGCGGCACGGCCGCTCAGCTTGCTGTTCACCAGCGCCATCGCCTGTTGCGGCACAACGGTGTTCGCCCGGCGGTAGCACTCGGTCGGGCTGGGGCCGTCGAACGCGGACAGGAACGGCATCTGCTTCTCCGGCGCGTGCCGGTAGTACAGGCTCCGCCGCAGCTTCGCCGCGTCGTCGGTGTGGTCCAGTTCCGGCCCGCCCGCGGTGGCATCGAGCAGCCCCGACACGGCCAGCAGGCTGTCGCGGATCGCCTCCGCCTCCAACGGCCGCGGGTTCGTCTTCCACACCAGCAGGTTGTCCGGGTCGGCCTTGCGGTTCGCGTCCGCCTCCGGGCCGGTGAAGCTCGACCGCATCCGGTACGCACGGCTGGTGAGCATCAGGCGGTGCAGCTTCTTCACATCCCACCCGGACTGCACGAACTCGACGGCCAGCCAGTCGAGCAGGGCCGGGTGCGCTGGCGGGCGGCCGTTCTTGCCGAAGTCGAACACGGTGGGCACGAGCGGCTGGCCGAAGTGTCGCATCCACACGTGGTTGACGAACACGCGGGCGGTCAGCGGGTTCTCCTTCGACGCGATCCAGTCGGCCAGCGCCGTCCGCCGGCCGGTGGAGGTTTCCGGGTAGCTCGGCATGAGCGGCGGGTAGTCGGCCGGCGGCGTCTCGCACGCCTTCCGCGCCGCGTCCACCTTCGGCTTCAGGTCGGCGACCTTCTTCTTTTGCGCCTCGATGGCCTTCACGTCCTTCATCGCCTTCAGCGCTTCCTCGGCTTCGGCCAGGTCGGCCTCGGCGGCCAGCGCCATCGTTTCCAGATGCAAGACGACGGCGTGGCGGATCAGATCGGCAGCCCGCGGGTGCGGCGGCTTGGCGTACCGGCCGGCGTCCGCCGCCAGCTTCGCCTTCACCGCCTGCAATTGCACCACCGCCACCTTGTTCCGCGGGTCTGCTTTGAACTGCTTGATCTGCGCCACCGCGTACTCGATCTGTGTCTTCTGCACCGCCTCGCGGAGTGTCGGGTATGCCACTGTCGAGGGCAATGCGACTTCCTTCACCGTGAACCCGCTCGGCCCGATGGCCGCCGGCACGCCCGGTGACAGCGGCTTGTCACTCCTCGGCTGTTTCTCGTTGCCCCGCTCGAACAGGTACGTCGCCGCCTTCGCGTCGGCGTCGTACACCCGGCTCACCCCCCGCTTCTCCGGGTCGATCTCCCCCGCCGCCGGGTCGAGCCGGATCTGGTGCGGTTCGAAGATGGCGCGGAAGCGGTAATACTCCTCCTGGCCGATCGGGTCGTACATGTGGTCGTGGCAGCGGCAGCAGTTGAGGGTGATGCCCAGGAACGCCTTGCCGGTGTGTTCGACGATGTCGTCCAGCCACACGTTGCGGTTGAACTTGTAGTAGCTGCGGGCGAGGTAGCCGGTGGCCCGCACCACGGCCGGGTCGGCGGGGGCGATCTCGTCGCCCGCCAGCATCTCGCGGATCATCCGGTCGTACGGCTTGTTCGCGTTCAGGCTCTCGACCACCCAGTCCCGCCAGTTCCAGATGTGCTTCTGGCTGTTCCGCAGTTCGCCCCCGAACCCGTACCAGTCCGAGTACCGCCACACGTCGAGGTGGTGCCGCCCCCACCGTTCGCCGTAAGCGTTCGACGCGAGCAACTCGTCCACCCGCTTCTCGTACTCGTCGATGCGGAAGCGGTCCACCTGTTCCAGTGTCGGGGGCAGGCCGGTCAGGTCGAGGTGCAGGCGGCGGACGAGTGTGACGGCGTCCGCTTCCGGGGCGGGTGTCACCCCCCGCTTCTGCCACTCAACGGACATCAGGTGGTCGATCGGGTGAACGCCGGTCGGCACGGCCGCTTTCTTCGGCGGCACGAACGACCAGTGCTGACTCGCCGGGTCAATCTCGTCCGCCGGGATCATCGCCCCTTCGTCGATCCAGCGGGCGATGAGCTTGATGTCGGCAGCGGGCAGCGGGCCGTCCGGCGGCATCTGCCCGGCCTCGCCCGTGCCGTTCAGGGCGTGGACCAACTTGCTCTCGCCCGACTTCTTCGCGATCACCACCGGGCCGTTGATCCCGCCCTTGACGACCCGCTTGCCCAGGTCGAGCTTCAGCCCGGCCTTCTGCTTCGACGGCCCGTGGCACGACACGCAGTTCTTTTCGAGGATCGGGCGGACGTGCTTGGTGAAGTCCACCGCGTCGGCGGCTGACGATCGCCCGGCCGACAGCACCGCGAATAAGAGCAGGCAGCATGGAGCAACGACGCGCATGATTCGCCTCAGTACCGCTGTCTTTGTTAGCCCGACGTGCCAGCGAGGGAAAGCCATCCGACCCACGCTAACCAACCTGTCTTGTTAGCCCGACGCGCCAGCGAGGGGAACCACGCACCCCTCGCTCGCGCGTCGGGCTAACAAGCAGGTTTCGTTAGCCCGACGCGCGAGCGCGGGGAACCACGCACCCCTCGCTCGCGCGTCGGGCTAACAAAACCGGGCTAACGAGCCGGTTTCGCGGCCGGTGCTGGCGGCGGCGGGGTGAGCGTGTAAATCCCGGCGGCGCCGCTGAACCCGGCAGTCGCAATCGCAGTGCCGTCCGGGTGGACGGCCATATCCCGCACGTTGGTCGGCACCGCGAGCGTGTGGACGTTGGTCGCGTCGGCCAACTTACAGAACCACAGCCGGCCTTGCCCCCCGCCCCCACCCATGACGGCGAACCCGTCGCGGTGCAGGTACACCCCCCAGCCGGTGCCCTGGAATGCGTCTTTCGGGGTCAGGTTCTTCGGCTTGCCGGTCGTCCAATCGATCAGCACGACGAGCGGGTTGCCGACCCCGGCGAAGGCGTTCGACACGTTCGTGATGCCGGTGCAGGCGAGCGTCGTCCCGGTCGCGTCGAACGCCATCCCCCGCGCCCCGCCGATGTCGGCGGCGAACCCGGAGTCGTACTTGTGCAACACTTTCGCGTCGAACTCGCGGACGAGTTTGCCCGTCGTCGCGTCCCAGTCCTTGATGACCCCCTTCAGGTCGGCCGACACGAGCCGGTCCTCGGTCGGGTGGAACGCCACGTTGTAGACGTGGCTGGTGTGGCCCTCGAACTGGCTCAGCGGCTTGCCGTTCGCCGCCACCCATACCCGCACCCGCTGGTCGTTCCCGCACGTCGCCACCCGCTTCCCGTCCGGGCTGACGGCCACCGCCCGCACCCACCCGTCGTGGGCCTCGACCACCCGCGTCGGGGTCGGCTCGTCACTCGCCCCATCCCACCAGAACAGCTTGCCGTGATAGTCGGCGGTGATGAGGGTGAACGGTTGAAACGGATTGGAAGCGGCGAAACCGGCGCTGCTCACCACCGCGGCGGCGGTGTTCGGCAGAGCAGGGGAGATGCGATCGACCCGGCTCGGGCTGAACGCGATCCCCCGCACCCAGCTCTTGTGCCCGACGAACGCCGTCTTCCGCCCGGTGAGCAGGTCGAACCGCTGGACCGTGTTGTCTTGAGCGCCGGCGAACAGGAACCGGCCGGTCGGGTCGAACCGACAGCCGACGAGCGGGCTGGTGTGCTTCAGCTCGTGGGCGAGCCGGGCGTGGGTCGGGTCGATCGGCACGGTCATGCGCGGCCCCATCATGTCAAAAGGCTGGTCCGGCCGGGCCGGACCAGCGGGCCGCCACAGCGGGCGGCCCCTACAGAACCACCACCTTGTAGGGGCCGCCCTCTGTG
>JALHQU010000194.1:4536-12507 GCA_022841795.1 Fimbriiglobus sp.
TGGGGCGGCCCCGCCGATCGCCTCCGGCGATCGGCCTTTTCGTCATCACGCCAGGACTTCCGTGATCGCACTCGCCTTGGGGTCGGCGACGGGGATGGGGCGGTCGTTCGGGTAGAAGTTCTTCTTCGGGTCCAGGCCGAGCGCCTTCAGGTAGGTGTGGAACAGGTGTCCGCCGTGGACCTCGCGGTCCGTCACCGCCGTGCCGTTAGCGTTCGTCTTGCCGACCACCGCCCCGGCCTTCACCCCGCACCCGGCCAGGGCCACGCTCCACGCCTTCGACCAGTGGTCGCGGCCGTACCGCTCGTTGATCCGCGGGGTGCGGCCGAACTCGGACATGACCACCACCAGGGTGGAGTCGAGCAGGCCGCGCTCGGCCAGGTCGTCGAGCAGGGCGGCGAACGGGCGGTCGAACTCGCCGAGCTGTTCGATGTGGAAGTCGAAGTTCTCGTGGTGGGTGTCGTAGTTGGTGTGCGTCACCTTCACGAACGTGACGCCGTTCTCCAGCAGCCGGCGGGCGAGCAGCAGGTGCCGGCCGAAGTCGTGCCGGCCGTAGCGGTCGGCCGCCTTCGGGCTTTCGCGGCTGCCGTCGAACACCGCCGCCCGCGCCACCACCTTCGCCGCCTGGTCGTACGACTCGGTGTAGGCGTCCGTCTGGGCGGTGCGGCGGGAGCGGGCGAACCGCTCGTTCAGCTTCTTCCGCAGCGCTTCCCGCTGCTGGTCGGCTTCGCTGAGGAGGGCGGCCGGGCGGGGCAGGTCCGGCGGCGGCTTGCCGTCGGCCAGCGTCACCGACGCGAACCGCGGGCCGAGGAACGCGGCGTCCTGCTTGTTGAACCCGCTGCCGCCGGTCGGGCTGATCTGCATGTGGCCGGGCAGTTCGTCCGCGTCCGATCCGAGCAGGCGGGCGGCCACCGCCCCGAACTGCGGGTACTCGATGCCCGGTTCGACCCGCCGGCCGGTGAGCATGATCGTCGCCCCGCGGCCGTGCTCGTCTTCGGCGGTGTTCACCCCGCGGACGATGGCGAGGCGGTGCGCCTGCTTCGCCGTCTCGGGCAACAGTTCGCAGATGTGCGTGCCGGGAACCGTCGTCGGGATGGCCTGGAACGGCCCGCCGGTGTCGGTGCCCGGCTTCGGGTCCCAGGTTTCGAGCTGGCTCACCCCGCCGCTCAGGAAGATGACCAGCACCCGCTTGCCGGCCTTCGACAGATCGGCGGCGGCGGTGCGGCCGGTCATCGCCGAGAAGCCGAACAGCCCGGCGGCGGTCCCGCCCAGGAACGCCCGGCGGCTGACGGCGTGCTCGGCGGACCCGCAGGAGTACGAACGCATGTCTTCTCCAGGTAGATTTCACCGCCGAGGGCACATGAGGGCACATGAGAGAAGAGGAGATCAGGGTCTCAGAACATCAGCTCCTGTCTTCCTCTCGTGCCCTCATGTGCCCTCGGCGGTGAATCCTCTTCTCAAACTCAATGGTTGAACCGGAACTCGGCGGTCGCCAGCATGGCCCAGACGATCTCCGTCAGTACGGCCGTGCGGTCCGTGACACCCCGCAGGGCTTCCGTGATCTCCGCCGTTTCCTCGGTCGTCGGCGGGCGGGTGAACACGCTCAGGTACAGTTCGTCGGCCACCGCGGTCGGGTCGGGCAGCTTCAACGCCCGGTCGAGCAGGTTGCCGGCCCGCGGGGCGATCAGCCCACGAACGTGCCCGCCGTGTTTCACGAACAGCGTCTGCCCCAGGGTGGACGAGAACTCGCCGGCCGGCTCGCCCGGCACGGAACCGAACGCGGCGACGATCGGCGCCGCGCTGCCGACCACTTTCGTGTGCAAGTCGTTCTCGGTGGCCCCCTTCGGCAGCCCGCTCCGGATCGCGTCGGTGTGCCCGGTGGCCTGGAGGATGGCGTGTGCGAACTGCTCCGGGTCGAGCGGCTTGAGCGGGGCGACGAGGTAGCGATCCGGTTCTGGCGGGGTTTCGGCGGTCCACCCGCTCGACCGCTGGTACGTCTCGCTGCGGACGATTTCGCGGACCAGCCACTTCACATCGAACTTGTGCGCGGCCAGCTCTTCGGCCAGTAGGTCGAGCAGGGCGGGGTGCGAAGCCGGGTTGCCTTCGTGGTCGTAGTCGAGCGGGTGAACCAGCCCGCGGCCGAACACGAACGCCCACACCCGGTTCGCCGCCGTGCGGCGGAAGGCGACGTTGTCCGCGGACGCCACCGCCGCCCCGAGCTGTGCGAACCGGCTGTACGCCGGCACCGGCTTCACCCCTTTCGCCGGCGCCACCTTGTACTCCTTCCCCTTCTCCGCCTTCGGGTCCGATATCGGCTGCCACGCCAGTACCTTCGGGGCGGTGGTCATCGACACCTTCTTCGGGTCGAACACGCTGGCGAAAGTGACCTCCCCGTCCGCCTTCTCGGCGATCACCGCGTTCGCGTCCTGGGCGTTCGGGTACAGGAACGCCCGGTTGAAGAACGCCTGAATGCCGTAGAAGTGGGCCTGCTTGTACTCCTCGACGAGCGGGTGGTCGTGGCACTGGGCGCACTGCAGGTTGCGGCCGAGAAACACCCGCGAGATGTCTCGGGTGACGACGGTGGGGTCCAGGTCGCGGTCGAGCAGGAACTTCGCCGCCGGCCGTGTCTTCGGGTCGGCCCCGTCGGTCGAGAGCAGTTCCCGCACCAGTTGGTCGTACGGCTTGCCGGCCGCGAACGATGACCGCAGGTAATCCGCCCACGCGGCACGGGGCACTTTCACATCGCGGCGGCGGTCCATCAGCACGGCGTCGAAATACTCCTGCATCCGCCGGGCGAACGCCGGGCTTTCGAGCAGATGGTCGATCAGCATCAGCCGTTTGGCCGGGGTCGTCTCGGCCAGGAACGCCCGCGTTGCCGCCGCCGTCGGCAGCCGGCCGGTCAGGTCGAGGCAGACGCGGCGGAAGAACTCGGCGTCGGAGGCGGGCGGGGCGGCGTGCTTGGCGTAGTCCGGAACCCCGGTGGCGATCAGCCGGTCGATCCGATCGCTCAGGGGTTCTTGCGCCACGGACGGTGAGATGCCGCAAACGGCCACCACCGCGACCAGCGCGTGAGGGAGTCGGGAGAGCATGCGATTCCGTCAGTGTCCGGAGGGGAATTCGCAGTCGCCGGACGATTCCGAACCGATCGCCCGGCGGAGGCAGGAGTACCAACAGAGATAGGTTCCCCCACGGCGACACCGAAGTCAACCGGAAAGTCGGGGTGTGTCAGTTAGCCCGACGCGCGAGCGAGGGTCGGGCGGCTCACCCTCGCTCGCGCGTCGGGCGAACAAATCCCGGCTATCGGCAGTAGCGCCGGAAAGTCGGGGTTGGGGAGACGTGGTACGGGTGCCGGCGGCGGCCCGCACGGGACACCACGGCCGGGCGTCTGTAAGTTTCTACCCGCGTGCGGGGCTGACCGAGCCGGCACGGCCACGCCGCCCCCGAGATTCCAGCCGTGCCCAAGAACATCGTCATCTGTTGTGACGGGACGAACAACGCGGTGGCCGGCGACCAGACGAACGTGCTGCGGCTGTTCCGCACCCTCGTCCGGGGCCACGCCCAGGCGGTGTACTACGACGCCGGTGTCGGCACGCGGGCGGACCCGACCGCCCAGTGGCCGCTGCGGCGGCTGGTCCGCAAGCAACTGGACGCGGCCATCGGGGTGAGTGTGCGGGCGAGCGTGCTGGCGGCGTACCGCTTCCTCGCCCATCAGTTCGCGCCCGGCGACTCGGTGTACCTGTTCGGGTTCAGCCGCGGGGCGTACACGGTGCGGGCGGTGGCCGCCATGGTCAAGCGGTGCGGCCTGCTGCACCCGGAGCACCTCAACCTGGCCGAGTACGCGTGGGCGGTGTTCACCGACGAGGATCAGTCGGGGGACGCCCGCACCCGGTTCGCCGGCGCCGCCCGCATCAAGAAGGTGTTCGGCCGGGCCGCCCGCATCCACTTCCTCGGGGCGTGGGACACGGTCAGCTCGTTCGGCTGGATGTGGGACCTGCTCACCATCCCGAACACGGCGACGAACAACATGATCCGACACGTGCGGCACGCCGTCTCGATCGACGAGCGGCGGGGCTGCTTCCGCCCGAACCTGGTCCGGCCGGCGGCGAAGCAGGACTGCCTGGAGGTGTGGTTCCCCGGCGTCCACGCCGATGTCGGCGGCGGCTACCGGGACGCCGAGGCCGGGCTGGCCCGGCTGCCGCTGGAGTGGATGCTGCGGGAGGCGGCGGGGTGCGGGCTGCTGGTCGATTCGGGGCGGCGGGCGGAGGTGCTCAAGCAGTTGGGCGATCCGGCGTGCCCGCCGCCGCTGGCGGCACAGCACGACGAGTCGGTCCGCTGGATGTGGCGGCTGATCGGCCTGCTGCCCCGGCGGGCGTACGACTCGGAGCGGGGCGGGCGGGCGTGGCGGTGGCCGAGCGGGGCGCGACCGCGGACCATCCCGGAGCGGGCGCTGATCCACGAGTCGGCGCTGGATCGGATGGCCGACCCGCGGCTGCGGTACCGCCCGAAGCTGCCGCGGGAGTACCGGGTGGTGTCGTGAGAGCAGGGTGTCGCGGACGAAATGCCGGGGGAAAAAACGAACACGCCGGGGTGGTCTCGCCCCGGCGTGCGTTCGCGGCTGTCTCAGACAGCTCCCCGAGTCCACCAGTTGGCGAACCAACTGCTGGTGCAGCTAGGGGCCTGGCGGGTCAACAAGTTACGGCGAAAGCCGGTCCTCGAATTCTACCCCTGGAATCCGCTCGAAACGGTCACTTCGGCACCTCCGGCCGAGCAATCTGTTAACCGCGATCCGCTGGCCAGGGCCAGGTTCTACCAGTCCCTTCTCGACTCGGGAGTCGTCCACTCGCGGGCGGCTCTGGCCCGATACCTCGGCACCAGTCGGGCAAACGTCACCCAGATGTTGCGTCGGCTCAAGCCACCTCCGGAACCCACTCTAAAGCGGAAGACGAAACCGCGGTCCGGTCCACGGTCGTAACGCCGTCCGGCGTGGCCAACGCTCACGCCCCACGCGTCTCCTTTCGCTCCTCAACCCACTGCAAACGCGACCGGATAAATCGTCGCGGAGGAAACCCATGATCTCGAAATCCGACGCCCTTCGCGACGTCCTCGATGCGTTCCAGTACGCCGGCTACGCCTCTGGAATCGACCAGCCCGATGCCGGGAACCCGATCCACGAAAACGAGTCCGTCTCGACAGCGATGAATCGGCTCCAGTGCTGCTACCCCAAAGGCTCACTTCCCCCACGTGGGCGAAGGCGATGGGTGCGTGTTCGCCGCTGGTCCCGTCGGAACCACCCCAAACTGATGCGTGCCATCGACTCCCTCTTGGACTGGGTCGATGAGCAACTGCTCCGCACGAACGCAGCGAACACGCCTCACGTCGTGGATGATGACGGCCTTCACGAATTCGGCTTCCGTCTCGTGTGGTGCGGAGCGGTCTACCACCTCCAGCCACAGGTGTGGCGGACACTTCGTTTCTTCTGGAACCGTCGCGGTGCCGAGCAGGGGGCCTTCGAGGAAGAACTTTGGGGTGATGCCGTCGAGCACTCCGCCGTCCGCAAAGCCATCCAGCGGGCCAACGCTGTTCTGGAGAAGGCGGAAGTCGGCTGGGTGCTGGAACTCAGCAGCGGCCCGATCCGAAAGACGCAACTCGTCGATGCCCAGGACCAACTTGTCACTGGCCGGTCACCGTGACCTGGCAAACTGCTTCCGTCGCCCGCAACCTGAGGTGGACCCCGTTGTCCAGACCAAAAACGCCCGATTCTTCCCTACTCCTCGCCAGCGGTTTTCGTCTCCCCGGCGTGAGCTTCGGCGGGTGTCCGGTAGCCGAGTGACTGGTGCGGCCGTTCGGTGTTGTAGAACCGGAAGTACGCCACCAGCCCGCGCTCCAACTCCGGCACCGACTCGTACCCCCGCAGGGACACGTCCTCGTACTTCACGCTCCGCCACAGCCGCTCGACGAACACGTTGTCCAGGCACCGACCCCGACCGTCCATGCTCACCGACACACCGGCCCGCTCCACCCGCTCGGTCCACGCCCTGGCCGTGAACTGCACCCCCTGGTCGGTGTTGAACACCTCGGGCGTCCCGGTCGCCAACGCCGCCTCCAGCATGTCCTGGCAGAACGCCCCGTCCAGGGTGTTCGACAGCCGCCAGGCCACCACCAGTCGGCTGTACCAGTCGATCGTCGCCGCCAGGTACATGAACCCCGAGGGCAGCGGCACGTAGGTGATGTCCGCACTCCACACGTGCCCCGGCCGCTCGACCGTCACGTCCCGCAGCAGGTACGGGTACACCCGGTGGCCCGGACACGCGACCGTCGTCCGGGGCTTCGGGTACAGGGCTTCCAGTCCCATCACCCGGAGCAGCCGTTGCACCCGCTTGCGGTTCACCGCCTCGCCCCGGCGGGCCAACTCGACGGCCATCCGCCGGCTCCCGTAGAACGGGCGGGCGGTGTCCACCTCGTCGATCAGCCGCATCACCCGCAGGTCGTCGGCGGGGGTCTCGGCCGGCCGGTAGTACACGTTCGACCGGGTCAGCCCGAGCAACTCGCACTGCCGCCGGACGCTCAACTCCGGGTGGCCCGCCTCCACCTGCTCCCGCTTCCGGTCACAGGAACGGGGCAGCTTTTTTTTTCACCCACTCCAGTTCCATCTTCAGTCGCCCGATCTGCTCGAACAACTCGGCCTGCTGGGAGTCCGCCACCGGCCCCGCCCTCGCCCCGCCCTCGAACACGGCCGCCGCCCCGGCCAGCAGCCTCTTCTTCCAGTCGTGGATCAGGGTGGGGTGGACGCCGAACTGGGCGGCCACCTCGTTCACCGTCTTGTCCCCCTTCAGCGCGGCCAAGGCGACCTGCGCCTTGAATGCCGCCGGATGGGTCTTTCGCGTCCGCATCGCTCCACCTCCAGGGCCGTCGGGTGTAGCTTACCCGGCGGTCCGAAAAGTGGGGTCCACTATAGTTCGCACCGGTCGCAGGAAGGAGAGTGCTTGGTGCCCATGACAGCAGAAGAGATCGCTTTCTTGGGGTCGACGCTTGCGGAGTACTCCGACCTTCGGCGTGGTCCCGCCTCACAGGTTCTTCAAGACAGTGGAATTCGCTCCGACGATCTCGCCTGGCTCCTGGAGGCGTACAAGTTCGTCGATCCGCCTGGGATCGAAACCGTCGTCGATCCGGAGGGCGTCACTTCGGAAGTGTTCCGCCGCGGTCGTTACCAAGAATCACTCCCACCCTGCCCGTGGGCGGATGCCGAAGCAGCGAGGAAACGAAACCGCGAAATGGAAGTTGACGTTCGGAAACAACGCGAGAGTGAAACACGATGATCGTCACTGTCCACCGTGGCACCCGCGAGATCGGCGGCAACTGCGTCGAGGTCGCCTCGTCCTCGACACGACTCATCCTCGATGTTGGTCTGCCCCTGGTGAACGAGCAGCGGGCACCATTCGACTCGCTCAAGGCCCTCCGCTCCTCACGCGAACAACTCATCGCCGACGGAACCCACCTCGGCGGGGAGAAAGAACAGGGCACGACGGAATTTGAACTCGAAGAACGGGTCGTCGAACTGGTGAAGACCGCACCCGGATTGGTCCTCGCGGCCTTCTCGCCTCAGGACGTGGACAGGCTGGTCACCCTCTACCACTCCGCCCAGCGAACGGGTCGCATCTTCGTCGCGGACGCCTACGCCGCGTTCATCCTTCACCTGGTCGCCGGCGAAGCCAACATCCCCCGGCCCACCCGCGACAAGGGCATCCGGGTCTACTTCAACACGACTTTTCGAAAGAAGAACATCGAACGGCTGAACCAGTTGTTCGACCCGGACCGCATCGGCCTGGAAGAGATCCTGGCCGACCCCGGCAAGCACCTGAGCTCGACTGATGCCGATTTCCGGCCGTTGGTGGTGATAGGGTTGGGGTCCTCCCAGCCCGAGCCGCCGCGATGACGTTTCCGGTCGAAGCCCAACCGCTACTCGCCGTCTTGCTG
>JALHQU010000195.1 GCA_022841795.1 Fimbriiglobus sp.
GACCGCAGGGCGTCGGACAGCGGCGCCCCGGCGGGCGAGTCGCCGGGGATCGGCTGCACCAGGGCATCCACATCAAGGACGGCGGGCGAGCTCACTTCTTGGGCCCTTTCTCGCGGAGGACGGTCAGGGGGAGGACGAGTCGCACCACCCCGGCCGGGTCGTCCCCGCCGGGCACCACCCGCCACACCGGGTTGTATTTGTGCTTGCTCTGGATCACCGTTGGTGCGCGGTCGCCGGCGGTCACGAACAGGGCGTAGTTCACTACCCCGCTCATTGCCTCCCGCGGCAGGGTGTCCACCGCGAACCCGTCCGGGTTGGTGCGGGAGGTCAGGTTCACCGCCGCGTCGGCCGTCAGCCGGGTCTGGTCGGCGGCCAGCGGAACGAACTCGACGAACCCGAACTCCGGCTCGTTCCGCAAGAGCGTGACCCGCCCGGCCCGACCGCTCTTCACCCGCAGGACGAACATGGTACTCTGCTCTACCTCGCGGACTGGCTTGCCGTCGATCAGGAACTCGGCGGTGACGGCGAACGGGGCGGCGTCCGACGCGGCGTCGCCGGCGGTGAACGTGCCGAACGGGGACGCCCCCGGCGTCGGCTTGGTGTCCGCCGACCGCGGCGGGTACGCCGGGCCGGTCAACCGCTTGTCGTCCGGGAGGGAATCCGCTTTCGGCAGCACCGCGGCCAACTGCACCAGCGATTTCAGGTCGTCGGCCAGCGGGGTCGGCTTGCCGTCCTTCGTCAGCAGGGCGTCGGCCAGCCACTCGCCCCGCACGAACGCCGCCGCCCGCAGCTGGCCGAGCGCGTCGTCCCGCCGGTGGGCGTTCATCCGCCGCAGGGCGTCGGTCGTCCGCTCCGCCAGGTTCGCCGGCACGGCCGGCGGGTTCGGCTGTTCCAGGTGGATCAGGTCGAACGGGACCATCCGGAACACGCCGGCCGCCTTGTTGTCGGCGGACCACCGCTGGAACAGGTCCGGGGCGTCCCAGCCGAACTGGCTGACGTCCAGGCGGAACAGGGTGGCGGTCTCGTCCACCGGGGTGAGCTGCAACTTCTTCCCGCCGGCCAGGTGCGGCGCCAGCGCCTTCTGCAGCTTCAACTGGGCCTGGGCGATGGCCTCGGCCGCGTCCGGCCGGTCGGCCAGCTCGGTCAGGGAGACGTACCGCAGGTTCGGGCGGGCCTTCGACTGCTCCGGCCGCTCGTAGTCGTCCAGGATGGCGGCCAGGGTGGTCGGGTCGTCGAACGCCTTCGGGTAGCCGGGGGCGGCGGCGGCGATCCAGTCTTCCACCGCTTTGATGTCCGCCTCGCTCGGCCGCTCCCGCCCGCCGGGGGGCATGGACCCGTCCTTCATGAACTCAACCACCTGCGACCGCGGGCTGTCCTTCTTGCGGGAGGCGAACGCCACGGGCACCGGGCCGGGATCGACCAGCTTGCCGTGGTCCACCACGGTCAGCCGGCCGGTGGCGGCGTCCCCGTGGCACTCGCGGCAGTGTTTGAACAGCACCCGGCGGGCGGCGATGGCCCGGTCCCCGGTTTCGCGGGAGTCGAGTTTGTTGTCGTCGGCCCCGGCGGTCGCCGTGAGCAGCGGCAGCAGGGCGAGGGTCAGGGGGAATCGGGGCCGGGGCACGGTCGGCTCCAGGCGGTCGTAGACGGTTCCGAAACTGGTCCGGCGGTGCCGGACCGCGGGCCGCCACAGAGGGCGGCCCCTACAAACCAACCCGTTCCGTAGGGGCCGCCCTCTGTGGCGGCCCGCCGATCGCCGAAGGCGATCGGCTTTTGCAATCGGCGGTCACTTACCGGGGGTGTAGTACCGCAGGCTGATGTCGGCCACCGGCTGCGGGGACGCCGGGGCGAAGTACGTCTTGATCGTTTCCGATTTTTCCGCCCCGCTGCCCTTCACCACCAGCCCGCGGGAGCCGGGGGCGCCGGCGGCCGTCTGCCGCAGCGACGACTTCAGCCCGGCGAGGGTTTGCGGTTTCAACCCGTCCGGCTTGGCCGTTCCGCGGGCGGACGCCACCAGCGTCCGGTCGTCCGCCGGCTGGTCGTCCTTCGGCGGGGTGTCCGTCACCTTGCCGGCGTACACAACCAGCCGGAAGGTGCCGGCGTTCTCCCCGTACCGCACCGAATTCTCCGTCGCCGCCTCGTGCTTGAGCACCTGGAACGGGATGGCCGTCTGGTCCTCCGTCTGGAACCCGCTCACCACCGTCTCGGTGCGGGGTTCGAGGATCCACTTGCGGCAGCGGTACACGTCCTGCCGCTCCTGGTACAGGGTGTTCTCGCCGTTCACCAGCAGTACGACGGCGTAGGTCTCGGTGGTCGGGTTGGTGAGGACGAACGACACCCGGTCGTCCTCGCCCGGTTCGGGCAGGGTGTTCCCGGCCGGGACGACCGGCTTGCCGGTGTACCGCACCTGCCACTTCACCGGGCAGTTTTCGTAGGGGGCGAACGGCTTGGCCGGCTTGTCCGCCGCCGGCTTCTCGGCCGGCAGCACCACCGCCGCCTGTACGTCGCGGGCGGACACCGGCTGGCCGCTGACCAGCGCCTTCTGCTGGATGGGCGGCAGGACGTAGCTGAGCCGGGCCTCGCCGATCATCGTCCGGTCGGGCGAGATGGTCCACGGCTCGACCAGCTTGTCCAGCTTGCCGGTGCGGTCGAACACGTTCAGTTCCAGGGTGGCCGTCTGCAGGTTCTCGGCGAACGAGCAGGTGCCGACCACGAACCCGTCGGCCGCCACCTTGCGGTCGCCGAACGCGGCCGGGTAGCGGACGCTGAAGAACGCCTTCCGCCCGTCCTCGGTGCGGTGGTTGGCGTCCGTAATTTTCTTCTCCGCGACCACCCCGTTCGCGTCCTCCAGCGGGACGAACGGCGAGGCGTCGTCCAGCTTGGTGAGCAGGGCGGTGTACACCTTGTTCATCAGGGTGGTGTTCAGCTCGCCGGAGTCGTCGCTGTACGGTCTGTCCCCGTGGCGGACGAGGAACTTGAGCACCCCGTACCGGAACATCTGCCGGTCCTTGAGCACCTTCACCGCGTCCGCCGCCCGCTTGTCCAGCGAGGTGGGTAGGTCGTCGTCCGCCCCGCGGGCGGCGGGCAGGGCGAGAAACAACGCCGCGGCGGCGGCGGGCAGGCAACGGGTCACGGGACGGGCTCCTCGGTTGGTATTTCAATGCCGCGAGGGGCGGCAGGTGTTACAGGCGAATCAGGTGAACCCGGCCCGCCAGGGCCGTGGGTGCCAACCACCCACCGACCTGGCGGTCGGGGTTCACCAAGACCAGCTCAGCCCCCGCCGCGGACGGTCCGCATGAGGACCGTGTCGGCGTGCTTCGGCAGGTACTCGATCGGGTGCTGGTCGGACGTCGGCTTGCCGGTCAGCTTGCGGCGGAGTTCGGGCACCCGCTCCTTCACGTAGTCGGACAGCCCGCGGGCGGTGAGCGCGCCGTCCTTGTACGCCCGGCGGTCCGGGCCGACCGCTTCCAGCAGGGCGGCGGTGAACAGCCCGTGCTTCACCTCCGCCGGCTCGAACGACTTCTCGTTCGCGTCGCACGCGGCCAGCACCAGCGGGCCGTGATCGCCGGGCAGGAACCGGCGGACGGCGTTCTGCTCCAAGGCCTGCCCGGCGTGGCACACGTCCAAAAGCACCACCTTGCGGCAGTTCACCCCGGCCAAGGCGTCAAACACCTCCGGGGCGGACACCGACGTGTCCGCCGGCTTGCTCACGTCGAAGTCGTTGCAGCACAGCACCAGCCGCAGGTTCTTCAGCCCCTTCACGCTGTCCACGGCCAGCGTCGGCTTGCCCCCCTTGGCGTCCCCGACCACCGCCCCGTGCCCGGCCACGAACACCACCAGCAGGTCGGTCGGCCGCACCCGCCCCGGCTCCTGGAGGGCTTTCAGGTCGGCCAGCAGCTCGGCCCGCGCCGCCTCGGCGTCCTTCTTCTGGGTCAGCCGCCCGTCCGGGAAGAAGCGGTCGGACCCGACGTGCCGGCCGAACTCGGCGGTCAGGGCGGCGGCGTCGGCGACGGCGAACTTCAGGTCGTCGAACGACCCCCGCCCGCCGGCCGAGGCGGTGCGGTGCTGGCCGTAGTCGTTCACCCCCACCGCCAGGGTGTACAGGCTGGCCGGCGGGGCCGGGCGGGGGTCGGTCACCCAGTGCGTCTCGGCCGCCCACCCGCCGGCCGGGTTGAACGTGCGGACCGTCACCTGGTTGTCGCCGGGGCGGAACACCCCAGGCTTGAGCACCTCTTTGCGGGAGAACGCCGTCTTGCCTACGTCCTTCCACCGGCCCAGCCGGAAGTCGTTCACCCACAGCTCGACCACCTCCGGCATCAGGTCCACGTCCTCGCTGCGGGGGGCGACGGACACCGTCACCGGGATGTCCGCCTCGCCCACCCGCGTCACGTCGATCTTCAGCCCGACCGGGGCGGCCTCGTGCCTGGCGAACGAGTGCGGCTGCGGGTTATCGCCGCGGGCCTCCAGCAGCGCCTCGCCCAGATCCCGTTTGGCGATGAGCAGCTTCACCGCCTCCGGGTTGTGGTACTGGTCGGCGAACTCGGCCAGCTTGTGGAACCGCGGGGTGCCGGCCCGGATCGGGGCGTTCACGTGCCAGCCCACCTGCCGGTCGCCGTTGGTGGACGCGGCGTAGTACGACCCCTTCCACATCCACGCCACCCACTCGGTCATCTTGCCGGCGGCGTCGAACTGCGGGTACAGCTTCCACAGCGGGCGGTGGGGCAGGGTGGTCTGGGTCAGCCGCGGCTGCCCGCCGCCCTTCGGCAGCACCCCGAACATGTGCGTCACCCCGGACTTCGCCGCGGCCAACTGCTTCACCGCGTCGGCCGGGGTGCCGGCCGTCGGCCGCCCCTTGCGGCGGTCCAGCACCACATCCCCGCTGACGGTAAGCAGGTCGATGCGGTCCTCCACCTGCAAGCCGGCCTCCCACGCCGGGCTACCCACGGTCACGTCCGTCACCCGCAGGGTGTCCTCCGCCGTCGGCTCGAACTTGGCACCGAGAACCGGCGGGGCGGCGGATTTGTCGAGGGCGAACGCGGCCAGGGTGTGGTCCGCGCCGGCGGTGACGAACCAGGTGCCGTCCTTCGCCGCCGCGATGCCCAGCACCTCGTTCAGGTGGCCGAAATAGATGCGGGCGGGGGACACCTTCTCCGGCACCGGCCCGGCGGCCGGCGGCAGTTCGAACAGCGAGCACCCGTGGTAGTGGCCGACCAGCAGGCGGGTGGGGGTGCCGGCCTTGGCGTCGGCCGGCAGGAACGTGTAACACGTCGGGTCGTTGAACCGGGCCGGGTCGATGTCCAGCCGGGCCTTCTTCCCGTGGCCCGTCACCCACCACACCGCCCGGTCGGTGGCGTCCGGCAGCACCGCCCACCCGTCCGCCTCGCCCACCGCCCCGACCCAGGTGCGGCCGGCGTCGCCGGTGTCGGCCGTCCGCTTCACCGCGTTCAGGTCGAACCCGTGCCAGTCGCCGGCGGCGTGGGCGTTCGGGTGGGCGGCCTTCGGGTCGCGGGCGGTGCGGAACCGCAGCACCGTGCCGGCCGACGTCAACTGAACGGCGAACACCTTCCGCCCGGCCCCGCGGGCCACGGTCAGCGGCTTGGCCTCCTTCAGGTCGTACACCGTCACCTCGTCCGCGTCCCCGCCGGCGGCGGCCAGCCGGTCCTTCTCGGTCGGGTGGAACGCCAGCGCCTCGGCCCGTCCGGGGTGCTTCAGCTTGCGGTCCGGCTCGGCTTTATCCTTCGGGGCGTCGTACACCCAGATCTCGTCGTCCTGCTCGGCGAAGAACCGCGGGCCGGTGCCGGAGTGCGGAACCAGCCGGCCGACGCCGACCGCCACCTGTCCGGAAGTCGGATGCACCGCCAGCCCGCGGGGGTAGTGGTCGGCCGGCAACTCCAGGCGGGTGACGGCCTTCCCGTCCAGCGCCCGCACCAGCACCCAGTTCCCGGCCTGGTTCCCGCTCAGGGCGACGACCAGCCCGTTCCCGTCGGCCGTCCGCTCCGCGCGGTACACCCGGCCGGGGAAGTACGTCTTGTCCGTCATCCCGCTCAGGGCGTTGAACAGCTCCTTGCCCTGCGGCGCGGCGGCTTCCGGGCTGGCCGTCAGGTCGGCGGTGATCGGGCACTCCAGCACCTGCCCCAGCCGGCACACCGACACCACCGTTTCGCCGCGGAAGAACAGCAGCCGGGGGGCGAAATCCCCCTGCCGGAGCACGTTCCGCCGGACGGTGTCGGCCTTCTTCTCCGGGTCGAAGATGTCGTGCCGGCCGGCCAGCACCGGGGCGGACCAGGTGCGGCCGTCCTTGTCCTCGGCCTGAATGGCCGGCGTCCACACCCACAGGCTGCCGTCGGCCGTGCCGAACGCCACCCGCTTGCCGTCCGGGGCGAACGCCACCGCCGTCACCGCGTCGTGGTGCCGCCCGCCGTCCTTCACCTTCGGCCACGTCAGTGCGGCCACCTTCCCCTCCGTCCCGCTCCGCTCCAGGATGGCGACGGCACTGGTGATGAGGCCGACCCCGCCGACGACGATCCGCTTGCCGTCCGGCGAAACGGCGATCGACTTGATGCCGCCGCGGCCCTCCCGCCACGCCGGCCACCGCAGGGTTTCGCCCTTCCGCGAATCCAGGTCCAGCCCGCCGGCCGTCGCCGGCCAGCCGCGGACCACCTTGTCGTCGCCGGCGGCGAACAGGAACTTGCCGTCCGGCGTGAACCGCACCACGTCGGCGGTGCCCACCCGCCCGCCGGTCTGGTACGTCATCTCCGGCTCGTCGCGGGAGCGGCGGTCGATCTGGTCCTGGGCCACGCCGGCGGCGGCGAGCAGGACGGCGGCGGCGGTAGCGACCAGCGAACGCACGAACATGATGACACCCGGGAGGGAACCAGCCACCTTCCTGATGCGGATGCGGGACGGACGGCGGACAGGGATTCAATTTCTCCGGTGAACCCCGACCGCAAGGTCGGTGGGTGTACGAGGAAACTGGCTCGCACCCCCTCCCTTGCGGTCGGGGTTCACCTCCGATTTCACACCCCGCCCAAATCGTGTTCCTCGGACAGCGACTGCAAGTCTTCGATCACCCGCCGCACCTTGCGGTCATACGTGTTCAGCTTCTGGGCGATCTCGACCGTGCCGAACCCCTGCACCTTCAGCTCCAGCACCTGCCGGGCGAACGGGTCCAGGTGGGACACGAACCGCTCGAACTCGTCGATCAGCGCGACCTCCATCTCGGGCGTCGGCTCGCGGCTGGCCACGTGGGCGAACGGCTCGGTGCCGTCCGACGGGTGGCCGATCTCGGCCTCCGGGTTCCGCTTGTCCGCCCGGTGGTGCTCGATCCGCCGCAGCGTCTTCCGCACCGTCAGCCGCACCAGCAGCTTGAACAGGTCGCTCTCCTCGGCGAACGAGAACTCGTCGTTCCGCACGCGGGTGAAGAACGTGCGGAACGCCGACTGCACCACGTCCTCCGGGTCGAACCGGCTGGCCATCCGCTGGCCGATCCGCCGCTTGGCCAGCCGCAGCAGGCGTTCGCAGTACTTGTCGAACAGGTTGCGGGCGGCGTCGTCGTCCCCGCCCTGGTAGTCGCTCACCAGGTCGCGGTCGTCGGGCATCGGTACACCTGCGGGCGAAGGTGACGGGGAAAGTGAGGGGGGGTAGCCGTCAGACTATCACACCCCCGCCGGCGGACAAGGTTGGAAGGGGCGGGGCTTCGCTGGTGTCCCGGCTTCAGCCGGTCTTCCGCACGCCGACAGACCGCCTAAAGGCGGGACACCAGCGAAGCCCCGCTCACTTCGCCGCCGGGATCAGGTACAGGGTGAACGCGAACGTGGTCGTCTGCCCCCCGGTGCGGATGGTCAGCTCCCGCGACCCGTCGATGCTGCCGACCACGTCCCGCTCCTGGATCCGCACCGCCAGCGTCTTCATCTTCTGCACGTGCGCCCACTCGTTCGTCGAGCTTTCGCGGCTCACCTCGAAGTACGTCAGGTTCGGGGCGGCGGGCAGGTCCCGCGGCGGCCGCGGGGTGTGCGTGAACCGCATCCCCTCCTGCCCCTTGGTGAAGATGGTGTCCACCCGGTCCGAACTGCCGATCTTCATGCCCAGCCGCTCCGGCCGCAGGAGCATCTTCACGCACTCCTCGGTGGTCACGTTCGACCGCGCCCCCAGGTACATCTGCCAGCCGCTCTCCAGCCACTGCGGTTCGAGTTGCACCCGCATCTGCAGCCCGCTGCCGACGAACGGCCGCTCCTCGTAGGCCGGGTCTTCCACCTGGTTGAGCAGGTCATCCAGGTACTGCTTCAGCTTCCAGAACCCGGTGCCCAGGTCGTCGTGGTCGTACCGGGGCAGGGCGGGGGGGCGGGCGTCGCGGCCGAACACGGAAAGCTGGCCGATCAGCCGCACCAACTCCTGGTAGGCGTCGATCGGGTGAATGCCGGGCACGAACCCGACGTGCCCGAGGACGGCGTACCCCTCGTTCATGCGGTCGAGCTGGTGCATCCGCCGGCCGTCCCCCTGGCTGTGCGAGTCGAAGTTGATGCCGCGGGACTTCACCTGCCCGGCCACCACCTCGATCTTCTTGTTCAGCCGCGAGTACACGTCCTGCAAAATCTTCTGTTGCAGCACCGGCCAGCACTCGCAGTTCAGCACCGGCGGGATGAAGCTGACGGCCAGTTGCGGGGTGGCCTCCGGGCGGTCGGACTTCTCCAGCCGCGCCAGCGGCAGCACCTCGTACCCGGAGCGGTCGTCGTCGCCGAACAGCACCCGCACGTCCGGGCTGCGGAACGTGAGCATCTGCGGGTTCACCCCGGTGTTCTCGTCTTCCACCGGCACCGTGTGAACCTTGTACCGGGCGGGGTTGGTGGACGCGGCGGACGCCACGTTCGGCTGACCCGGCCGCAGGGTGGGCACGGCCAGGAACAGGTCGAGCGAGGTGCGGCCGGCGAGCGCCGGCTTCAGGTCCACGTCCGGCAGCGGGGCGTCGTCCGGCAGGCGGACGACGGTGCCGTCGCGGAACCGGGCCTCCAGTTCGCGGACGACGAACCGGAACCCGCCGAGCGCCGCCTCGTCGATCACGCACCGGCGGAACCCCCAGGCGTGCCACTGGGCCAGGCGGGTGTTCTGGTCCACCAGCCGGGCGGTGTGCCGGTCGGCCGCTTGCAGGTGGTGCGGGCGGAGGAACAGGCCCTCGCTCCAGTGGATCGGCTTGGGGGTCATGTCGGCGGGGTGTCCGGAAAGGAGTGCGGATCAGGATACCGTCAGAGAGGTTCGTTGGCGACCCGCGCGGGCGGCGGTATCATGCCCAGCACTCCGGAGCCGACCGCCCATGCGATCCGACCTGGCCGACCGCACGTTCGACATCCTGCTGCACGGGCTGACCCTGCGGGACAAGGTCCGCGGCGGCAGCCGCCCGGTGCTGGGCAGCGAGCAGGCCAAGTTCAAGTCGCTGCTCGGCCCGGCCAACACCCCGGCCCCGTGGGGCAGCGGGCACGACCCCACCCGCTCGGCCGGCATGACGGTCGGCGGCAGCGGCGACTTCCTCGGCGTGCGGTACGCCCTCACCTGCTGGCTGGACGAGATCCTGATCGAGGCCGGGTGGCGGGAGTGGGACGAGAACAAGCTGGAGTCCGCCCTGTACCGGACGAACGTGCGGTACAGCAACTTCTGGCAGCAGGCGCGGCTGGCCGAGGCGCTGCCGGACGCGCCGGACGTACTCCAGGCGTTCCTGCTGTGCGTGCTGCTCGGGTTCCGCGGGGAGCGGGCCGAAGACCCGAACGCCCTGCGGGAGTGGGTGAGCAGCACCCGCTCGCGGTCCACCCGCGGGATGAGCAAGGAGCCGCCGCCGCTGCCCGAGCGGGCGGCGGTGACAGACGTACCGCCACTCACCGGGGTGGACGCGTACCGCAAGATGACCATGCGGCTGCTGGCCGGGGTGCTGGTGGCCATCCCGGTGACGGTGTTCCTGGTGGCGTGGATCGTGCGGTGAACGGGTGAACTCTTCGCCGCGACTGAAAGGAGCGGAGCCAGCTCTGCCGCTCCTTTCAGTCGCGGCGAAGATATGAGGTGGCCGAATGAGCGCGCTCGACAAGGCCGGCGGGGTGTTCCGGTGGACGGCCGGGGCGGTGGTGCCGATGTTCGCACGGCCCACCTCGCCGGTCGGCCTCGCCTGGTTCCTGCACGTCGTGCTGGTGGCGGCCGTGCTGGTCGGCGGGTACTTCCTGAACGCTCAGTTAACCGGCCTGTCCGAGTTCGTCCGCACCGCCTGGCTGAAGCCGTACTGGCTGCCCGCCCTGCTCGTCCTGCTGTACGCGCTCATGTGGGCGGTGGCGTGGCTGCTCCAGCTGCTCGCCCCGAACCAGCCGACGGCCGTGTATCCGGACCTGGACGAGGCGTGGGACGCCATTCTCGTTTCACTTCAGCGGGCCGGCATCGGGCTGGCCGACACCCCGGTGGTGCTGGTGCTGGGCGATCTGCCGAACGGGTTCGAGCCGCTGTTCCGCGCCCTGCCGAACGGGCTGGCGGTGGCCGGCGGGTCGCCGTCCGGCTCCCCGCTGCGGGCGTTCGCCAACCGGGACGCGGTGTACGTGACGGTGTGCGACGCTTCGCTGCTCGGGTTCCAGGGGGCCGGCGACATCGTGGACCTGTCGGCCGCGGCGGCCCAGAGCGGCAACCCGTTCGCCTCGGTCGGCGTCGGCCAGTCGATCGGCGTGGGCATGGGCGGCGGGGTCGGGGCGAGCATCTCCGGCAGCATCGGCGGCGGGGGGAGCATCACCGGCAGCATCGGGGCGAGCATGACCGGCGGCGGCCCGCTGCGGGAGATCCAGCGGATCATCCAGGGCGCCCGCGACCAGGGCCGGCCGCTCACCGATGCTGAAAAGGAGCGGGTGCGGGTGCTGTCCGGCGGCGGACAGCCGGTGAGTATCACCCCGGCTGGTGGCGGCGGCGGGTCCAGTCAGGGGCCGCCGGGGAACGTGCTGCAGAACCCGCGGCTGGTGGAGGAGGCGACCGGCCGGCTGTCGCATGTGTGCGGCCGCATCGCCGCCAGCCGCTGGCCGCTGTGCCCGGTGAACGGGCTGATCCTGGCCGTGCCGGCGGCGGCCACCGAGCGGGACGAGTACGCCCAGCAGTGGGGGCTGATCGCCCGGCATGACCTGGACGTGATCGAGTCCAGCCTGAAGCTGCAGTTCCCGGTGTTCGCCGTCGTCGGCGGGGTGGAGGGGCTGCCCGGCGGGGCCGGGTTCTTCGACACGTTCGCCCTGGACAAGGGGAACCAGCGGCTGGGCAAGGGGTTCCCGTTCAACCCGGACGCCAACCCGGACGCGGTGTCGGCGGCCGTCGAGACCACCGCCGGGTGGGTGTTCGGCGGGCTGCTGTCGTACTGGGCGCTGAAGCAGACGCGGGTGGGCGGGGCGACGGACACCGACGCGAACGCCGGGTTGATCCGCTTCCTGGACGCCGTCCGCCGCCGCGGGCCGCACCTCGGCCGGCTGCTCAGCCGGGCGGTGGGCGGGCCGGACCGGGTGCCGGTGTTCGGCGGGGTGTACCTGACGGTGGTACCGCCGCATGGCGGGGACGCGCTGTTCGCCAAGGAGTTCTTCCGCAAGGTGGAGAGCGCGCAGGCGTTCGTGGCGTGGACCGGCGACGCCTACGCCGCCGACGCCGGCTACCGCCGGGCGGCGCTGCTCGGTCACGTCGCCCTGGCCGTCGTCCTGTTGGCGGTGGTGGCACTCGGGGTGTACGCCTTCGTCATCAACAAAAAGGTGTGACCGACACCGGGCCGTGAACCTCTCGCGGCCGGGTTCTCTCGCTTCTGACATGCCCCTCCAGTTTGAACCCTACCCGGACCAACTGGCCGTGTGGCCGAAGTCCGGCCGGCACATCCTCGCCCAGTTCGACGCCGACAGCGTGGTCGTGTACCAGGCGTACCACCCGGCGATCGGGAAGTATGCGGTCGAACACCAGCGGTTCGGCGGGCCGTTCAGCTTCACCCGCATGAGCTGGATCAAGCCGAACTTCCTGTGGATGATGTTCCGCTCCGGGTGGGGCACGAAGGAAAACCAGGAGGTGACGCTGGCGGTGCGGCTGCGGCGGGCGTTCTTCGATTCCATTCTGGCGGCGGCGGTGCCGTCGTCGTGGGACCGCGAACGATACGCCACCGAGGACGACTGGAAGCGGGACGTGGGCCGGTCGGCGGTGCGGTTGCAGTGGGACCCGGACCACCACCCGAGCGGGGCGCCGCTGGACCGGCGGGCGATCCAACTCGGCCTGCGGGGCGAGGTGCTGGAGGCGTTTAGCACGCGGGAACTGCTGGAGGTGATCGACCTGTCGGCGTTCGTGGCCGAGCAGCGGGAGCGGCTGGCGTCCGGCGGGGTGCGGGAACTCGTCTGCCCCCGCGAGCGGGTGTACCGCCCGGCGGACGAGGGCACCGCGTTGCGGCTCGGCCTTGACCTGCTTCCTGTGTGATGCCCTTACGCCCTGTCGATT
>JALHQU010000196.1 GCA_022841795.1 Fimbriiglobus sp.
CCCCTACAGATCAGCCGCCTTTGTAGGGGCCGCCCTCTGTGGCGGCCCGTGGTCCGGCTGAGCCGGACCACTTCTGGAACAGACTCTCATTGATTCCGGCCGGGTGGGGGACCCCTCTCCGGAACCATCCGCACTCGGCCGGAAGAAACTACGTCAGAGTGACCTCCCAGCGGCGGTGACGCCTACTTGGCCAGCTTGTCGGCCTGCTCCCGGAGTGCCTTCCGGCAGGCTTCCGCCCCGGCCGCGGCCTGGGCGCCTGTGGACTTCGACTTCAGCAGCCCGGTGTACAGTTCGAGCGCCGGGCCGAACGCGCCGACCTCCTGCAACGCCTGGGCGCGGAACAGGCGGGCGGCCGGCTCGTTCGGCGAGCGGGCGTAGAAGTCCTCGCTCATCCGCCGGCGGATCGGGTCCATGCTGCCCTCGCTGACCAGCCCGCGGATGAACCGCTCGACCCGCTCGTCCCCGCCGGCCTTGGGCAACCCGCCGTTCAGGTACAACTCCTGGATGTGGGTGGCGGCCTGATACGCCCACTTCTTCCGATCCGCTTCCGGGGCCGAGTTGGCCAACCCCAGCTCGGCGTCGGCCAGTTCGGCCAGGGCCGCCCGCCGCACGTTGAGCACGGCCGGGGCGGTCAGCCCCTTCAGATAAAGTTCGCGGGCGGCGGGCAGATCCCCCTTCCGCTGGGCGGCTCGACCGCGGACGAGGTACGCCAGCCCTTCCGGGAAGTCCGCCAGGGCGTCGGCGACGGCGTGAAACGTTTTCTCACTCATGGTGGCCTTCATCAGCATCATCAGCTCGGCCGGGTTCGTACTCAGCTTGAAGCCGTCGAACGGGGCGAACAGCTTGACGACCGGGGGCGGGTAGATGATTCTCAAGTTCGAGCGGCCGACCCCGGACGGGGCAACGGACTGACCGACCGCGGGCGCCGCGGACATGAGATCCCGTAGCATGTTGACGATCTTCCAGTCGGACGCTCCCATCAGGTCTTCGACGTCCCTCAACTGGCTGAACAGCTTGACGAGGAAGAGGCCGAGTTTCTGGTCTTCGCCGCTGAACCCGTCTTTGACCGCCTTCTCGGCTTCCTCCGCCCGGCCGGACTGGGCGGCCTCCATCACCTTCAGGAAGAACAGGTCGCGGTCGTCCGGGAAGAACGCCAGGGCGGCCCCGAGTTGGGCGCGCACCTCGTCTTTGCGGCCGAGGACCAACAGCCCCCACGCCCGGAGTTGGTGCGCCCGCAGGTGAAACGGCTGGGCTTTCAACGCGGCGGCGTAGTGGGCGTCGGCGTCCAGCAGCTTCTCACACAACAGCCCGCGGGCGTACTCCTGGTCCGCCGGCGACAACTCGAGGGTGAGCGCCTCCCGCGCGTACTGAAGTGCCGCGGGGTTGTCCGCCCCGAGGGCCATGTCGGCCCGGAGCAGCTTGGCCTCCCCGCTCGCCCCCAGCGCCTGCTCGGCCAGGTCCAGCAGTGTCTCCGCCTCGGCGTACCGCCCCTGGTTGAAGTACACCCGCGCCTGGGCCAGCCGCACCCGGGTCGGGTCCGTGTGTCCGCCCGCAAGCGCCCGGTCCAGCGCCCCCTCCGCCTCGTTCCAGTTCCCCCGCTGCATGGCCAGGTCCGCCTGCCGGACGAACGAGGCGGCCAGTTCCTGCTGCCGGTCCCGCTCCGCCCGCGTCGCCCGGTTGAACAGGTACGCCAGGGCGACCAGGCCGACGACTAGCACCGCCATCACCGCCGTCGGCCACGGGTTCCGCCGCGTCCACTTCCACACCTTCACCACCGCCGGGATGGGGCGGGCGGACACCGGCCGGCCGGCCCGGAACGCCCCCAGGTCGGCGGCCAGCGCGGCCGCCGTGCGGTACCGGTCCGCCGGCTCCTTCGCCAGGCACTTCAGGCACACCCGCTCCAGGTCCCGCGGCACCGGGGCGTGCTTCGACGGCCGGTCCGGGGTGGAGCGGGCGATGCGGTCCATCACCTCCAGCGGGGTGTCGGCGGCGAACGGCCGTCGCCCGGTCAGGCACTCGTACAGGATCACCCCGAGGCTCCACACGTCCGCCGCCGGGCCGGCGAACTTGCCCTCCCCGCGGGCCTGCTCCGGGCTCATGTACGCCGGCGTGCCCAGCACCGCGTGCGTGGCCGTCTGGTCCGACTCGCCCCGCTTGGCCAGCCCGAAGTCGGTCACCTTCGGCGTGCCGTCGGCGTCGAACAGCACGTTCCCCGGCTTCAGGTCGCGGTGGACGATGCCGGCCTCGTGCGCGGCGTGCACCCCGCGGGCCACCTGCTCCACCAACTCGGCGGCGGCGGGGGCGGGCATCCCCTTCGTCGGTAGCCGCTCCTTGAGCGTGCCGCCGGGCAGTAGTTCCATGGTCAGGTACGGCCGCTCGTCGTGTTCCCCGCAGTCGAGCACCTGGGCGACGTTCGGGTGCCGCACCGCCGCCATCGCCTCCGCCTCGGCCACGAACCGCGCCGCCTCCGCCCGGTCGTTCCCGCGGGCGGCCAGGATCATCTTCAGTGCCACCGGCCGGTTCAGCCGCGTCTGGATCGCCCGGTACACCACACCCATGCCGCCGCGGCCGAGTTCGCCCTGGATGCTCAGCCCCGGCGGGGCGGGCAGGCCGTCGGCCACCACCGTGCTCGCGCCGCCGACCGCGTCCGGCGTGTTGTCGGCCGTCGCCGGGGTCAGGTCGAGCGCGTCCCGCTGGTCCTCCAGCCGGCGGACGGCGGCGATGTGCTCGGCCAACAGGTGCCGCAACGCCGGGTCGTCCGGGCACAGGTCGGCCGGGTCGCACGGCCGGCCGGCCTCGCGGCGGTGGTTCCACTCGGACAACAGGCTGAACACGCGGGAGGCGGACGGGTGGGCGTCGGCAGACAAGGGCGATCTCCGGTGCGAGACACAAGCACGGAGAGGCCAGAGTACAGTACCCGCGCTCCGAAGGAAAAGTGAAAATGTCAGCGATCGGGTGGGGACGGGACGGCCGGGGTCACTTCCAGTCGATCGACGCGGCGGCGCCGTTCGTCTCCACCGTCCGCAGCAGCTTCAGGTTTTTGCCGTCGATGTCCGCCGCGTACACGGCCGCCGCATAGTCCGCCCGTACCGCCTTCGGGCCGATCCCTCGCGGGCCGGCCACGAACTGCGTGGTGAATGCGAACCGCTTGCCGTCCGGCGACACGGCGAGGCTCAGCACCTGTCGCTTCTCGGTGTCCGGCCAGTCCGGCAGGGTGAGCGGGGTGTACTTGCCGGTGGTCAGGTCGAGGACGCCGAACTGGTCCTTCGGCGTCTCGTGCTTCCGCAGGTCGCTGCACAGCACCTTCGTGCCGTCCGCCGACACCGCCCGCGCGTTCGGGTAGCACCCCTTCGGGAAGTCCGCCTTCAGTTCTGTCCGCGTCTTGCCGTCGGCGGACACGCTGACGAACCCGGTGCCCTCGGCGCGAACCAGCCACGACCCGTCCGCCCGGGCGGCGTACAGCGACTCGGCGGCGGACAGCTTCAGCACCGGCTCGCCGACCGCGCCCGCTTTCAGGTCCACCTGCCGGTACTCGTGTTCGGCCGTAGAGAGCGGCTTCTTCGCGGCCTCGGCCGCCCGCAGCGCGTCCAGCGTGTACACCTCGGCGATCACCCGCTTACCGTCCTGCGCCCAGAACGCGCCGGCCACCACCACGTCGGCGTCGGACTCGATCTTCGTCCCGGCCGCCTTCTCCGCCACCTCGCGGACCACCAGCCGGTACTTCTTCCGCAGCGACTTGTCGGTGACGTTCGCCCACCCGTCGTCGAGGGCGATCACGCACCGCTTGCCGTCCGGCGACAGGGCCGCCCAGCCGGGTTTGCCGCCGTACTCTTCGTGCCCGAGTTCGGCCGTCGTCTCGCCGTCCGGGGTGAGCAGCAGCGGGGTGGCGTCGGTCCACACCAGGAGGAACCCGCCTTTCGGCCGCTCCTTCGGCACCGGGGCGGCCCGCCCGCCCGACGCGAGTGTCAGAAGACCGACGGCGATCAAAAGGGACGTGCGGTTCATACCGCCCACGGTACCACATCCGGCGCACGCCTGCTACGCCGCGGCCAACTCCGGCGGCTTCCCGCGGAGCGGGCGGAACCACCGCGGCGGGAACATGATCAGCCCCTGCGCCACCACCACCCCCATCGCCACGTGCAGGGTGTTGAAGAAGATGGGCGGGGCGTCGAAGAACAGGGTGTTGTGCGCCAGCCGGCCGAGGAACGACTCGCTCTGGTGGATGTCCTGCCCGGCCAGCACCCGCAGCTGCTCCTCCCAGGTGGTGAGCGGGCACTTCCACCCCATGCCCACCTCGAACACCACGATCGCGATGGCCAACAGGTGGGTGTACCGGAACCACGGGTTCCGCGCCCACTTCCAGTTGAACGGCGCGGCCACAATGATGGCCGCCTGCCCGACCACGACGTAAGCGCAGTACAGCAGGTGGACGAACACCAGCGCGTCGGCCAAATAGCCGTACATGGTCGGTCTCCGACGATCGAGGCGGGGGTCAAACCGCGAGTTGGGCCGTCTGGAGATACGATCCGCGCGAGCGGGGATTTATTCCACGAATCGGCGAACTGAACAGCCCCGAAAACCGGCACGCGGAAGACGCGGATTTCAGCGCGGATGAAGAGGATCAGAACAGCAGGATTTTTCTGATCCTCTTCATCCGCGCTGAAATCCGCGTCATCCGCGTGCTTCTGAATCCGCCCGCTCATACCGCGAGCGGTAGATGGGCCGGCCTTCCTTGCGGAACTTCCGCTCGAAGTTGGTCAGGTAGTCCATGTCGTGCTGCGGGGCAGACTCGGTCGGCGGGGGCAACTCGCGGAACGCCGGCACCGCCGCCAGCAGCCCGGTCACCATCTCGAAGTAGTCCTGCACGTCGGTCACGAAGTGCAGCACCCCGCCCGGCTGGAGCACACGCAACACGCCGGCGGCGAACTCGTCGGTGAACAGCAGCCGCTTCTTGTGCCGCGTCTTCCACCACGGGTCCGGGAAGAACACATGCACCGTCCGCACCGACCCCGGCGGGACGTGGTTCGTCAGCACCCGCTTGGCGTCGGCGCAGCACGTCTTCACGTTCGTCAGCTTCCGCCGAGCGACGCGGTTGGCGGCGTACAGCTGGTACTTGCGGACGATCTCGACGCCGAAGTAGTTCACTTCCGGGTGGGCGGTGCCGGCCGACACCAGGAACAGCCCCTTGCCGAACCCGACCTCGACCTCGACCGGGTGGGCGTTGCCGAAGAGGGGTTCCCAATTCAGTTCTTCGCCGCGACTGACAGGAGCGGGTGAGCCATCTCCGCTCCTGTCAGTCGCGGCGAAGACGGCGGGGCGGGTGAACGGGTTCGCCGCCGGCAGCTCCACCACGAACGGGGCCAGTTCCTCCCGGCTCAGCTTCTTCGGTTTCCGCACCGTTCAACTCCCCGTCTTCAGTGGCACGCCAACAACAATGGTCTCGAACGCCTGCTCCGAGCCGACGTACCCGCGGACGTGGAACCGGGTGAGCCGGCGGTCCACCTTCAGCCCGTGGCCGATGAGCAGCAGCCGGTCGCCCGGCCGCACCATCCGCCGGAACTTGGCCGACTCGATCCCGCCCAGGCCCATCATCGTATCTTTGACGATCCCCTGCGACACCACGAAGAACGCGCACAACTGGGCCGCCGCCTCGCACATGAGCACGCCCGGCAGCAGTGGGAACCCGGGCATGTGCCCGCGGACCCAGAAGTCCTGGGCGGTGGCGTCCTTGAACCCGGCGATGAACCGGCGGGCCGGGTCCAGGTGGGTGATGGCGGTGAGCAGCTCCAGCTCGTAGCGGTGCGGGTTCACCCGGCGGATGGCGTCGAGGTCGGCCACCCGGTGCGACCAGTCGAGGGAACTGGGGTCGATGTCGGGAACGTCGGGGTGAGTGGGCATGGGTGTGTCAAAAACGGTTCCAAAAGCCGATCGCCGGTGGCGATCGGCGGGCCGCCACAGAGGGCGGCCCCTACAGAACACGATGTTGTGTAGGGGCCGCCCTCTGTGGCGGCCCGTTGGTCCGGCCCAGCCGGACCAACAATTTGGACGAACACGCTCACTTCTTCAGCTTGCTCGTCGGGGTGGCGTCGCCCTTCGCCTGGCCGGTGGCCCACGCCAGCCCGCCGAACAGGTGCTGCTGGAACTTCTCGTCCTTCCACACCTCGTTGCGGTGGCCGAGGGAGGTGTAGAACACCTTCCCCTTACCCTCCTCGCGGCACCAGCTGACGGCGTAGTCACTGTCCGTCCGCCCGCCGTTCGGGTTCGGCTTGAACGTGTCCGCCTGGATGCTCATGATGATGTGCAGCTTGTCCCGGCTGTACGGGGCGTCCCGGAACACGTAGTACTCGTCGGTCCAGTCCATCCCGTCGGTGATGCCGACCGCCGCCGGGTGCTTCGGGTCCTCGATCTTCAGCTTCACCTTCTGGATGGCCGGGTGGGTCTTGAAGTACCCGCCGATCAGGTCGCCATAAGTGCTGTCGTACAGGGTGTCGGTGGCGCAGTGGGTGCCGGTGAACGCCCCGCCGGCCTTCACCCACGCGGTCAGGTCTTTCAGCTCGTCCGGGGTGAGCGGGGCGGTGTTCCGGCTGCCGGTGGTGAAGAACAGCACCACGTCGAACTTCTTCAGCGTGTCGGCGTTGATCCGCCCGCAGTGTTCCTTCTCGATCGTCTTGGCGCCGGTCCTTCGCGTGTCTTGGCGGTATCGCTCGCTCTCTTTCTGCAGGGCGGTGGTCTCCACCTCCTGGCCGTCCTTCTTCACCTTCACCTTCGCATCCGGGTCGCCGGTGAACCGCCAGCAGGTCACCTCGTACCCGTTCTTCGGGCCGATCTCCTTGAGTACGTCCTCGGCCGTGCTGACGGACTCGTGGATGAACCCGCCGCTGTGGGTGACGAACAGCAGCCGTTTCTTGGCCTTCTCGTCGGCGGACGCCGGGGAGAGGAGCGCGACCGCCGCGAGTGCGGCGACCGCCCATCGGATCCTGGTCATCGGGAGGGACTCGATCGGGTGAGGGAACGGGGGCAGCCCCCGCCGCGGATTCTACCCGGCGGGCTAAGTGCTTATCAATCTCCGAGTTGCAGGGCGATCAGATTCTTGTCGTCCCGGATGAACACCCGGCCGTCGCTCACCGCCGGGTGCGCCCACGTCTCCCCGCACACCTTCGCCGCCGCCAACTCCACATACTCCTTCGGATCCGGCTTGAGCAGCCGCAGCTCGCCGGTGTCCTGATGGAACAGCAGGTGGCCGTCGCCGGTTTTCACCAGCGCCGCGTGGTACTTGCCCACATTCTTCTTTTCCCAGGCGATTTTGCCGGTTTTCGCCTCCACGCACCGCAGGGTGATGGTCGGGTCGGTGAGGGTGGCGGCGCCGTTCACCATGTACAGGTGGTCGCCCACCAGCACCGGGGTGCTGAAGTAGCAGGTCAGCTTGTCGTTCTTCCACACCTGCTTCGCCTCCCCGCCCTCGACTTTCACCCCGATCGACCCGACCGTGACTGACCCGGCCACATACAGGTCGCCGGCCTTTACCGGGGTGGTGCTGCTATCGAACAGCCGGTCCACGAATTTCACCTGCCACAACTCCTTGCCGGTGCCAGCTTTCAGGCTGCGGACGTGACCGCCGGTGAGGAACACCACCTCCGGGTCCTTGTCGCCGACCACGATCGGCGAGGCGTAGCTGGCCTTGTCGTCGGTCGCCTGCCACGCCACCTTGCCGGTGTCCTTGTCCACGCCGACGATCCCGGCCCCCTTCCCGCCGACCATCACGATGACGTGTTTGCCCACCACCGTCGGCGACGTGGACACCCCGAAGAACAGGTTCTGTGCGCCGAACTCCTTGAGGGTGTCCAACTTCCATCGCACGTCGCCGGACTTGGCGTCCCAGCACACCAGCACGCCGGTGCTGCCGAGGGTGTACACGCACCCGCCGTCCACCGCCGGGGTGCCACGCGGGCCGGCCCCGAACCGCGGCTCGAACTTCGCCCGTTCGTAGCTCTTTTCCCAGCGTTTTTCGCCCGTTTTGGCGTCGAACGCGGCCAGCGCCTCCGCCTCCTTGTCCTTCACCTTGTAGAAGGCGTACACGGTGCCGTTCGCCACCACCGGCGAGCTGTGCGCCTCACCCACCGGCTGCTTCCACAGCTCCTTCGGCTTCTCCTTCCACGCCGGGATCTTCTCGGCGGTGGCCGAATCCCGTTGCGGGCCAAGGAATTGCGGCCAGTCGGCAGCGGGGCAGGGGAGGGCGGACAGTAGGGCGAAGGCCAGGGCGGGCAGCGTGCGCATGAATGACTCCATTTTTGGGTGAACCGGCGGCGTGAGCCGCCTGGGTGGGATCACACCCGGCGGGCTGACGCCCGCGGTTCACCTGAAATTACAAGACGGGCAACGACATCCTAGACGGGGCGGGGGCGTCGGCATTCGACCCGTCGCCGTCTTGCGGGCGGCTCGATTCGTTCAGGAACACGTGCAGCGGGGCGTACTTCCACCCGGTGCCGAACTCGTCGGCCAGCCGCTTCAGTTCCGCGACCGCTCGTTCGGTGATCGGCCCCTGCTGTTCCTGGAACTCCTTGTCGCAGAAGTAGATGCGGCAGCCGATCGGCCGTTCATCCCGCGCTGTGCAGAGGTTATTCACCTGGAACGGGCAGCCGTCGCGGGTGACGGGCTTGGCGAACGGCGGGGCGGATTCGAGCAGGATGTCCGCTTCGAACTGGCTGAGGAACAGGGTGTGCCCGTACTCGGTGAACCGGCAGCAGCGGCCGGAGGCGTCGCACCGCGGGCGTGCCGCCGCCACCGCCGCGTCCACGTCGGCGTACACCGCCAACACTCGCTCTCGCAGTTCGGGGTTCATGAGAAATCAGATTTCACCGCCGAGGGCACATGAGGGCACAAGAGAGGAAGAGTGTGACACCGAAGGCCCCTTCTTCCGAACTCTCTTCTGTCTTTCTCATGTGCCCTCATGTGCCCTCGGCGGTGAATCCTGGATTACATCCGGATCAGTTTCACCCGTCGAAGGATCTCCTCGACCGGGATGAGTTCCCCCTCGCCGGAGCCGGGGCACACACCCTCGGTCCGTGCCCACTCCTCGGGAGTGGTCAAATTGCTCTCCCAGAACGGCCAGGTGCGGCATTGTTTCGGCCGCACCTTGTACACCGTGCAGCCGCGGTCGGCGTCATAGAACACACAGTCGCCGTTCGCCTTCTCTCGTAAACTGATGCGGCCACGGGTTTTATGCGTGTGTACCGCCACGAACTCGTGCCGCACCATGCCGCGGGCGGCGGCCAACTTGTCGATCTCCTCGTCGTCCACCCACACATACCCCGGCTCGCCGGTGCAGCACTTGCCGCACTGGGTGCAGGTGAATCGCAAACCGTTCTGGTACCAGGGTTTCTGGTCGGAATCGCTCATGGCGCCGCTCGTCGTTGCCGGGATATCTCCCATCATATCAGGGATATGAACCCGACCGACGAATACCGCCGCCGCCGTGACGCCCGCCGGGCCGAGGCCGATCGTCTGTACATTCACGCCGACCGCCTTGGCCAGTGGCGGATGGGCCTGTTCCTGGCCGGCATCGGGGTGGCGGTCATCGGCGGGGTGTTCCATAAGTTCTCGCCGTGGTGGGGTTTACTCGCACTCATCCCGATCGCTGTGCTGTTCGTGTGGGCCGCACACCTGACGGCACACAAGCGGTGGTTTGACCGGCTGACCCGCTACTACGACCAGGGGTTGAAGCGATTGAACGGGGAATGGCCGGGTACCGGAAACCGCGGCGAGCGGTTCCTCGACCCGACCCACCTGTGCGCCGCCGACCTCGATCTGTTCGGCCGCGGGTCGTTGTTCGAGCGGGTCTGCACGGCTCGCACCGCCGATGGTGAAGCCCGGTTAGCTGAGTGGTTCACGCAACTCTCTTCAGTCAATGTGGTTACGGCCCGTCAGCAGGAGGTGCTTGACCTGCGGTTCCGGCTGGACCTGCGTGAAGCTCTCGCCGCGGCGGGCGCCGAAGTGGCGAGTGGGGCGGACTATCAACCGCTCGTCGCGTGGGCGGAAACGGCCGTCCATCCGCCGCAACCAAAATGGCGACAAGCACTTGTATTCATCCTCGGCGGGGTGAACGTGGTGGCGGCGGCGGCGTGGCTGGTCGCCGATGCGTTCGGGTACGTCCTACTCGCCTCCGCGGTGGTGTCGTTCGTCGTCGTATTCCCCATGCGGATATGGACTTACGACGTGTTGGCCGCGGTAGAAGAGGCCACCCGTGAACTCGGCACGCTCCAAACGATCCTTGCTCGGCTGGAAGCCGAACTGTTCACGTCCGACCGGCTGAAAGAGTTGCAGCAAACTTTGACAACCGAAGGAGTTAAGGCGTCCGAACAGGTGCGGCAATTGGCCCGGTTGGCCGACTGGTACGCGGCCCGGCGGAACGTGTTCTTCATCCCCTTCCGCCTGCTGCTGTTGTGGGACACGCGGATGGCCCTCCGGCTCGACGAGTGGCGTCGGCGAGGTGGTCAACTGGTTCACCACTGGTTAGATGCCGTGGCCGAGTTGGAGGCGCTGTCCAGCCTGGCGGCGTACTCGTTCGAAAACCCGGACGATCCTTTTCCGACGATCGTGGACGGCCCGCCGCGGTTCGACGGGGTCCAGATCGGCCACCCACTATTGCCCGCCGGCTCGTGCGTTCGGAACGACGTTCGTCTCGGCGATCTGGCGCGGGTGCTGCTGGTCAGCGGGTCGAACATGTCCGGCAAGAGCACGCTGCTGCGGGCGGTGGGGGTGAACGCGGTGCTGGCGCTGGCCGGCGGGCCGGTGCGGGCGGCGGCGCTCAGTGTCAGCCCGCTGTCACTGGCCGCCACCATGCGGGTGCAGGACTCGCTGGCCGACGGCAAGTCGCGGTTCTTCGCCGAGGTGGTGCGGGTGCGGGCGGCGCTGGACGCGGCGAAGGCCGGCCCGCTGCTGTTCCTGTTCGACGAACTGTTCGCCGGCACCAACTCGGCCGACCGGGTGCGGGGCGCGACCGGGGTCATCCACACCCTGCTGGACGCCGGTGCCATCGGCCTCGTCACCACGCACGACCTGGCGATGACCGACGTGCCGGCGGACGTCCGCGAGCGGGTGGTGAACGTCCACTTCGCCGACCGCTGGGACGCCGGGCAGATGACGTTCGACTACCGGATGCGGCCGGGGGTGGTGGAGCACACGAACGGGGTGGCGCTCATGCGGGCGGTCGGGTTGGAGGTGTGAGCCGCCCAATAAGTAGTAGGCACACTCCGTGTGCCGTCATGAAGAACGGCACACGGAGTGTGCCTACTACTTATTCCGGCACCGGCGTCACCAGTGCCGCCAACAACTCCTGCTGGATCTTCCCGTTCGTCGCGCACACGTCCATGCGGAACGGGTCGAACGCCTTCCCGTCGGCGGTCGTCAGCACCCCGCCGGCCTCGGCCACCAGGCACGCCCCGGCCATCACGTCCCACGCCCAGTTGTCGTACGCCCAGTACCCGTCGAACCGCCCGCACGCCACATACGCCAGGTTCAGCGCAGTGCTGCCCGTCCGCCGCAGCGCCTGCGAGTGGAACGACACCCGCTTCCACGCCTCCAGGTTCCGCAGCTGCGCCTCGTAGCTCGCCGGGAACCCGGTGCTGATGAGCGAGTCGCGGACGGTGGCCGTCGGGCTGACGCGAATTTGCTCGCCGTTCAGGAACGCCCCGCCGCCCGTCGCCGCCGTGAACAGCTCGTTCTGCCGCGGGTCGAGGATCACGCCGACCGCCGCCGCCCCGTCGATCCACAGGCCGATGCTCACGCAGTACGCCGGCACGTCGTGGACGTAGTTGGCGGTGCCGTCGAGCGGATCGACCACCCACGTCGGGGTGCCGTCGGCCGGCCGCGTGTCCTCGATCTTCTTCCCGACGCACTCCTCCTCGCCGACGAAGCGGTGCGACGGCAGCTTCGAGAGCAGGTGTTCCTTCACCACCTTCTGGGAGGCATGGTCGGCGTCGGTGACGAGGTCGGCACGGGCTTTTTCCTTCACCTTGAACTGCTTTCGCCAGCGTTCGAGTTCGGCCGCCCCGAGGCGGGCGGCTTCGACGGCGACGGCCAGGTAATCGGTCAGCGGGTGGGTGTGCATGCGGGTATGATACGGGGCGTGTTGGTGAGCCGGGAGCGTCGTGGCGAGCCGGGAGCGGTGTTGGCGAGCCGGGAGCGTGAGCGACCGGAGTTCTGAAATCACTCCGGTCGCTCACGCTCCCGGCTCGCCACGACGCTCCCGGCTCACCGGAAGAACCCCATGCCCGACACCTTCCTCATCCCGGTCGGCACGCAGGTGGTGCTGCGGTTCGCGCACGCCGTCCCCGGCGCCGGCACCGCCAAGCCGCCCGGCAGCGTGGGCGTCGTCCTCGAAGCCCCGCCGACGAACGAGCGGCCGTACCTGGTGCGGTTCCTCGACGGCA